>NZ_JBVIJE010000030.1:0-100043 GCF_055581585.1 Streptomyces sp. NPDC031426
GCCCCCCTGACGGTGCCCGGTCTGGAGGTCGCGGTGCGCTACCGGCCGGCGGAGACCGAGCATCTGGTGGGCGGCGACTGGTACGACGCCGTGGTGCTGCCGTCCGGGCTGGTGCTGCTGTGCGTGGGTGACGTGGCAGGCCACGGCATCGAGGCCGCCACCAGCATGGTCGTTCTGCGCAACGCGTTGCGTGGCCTCGCCGTGACGGGTGCCGGGCCGGGGCAGCTGCTGTCCTCGTCGTGCTGCTCGCTGGATTCCCGCAGACCTGGTGGGCATGGCGCAAGGTGGTGCCCGGCCTGGCCGACCGGTTCCACGTCATCGCGATCGACCTGCCGGGGCAGGGCCACTCCGAACGCCCGGACGGCAGCTACGACACGCACACAGTCGCCGCGTACGTCCACGCCGCGGTGCAAGCGCTCGGAGTGTCGACATACTGGCTGGCCGCCCACGACATCGGTGCCTGGGTCGCCTTCTCCCTCGCCCTGAAGTACGAGAGCCGGTTGCATGGCCTCGCACTGCTCGGCCGGCATCCCGGGCATCACCCTCCCCGACACCATCCCGACCGACCCCGAGGTGGCGTGGAAGACTTGGCACTTCGCATTCCATCTCGTGCCCGACCTGCCCGAAACACTGCTCACAGGCCGTGAACGCGAGTACGTCGGCTGGTTCCTGAAGGCCAAGACCCTCGCCTCCGACACCTTCGACGACGCCGAGATCGAGCAGTACGCCGCGGCCATCACCGCTGACGGCGGACTCCGCGCTTCCCTGGCCTACTACCGGGACGCCGCTGAATCGGCGCGGAAGAACCATGAGGCCCTTGAACAGCACCACCTGACGGTGCCGGTTCTCGGGATTTCCAGCAGCCACGGTTCCATCCCCGACATGGCAGCTTCCATCCGGCCGTGGGCCGACAACACCACCGGGATCGTCGTGCCGGACGCAGGCCACTTCATCCCGGACGAACAACCCGACGCCGTCGCTGCCGCTCTGGCCGGCTTCATCGCTGAAAGCGATTGACCCCGGCCACACCCACCCGCCTGCCAGGCGACCGGCTTGTGCTGGCTCACAGCGTTGTTCCGCGGTCCGCGCAGGGCGATGTGAATGCCGGAATCGCGGCGGGCGCCGCGCTCGGGGGGCTGATTCTGCCGCTGTCCGACGTGCGGGACACCTTCCTGGCCGGCGGGCTGCTGACGGCTGGGGCCTGCGCGATGCTGCTCGGCGGGCGGCTGCAGCGTCCTGGACCGGAGTCCACCAAGTAGTAACCGGCGTCACTGCCTGGTTGGCGGCCTCTTTGTCCACTGACTGGTGCGGGGGCTTTTCCGGGTCAGGCGCCGGGTCATCGTGGTGATGAGTGCCCAGTTCAGGTGGGCTTCGGAGTGCTGGGGCAGGCGTTCGTAGTCGCGTGCGTTGCGGCGGGCGTTCATGCACCAGCCGATCGTGCGCTCGACTTTCCAGCGGCGGGGCAGGACGACGAAGCCCTTGACCTCTTTGGGCCGGCAGACGATGCGCAGGGTGAGCCAGAGGCGTTCGCGGGCCCAGTCCACGAGGTCGCCGGCGTAGCCGCGGTCGGCCCGGACCTGGGTGATCTGCGGCTGGGTGAGGCGCAGGCGCCAGAACACGTCGCGGGCGGCGTCGCGGTCCTGGATGTCGGCGGGCGTCACCGTGATCAGCATGGGCGTCCGGGCGACGGCCGGGCGGCGCAGCAGGTCGGTGGTCACCTGCTGGGCGACGGTGTCGTCCCTGGTCAGCTCCGTCACGACCCGGACCCTTTCGGCCGGGGTGACGTGCACGGTCACCGCCGGCCGCTTCAGCAGGTCAGTGGCGACCTGGGCTGCGACCTCGTCGTCCCTGGTCAGGTCGGCCACGGCCTGGACCTTCTCATCCACCGTGACCGGCCGGTCGACCCGCTGGCCGACGACCCGTTTCGCGCCGTCCGGCGTCCACTGCCGGGCTGCCGTGCGCGGGTTGAACGGCGCGTCCTCGATCGCAGCCCACCGTTCGTCGTCGAACAGCTGGTCGTCCACGGCCTTCGCCGACACAGCCGCTGCCAACTCGACAGCCTCGTGCTCGGCCACGTTGTCACTGGTCATCGATGCATCTTCCATGATCGGGAGTTACACCGAACGATTTACGGTCCCGCCTACGTCCACCACCGAGAGCTGAGTCGACGCGTCGTGCCTCAGCTCGCGCGAGGCCCGTCAACAGAGAGCTCGCCGTCGGGTCCCAGGGTGAACCGGGGGAAGCCTCCCATCACGGCCGTGGCGGTGGCCGAGGTGCCGTACGCCTTCAGCGTGAAGCCGTCCGCCTTGCCGTAGTAGCCGACTGCTTCGGCCGCGTCGCTCCAGGAGTTGACCCGCACCCGCACCCACCAGTCATGCACCCGCTGCTCTCGCCACGGCCCCCAGCTGTCCTGCGGCAGCAGCCCTGCGCCTCGGCCCGAGAACAGGTACCAGCCGACAAGTCCGAGCAGGACCACGACGGTCACCGCCATGAGCCGCGGCGCGGTCGGCCGCAGGGGAACGCGGAGGACGGGCACGGGGGTTCCTTCCGTTCGGGTCGAGCTCTGTCGGAGTCGAAGACGGTTCTCCACCGGGCCGCGCTCCGTTCCGCCACCGCTTGCCGGTCAGGCGCACAACCGAGCGACTCTGCCACCTGTCACAGAACGTCACAGACCAGCGGACCTGAACAGCCTCTCAGTGGCCGACCTCCCGGCCGCGGTGCGGTCCGGGCTCCGGCGGGCGGTGCGCCCGCTGGTCGTCCTCGTGCACCGGGCGCGGTTCGTCGGCGTCCCGGTGGGCGTAGCGGTCCGCGCGGGCGCGGGAGGCGTCGGCCGCCTTGGGGAAGGCGTCCTGGAGGTGTCGCAGCCGCTCGGCTGTGAGATCGAGGGCTTCCACGTCCGGGCGGGATTCCCTCGAGGTCCGTAGCGCCGTCAGGTCGATGGCCACCCGGGGGCCGGCCTCCGGCTCCTGGTCGTCGTGCTCGGGGTCCGCGGCCGGTGACGCGAGCAGCTGTTCGGGCATCGCCGCCTGCTGGTGCGTGACGACGTCGTACGCCCGGCCCCGCGCGGCAACGGTGCGCAGCTTCTCACGGAGCACCGCGCCGGCGAGGACGGCCCGCTCGTACTGCAACGGGACCCGGGGTATCCCCCGCTGCCCCGGTTCCAGGTCCGAGGGCCGGGGCGCGGCAGGTGTGCCCGGGTCGGCCGGGGGCTGCCGGTCGGTGTCCGGGGCAGTGGTCGGCGGGCGGCGGGCGGGTTCGAGGTCGGCCAGCAACCAGCGGGCGGTATAGAGGCGATAGGCGGGCAGCAGACCGCGCAGCGTCTTCGGCTCGCTGATGTCCACGCAGTACGTGGCAAGCGCGGCGTCCACGATTCGCTCGTCCAGGCCCGGCTCGCGGTGGCGGCGCGCAGGACGAGAGCGTGGTGACGGCGGGCTTCGGCGAGCAGGAGCCTGCGGTGGAAGCGGCCGCCGTCGTTCATCACGAACACCGTCGCGGCGACATCGACGGCCGCCAGGGCGACATCGACGACAGCGGCGGCCCGGGCCCGGATCGCCGCCGCTGCGGCACGGCGTACTCGAGGAGGAAGTTGATGACATCGGCAGCCACTCCGGAAGTGCGGATCGCGCTCGCCCTCCACCACGCACGCAGCTGCGCAAGCGGCCGGACCTACTGCTTCCGCGGGCGCGTCATCTTCGCCGCGATTCGGTTCAGCCTGGCGCAGGCCCGCTCGGAGACCACGGGTGCGAAACTTCGGCGCGGAGGCACTCTCGTCCCGGCCCGCAGTCTCGTCAGGTGGTGGTGGGCCAGGTCCGCAGCAGAGCGGCGATCTTCCCGGCCGTGCAGGCGGGGTCGAGGAACAGATCCTTCAGGGCAACCGCATCCTCGCGGGCAGGCTTGACGGGGATCCCGGCCGCTTCGAGGTACATCACGCCGCAGGCAGCGGCGACGGCGAGGTTGGAGCGCTCCAGCCAGCGGCACCGGCCCAGGGTGTGCACCAAGGCGGCGGCCTTGGCGTAGGGGTCGACGTAGACGGGCTGCTCGAACAGCTCTGCCTGGTGGCGGGCAACGGCCGACACGGGAACGCCATAGTCGTCACGGGCCGGATCGTTCACCCCGGCGGCCTCAGCGACCTGCAGAATCCAGGGAACGTCGATGTGCAGATCCATCAGGCCGCACGGGCCCCCGCGGCGCCTGCTGCGCTTCCTCGGCCTCGTCGAAGACAGCCTGGTGTTCGGCCAGGAACCGGGCGGCCGCGTCCACCGCGCGGGCACGCAGTCCGCTGGCGTCGTCCTGAACCAGCCTGGCGAGGTATTCCCCGATACTCAGCCCCAGGTCAGCGGCACGCTTCCTCGCGAGCTCTGTCCAGCCGGGCTGAACATCGGTTTACAGCAATGATCCGCGCTCTAAACATGATCGGTAGCGGATCGAAACATGACGGCATGGACATGCCCGTTCGGGCCTCATAGGCTCTCGATCCATGTTTGCCGCTGTCGACACGCGTTCGGATGCGTACCAGGCGGGACAAGTCCTTGCCCCGTTTATCCTGGCTGCCATCGCCCTTGTCATCCTCTGGACGGCGACCCGCAAGTGGCGTCAGCCCAAACCGGTCACGATCCCCGAGGACCTGGAGGCCACCGCCAAGCTCGCGCGGGAGCGAACCCGTCGAGTCGTCATCGGCACTGTGGTCATCGTCGTGGCGGCCACCGTGATGGCTGCACCCTACATGCACCGGTCCGACGACTTCGGCAGCGCCGCATCCAAGGGACCCACGAATCTCACCGTCTCCCCGCCGGCCACCCTCAGCGGCTACAGGCTGATGACCGGCGCGCAAGCGGACCGGCTCAACGCCCAGATGGCCGGGAAGCTGCCCAAACACTACGCCGTCGTCTTCTACACCACCGCAAGCAAGCCCACTCAGCCCGTGTTGGAGGTCTTCAGCGACACCAGCACCACCGACCCACAACTCGCGCAGGAACTCGCCCAGCGCTCGGCTGCCTACGAGAACACCGATCTCATGGCCGGAGCACACATCACCGACGCCAAGGATTTCAGTCCTGGCTCGGCCGGCGGAAAGATGCAGTGCGGCAAGAACAACGTCGAACTGCTCTGTGGCTGGGCCGACTCCGGGACCATCGGCGGACTCCTGAGCAACGTGACCAGTGGCCTCAACCTCCAGCAGATCGCTTCCCTAACCCAGGAATTCCGGGCCGCCGCCGAACACTGAGAGGCAGAACAGTCATCGCGCCGAGTGAAGTTTCCGGCGCGCGGTAGAGGCAGGCACTGACAATGGGTCAGGCACCGTGCGAGACAGGGACGGCAGCATCGAAGCAGCAGAGCGTCGCACAAGCCCAAGTCGCCGACTTGACGGGGAGGTTGCTTCAGTCATCGGCGTCAACGGTCCTATCGTCGCGGACGAGCCCGTACGCAGCGGATCATCTCTTCCGCGTACGGCAGGACGACGCAGAGGCCGACTCCGGCGGCGATGGCGCCGAGGTAGCCGGCGGACAGCGGGCGCTCCTTGGGAAGAAGCTTCCAGTCGTCGGCGCGGCGGCCGCCCTTGAGGGCTTTGCGGACCTGGTCCCAGTGCAGGCAGGTGGTGAAGGCTGCGGCCGTCAGCGGCAAGACTTCGAGGAAGCTATGGATGTGCTGCTCGACGGGCGTGACTTCACGCTTGTCGGTGGCCAGCGACACGTCCCACAGCGCTGTGGCCCCATGCGCGAGAGCGGCGCCGCCCATGAGCGACAGCACCAGCGGATTCACCTTGGCGGTCAGGCCCGCGACCACTGGCAGGCCTGCCTCGGTCATCATCAGGGCGTGAACCGCTGATTCGCGCACACCGCTCGTGTGCTCGATATCGGACCGGCGGTGCATCACCCAGTCGGCGACAGCCGGCACGAACCACAGGGGCATGACGCCGTACAGCAGGAACCTGCGGTTGGCGTTCTCGACGTCGTCGGCGCCCCGCGGGATGCGCAGGGTGGGACCGGAGCGCCAGCGTTGCCAGCGAGTGAACGCGGAACGGCGAGCAATACGCATGGATGCCTTTCGTCGGTGACGCGTGCGGTGCAGGTTCCCCGCTCGTCTGCCCTTCGCGGACGTCGGACTGCTGGGACGAGCTCCGGTGAAGGCTCCGCCCCTCGGGGCGCCCGCGGCAGCCGAGAGTCAACGCCCGACTGCCTTACGCAGCTGGTCCTTGTTCATCGAGGAGCGGCCCTCGATGTTCTTCTTCTTGGCCTCTTCGTAGAGCTGGTCCCTGGTGGGACCCTGCGCACCGCTGCCGGAGCGCTCGCCACCACGCTGCGACGCGGACTTCTTGTCGCCGGTGGAGGTCTTGCTCGCCGTCTTCGACTCCCCCGACCTCGCACGCTCCTTGTTGACCGTCCGTGCGGCGATTTCCTTCGCCCGCCCCGCAGAAGCACCGCGCTTCTGCGCGCCCTCCTTGATGTGCTCGTACTGACGCTCACGCTTGGAACTGGATCCTGCCGGCATGACAACTCCCACAGCTAGGATGGACGGTCCGCTCTCCGAAAAAACGAGTTCCCGCCCCTGTGCAACCCACACGGCAGGAAACACACCCTCCACTGCACCTGAAGGCTGGACGGGCCGCGACAGCACAAGGCCGATCGAGCGGTGGCGGCGTCGCAGAGCCATCCGCAACCGGGTCACCGACGTGCCCCGGCTGGGCAGCAATGAGGACCGCGCGGAGGCATACCGGGAAGGTCACCTGTGCCGGGGCCGAGCGGCCTGGCCACCCGACCGAACCAGACGCAAGCGCGATACGCGCCGACCCCGCAGACAGGAGGAGCAGGGTTCCACTGCTGAGTCCACGGGGCCGGTGCATGACTCACGTACCCTGCGGTGCGTCCGATAAGCCCGATCCCTCCCAACCGCCGCAAAGAAGCGTCTTTTACACGCCAGTGGGCCCGGCCGTAGCGGCCGGGCCCACTCATTGCTCGCGCGTGGCACGCTCCTCGCGCCGGGCGCCTTTCGCCTACCAGCGATACCAGCGGCCCCTACGGCCGCCGCTGTCCGCAGACCGGACGACGAAACCGAGCAGCCACACGATGAGCACAATCACCGCGATCCACCACAGTGCCTTCAGCGCGAAGCCCGCACCGAAGAGGATCAGAGCCAACAGAAGAACGAGAAGCAGGGGAACCATCGTTATCAACCTCCTGGCCAACGAATGCCCTTACTCCAGCCCTACAAGCATACAAAATATGAGTTACTTCCAAGGAATGAGGGGTATATGCGCGCCGCACGCCGTGGACGGTTCCCCCTAAAGCGATGTCGTGGCTTGGATTTGCCGGGACCGTTACGGGGTAGCGCGTACAGCCGACACCCGAGACCGGCAACCGAGGGAACTCAGTCGCACGACCGCCATCGAAAAGGCCGAGCTCAGGCCGAACAGCGCGCCCCCGGCAACGAGGAGCTGAACAGGCGCCCACACAGGCAAGACCGTGGGCGACGCGCATGAGGCCAGTGCGTCGCTGTGAACCAATCACGTTCCCGGAAGTGAGTGACGCCATTGCTCCCCGCGGGTGAGCAGTCGCCTCAAGCGGTGGCGGGGCCGTTGGTGGTTCGTTTCTCCGGTGAACCCCCACCCGCCATCCGAGTGATACCGCTGACGATACGCCCGCACCGGCGCGTTAGGGCCGCTACCTGTCTTGATCAGCTTCATTGCCGATCGAGAGAGATGAGCGCATGCATCCGTTCCACGCGAAGCTTGCTCTGGTGACCGCGGCGGTCACCGCGCTGCTCGCCCCTGTCAGCTCCACTCCCGCGGCTGCGGCCGCAGCCGCAGTGCCCGCCACCAACGTGGCCGGTGCCCCGAGCCTGCGCCCGGATCTCCCCTAGCCGCCGCCGGCCGAGGTCGCCCGCAAGGAACTCGGTGAACTCACCGTCGCCGCTCCGCATCCGATGACCGGCTACTCGCGCTCGAAGTTCCCCCCACTGGGTCGCCCAGTACGGCCCCTGTGATACCCGCGAGGTCATCCTGCAACGAGACGGCCAAGACGTCGTCCAGGACGACCAGTGCCACGCCGTCTCCGGGACTGGTACAGCGCCTACGACGGGAAGGTTTCCACAAGGCCGTCCACCGAGGCCGACATCGACCACGTCGTCCCCCTCGCCAACGGCTGGCGCTCCGGAGCCGATGAGTGGACCACCGCCAAGCGTCGCCAGTTCGCCAACGCCCCCACCAACCCGCAGCTGGTCGCAGTGTCCGCGAGCTCGAACCGGCAAAAGGGCGACCAGTCCCCGGACCAGTGGGCACCGCCGCTGCACTCGTATTGGTGCACCTACGGCCGTGCCTGGACCCACGTGAAGTACGTCTATGCCCTCAACATCACCGAGCCGGAGAAGAACAAGCTGAACGAAATGCTGGACACCTGCCCCGCATGAACACCAACCCGGACACCGACCTCTACACCAGTACGGTCACCGCCGGCCCGGGCGGGACGATGACCGACGAAGTCGGCGTCGTCACCGGTGACCTCGCCCTCCGCACCGCCCTCACCGAGGACGGGCGCAGCGCCCGCGTCGCCGTCCAGTACGCCGGCGCCGACGAGTGGTACGTACACCCTCACCGGCAGCCCCGCCCCCATTCCGAAGGAGGTCTCGCGGCGTACCACCGTGACCTCCTCGGGCGCATCCGGCGCGGCCAGGGCGCCACTGCCACCTGACTCGCCGCATCGACAGTTCACGCCTGAAGGCAGGCCGGAGCTGTTTCCGAGTTCTGCCCGGATCGGCCGTGGGTAACTCGGACCTGTCCCGTCAGCTGTGCTGCCCATGGCCCCTCCACGCTCACACCCCTGCCCGACGCACTCGCCGCAGAGGTACTGGCCAGGCACCCAAACGGCCTTCGGCCCAGATGGACGGCGAATGCTGTGGCCGCTGCCGCCCCGGTGATCGCCACCCTGAGGGTGAGCGTGCTGGTCGTTCAGGACAGCAGGGTGACCATCATCCGACGGGCCGTTGATCCGGGGATGTGGCCAGAGGATGACTTGAGGCGTTCTTGGTCCGCGGCCACGGGAAAAGCGGGTAAATGCTCTGCCAAGGGCTCGACGGGAGACGACATGAACTGGCGTGTGTTCGCACAGCAGATGGCGACCATGGCGCGCGACCTGCTGGCGCAGGATCCGGTCGATGCCACGCTGCGGCGGATCACCGAGTCGGCCACCGAGCTGGTCGAGGGCTGCGACGCCGCCGGTGTACTGATTCTGCGCGGCAACCCCGTGGAGACTCTCGCCCTCACGGACCAGATGGTCGTCGAGCGACTTGCTGCAAGGGCGACTGCAGCAAGGCCCGTGTCTCGACGCGGCCCGCACTCATCTGCGAGAGCGGATCTTCCGCATCACCGACTTCACCACCGAGCATCAGCGCTGGCCCTCCTACGCCCCGGCCCGGGAACTGGGACTGGGCAGCATGATGGGCTTCCTGCTTTCACCGGGGACGAGGACCTCGGCGCGCTGAACGTGTACTCCCCCCAGGGGCGTTCACCGAGGTCAGTGAGATGGCCGGCTGGCTGCTCGCCTCCCATGCCGCGGTGGCCTTCTCCAGCGCACGCACCCACGCCCAGCTGGAGCAGACCGTCGCCACCCGGCATGTCATCGGGGAAGCCATGGGCATCCTCATGGGCCAGTCACCACCTGACCGAGGACCGGGCCTTCGACGTGCCGCGCCGCTACTCCCAGGAAAGCAACGTCAGGCTCCGCGAGGTGGCCCGCCAGGCGTGTGAGAAGGGCAGCCTGTCCTGAGGCGTGGCGGTGCCACTCCCCCGGCACGGTTACTGCACCGGGGGTGCCTGAGCCCGGCCGGCCCCAGGGGAGCGTCGCCGACCCGGCCTGCGCACCACGGTCGGCGATCGCCTGCCGGATGCAGCGCAGGACGCGTTCCTGGGTGTGGGTGAGGTGCTCTACACGGCGCAAACTCAGTGCGAGGCCGGTCTCGAAGGGATCCTCGGGCAGTGGCAGCAGGAGCGGGGCTTCACGGGCGAAGTCCTGACCGATGGTGCGGATCCGCATCCCGATCCTCCGGTTCTCCTCGGCCTCCTCGAAGCCTGCGAAGGCGTCGTTGAGCTCATCGAGGGAGTCGACGCGCGGGACCGGCGTCAGGTAGTTCCGGCGCCAGTAGCCCACCTGGCCCTCGGCCCCTCCCTTCTCAGGGGCTCCGCGAAGTCCCGGCTCACAGTAGAAAGGGGTGATCGAGAACCTCCGCCAGTTCAGGAAATCTGAGGCCTCTGGGCTGCGAACTGAGGGATGCGGAGGCCGTTTCGTGGTGTCAGAGCGGCCAGTTCTTGGAACTGTGGGCGGTTGTCACGTGCTGATTCGATCAGACTGGGGCGGAGAAAGGCATGGCGTCAGCCCACTCCCAGAACGCGTCGGCCTCTGCGACCTCGCGTTCCATCACCTCGAACAGCGGCGAAGGGGTTGTCTGAGGCGGAACGTCGATGGCGACGTGACGGTCCCCGCTCCATTCGCTCAGCAGGCCAGCCGCGTCGATTTCGTGCTTGATGCGAGTGGTCGCCTCGATCAGCCGTGTCGGGTCCGGGCTGGGCATGAGAAGCATCCGCAGGACGCGGTGCCGGGAGAACCCCACCACCTCGCTGACCTCGTCATCCGCTGAGAGAAGTACGCGGTCTCCCAGGGCCAGTCCATAGACGCAGAAGGGGATGCAGGCAAGGGAGAACGTGCCGTCGTTGAGGGGCTTGAGCCAGAGCTGCTCCATCTGCCCGTCCTGCCCAAAAGGGGCGAGGTCGGCCCGGGCGATGTAGTTGCTCTGAGCACGTCCGACAGGATCGTCGTGAACGATGAACTCCGTCATCTGCTTCCCCTTGCTCGATTGTGCTGCGCGGCCATGATGCCGTGGCGGTCCATCGAGAAGTGCGGCAGGGGGGCGTCCCGTTCAGCGGGTGCGTGAATCCTGTTCGGCAGCGGAGAGGGCGACTGCGGTCGTGTAGCGGAGGCTGGTCTTGGCACCGAGTGAGAAGACGTGCGCGAGGTGGAGGGGATCAGCGCCGCTGGAGAGAGCCTCCTCCAGGATGCGGTCCTGCCGCAACCGGTCGAGACCCACGGGCAGCGGCCTGACCAGCTTGTCCAGCCGGAAAGTGCCGACTGCCGTCGTGGTGGTGGCCGTGTTCCGGCTGATCAGCAGGTGCGGATTGGTGCTGTTCGGCCAGCGGCTGCGTCGGCAGGCGAGGTAATCGGTGATTGCCTCGGCGGTGTACTCGTCCCCCTGTCGGTTGACATCCATAGGGGCATCAAACGCGGCTACGTCTTCCTCGGCACTACAACCAGCACGGCTCTGCTTATCTGGCTTCGGAGTTGAGCACCGACCTCACAAAGCGATCGGCCGATACGCCAGGGCCTGATCGACTACTTCATCAGCAGAAAGCTCCCGCTCCGACGGCCAGAAGATCAAGCCGCTGACATGACCGGACGGGCATGCCAGCGCTCTGTCGAGCCGATCCAGCCAGCCGTCCACCTCGTCGTCTGAGGCGTAGTCCGCTTGCATGATCCGCTGCACGAGCGCGACCGCCTCCGCGCGACTCATCTCCACAGCACTCATCGAGTCCCTCCACCGGGTCACCCTAGTGGGACGCGTGATCGCCCGGACAGCTCCTAGCGTCAGCGCGGTGAGGCGCTGCGCTGGCGGCGGCCCGTCGCCTTCTTGGCGGACGTCTTCTTCGCCGCGGTCTTCTTGGCCGGCTGCTCCTTCGCGGCCGCCATCTTCTTCGGCTTGGGCAATTCGTGCACCTGCACCGGGCCCGCGCCAGCGGTGCGGGAGGCCTTGGCCTTCTGCACCGACTCGTTCAGCGCGGCCATCAGATCCAGGACCTGGGCCGGCTGCTCCGGCTCGGGCGCTTCGGGAAGCGCCTTCTCCTTGCGCCTGGCCTCGACGATCTGAGCGATCGCCCCGACGTACCGGTCAGTGAACTCCTCACCCGCGAGCGCGTCGAGGGTCATGGTGTCCATGAGGACGAGAGTGCGTCTTCGATCTCGTTCTCTGACACCTCGGTCGGTGACGGGAGCAGCTCGGTGGGCTCGCGGATCTCGTCGGGCCACAGCAACTCCTGCAGGACCAGGGCCTCGCCACGGACCCGGAGCATGCCCAGCCGCTCGCGGCCGCTCCACGCGTACTTCGCGATGGCCACCCTGCTGGAGCGGCGCAGCGCTTCGACCAGGAGCTTGCACAGCTGCGCGGCGACCTGTCCGCCGGTGGCGAGGTAGTACCCGGCGCCCATGCGGATGGTCGATGTCCTCCAGCGGGACGAAGGCGTCGATCTCGATCGCCTTCGCCGTCGGCAGCGGGAGGTTGCCCCGTTCCTCGTCCGTGATCGGGATGACCCGGTCACGGGTCAGCTCGCAGCCCTTGCCGATCTCGGACTGGTCGACCTCACGGCCCCCCAGGTCGCACACCTTGCGGTAGCGGACACACCCCATGTCCTCCAGGTGGTACTGATGAAATCGGATGCTGTGATCTTCGGTCGCGCTCTGCACGTTGATCGGTGCGGGGCATCAGTAGGCCACCGTGATGGCCCCGAGCACCACCAGACTGCGAACGGCCCCGGCGTCCCGCATGCGCGCTGCCGGCCCGCGCCGCACTCTGAAAAGGTGACCGAGACACCACAGGTCGTCGTCTACCCACCGGCCGAGGACGTCGGCAGGCGGGTCCGCGTCGGCAGCCACTTCATGGGCATGGCGTACACGCTGCTCGACATCGTCGAGTGCCTACGCCGGGCCGGATCGGAAGACGTGGAGCCGGGCTCGGGCACGGCTGCCTGCTGGTGCTCCGCGCGGGGCCGTACAGAGGGTGGCCGACGCGAGATCGTCCATTCCGGGCGGGCTTACGGAGGTGTGGTACATGTCCACGAAGAACCCAGAGCACGGGAGCGCCCACGAGATCTCCTTGCCGCCCGAAGTCAAGTTGCTGCAGGAAGTCACTCCGCCCTTCTTTCCCGAAGGCGGTTCGGGAATGACCATCCTCGTCGAGTGGCCTCCCGGCCACCCCGGGCTCCCTCCGCATCGCCACTCGGGCCCGTCGTTCGGCTACGTGATGGAGGGCGCGCTCCGGTTCGAACTCGAGGGTGAGCCGGAGCGTGTGGTCGAAGCCGGTGGGACATTCTGGGAACCAGGCGGTGACGTGATCCACTACCAGGACGGCAACGCCCTGTCGGACGCACCGACCAAGTTCGTGGTGACCATGCTGTGCGCGCCAGGTCAGCCGATGCTCACCCCGGTCGACGAGGAGGAGCTGAAGGAACGGGCGCACCTGCGCGCCCCGCGTCCCTCCGAAGGCTGACCCACGGAACACCGATCCAGGCCCAGAGGCTGCGGAGGCGCTCCTCGCCGGACGGCGAGGCTGTTGCCGTCACCTCCACATCGGCGGCCGCCGCTGGCTGGACGGTCAGGGAGCCGGTGCTGCCGCCTCCGTTGGCGATCAGGAGGCATTGCCCCGTGGTGAGCCCCAGCGCCTCCAGGACCTGCGGTGCGGTGAGGCCGTTGACGGGAGCGCGGCCGCCGCGACGGATTCCAGTTCGTTGGGCGGCCATGCCGCTGCACTTCGCTCAGGCCGGCGCGTACGGCGTCACGCTCGTCGGGCCTGGCCCTCACGAGGTCGGCGACCATCACCTGTCTGCCGGTGACGTGGGTGTTGATGTAGCCGAACAGCCTCTTCGCCTTGAAGGTCAACCGGGTATCGCGGAACACCGCGCGGGCGCCTCGTTCACCGTGACCGGCGCGCCCGGCGTGATGGCCGCCCCAGCCCGGGCCGACGCTCCGAAGTCGCCGTACGGCGCGAGTGTCCCTAAGGGCGGTCTGTCCTCCGCCGTCGGGCCGTTCCCCGCCGCCTACCTGACGGGGGTCGGAAAGATGAGCCGCTACCTCGCGCCCGGTAACAGCTGTCGCCGGTCTCCCCGCCCCATACCAGGCGGTCACCGTCCGGCAGGTCCTCGCTGCCGAGGAGGCAGCGGTCGCCGAGTCCGTCCCAGCCGACGGCACAAAGGTGCGGGTCCTCGCGCAGGTGGAAGCCCGGGACGAAGCCGGGCGCTGGCCGCTGGGGTACGAGCTCACGCTCAGGGCCCGCTCGGCCCGGTGGGAAATCGCCGCGCAGGAGTCCCAGACCGGTAAGGACGGGAATGCCCGAAGAACCTGGTACACAACGTGATGCCCACCGGGCAGCTCAACGCCCTCGGCAACAACTGGACCACGGTCAAACAGTGAGCCACCAAAGGCCTGCAGGCCGGTCTGATCTGCGTCGTCGCCGTCATGATCCAGGGGACGACCCGCCGCTTCGTGCAGCACCCGTCCGCTGACGTTGCCGTCAACTACTGCCGTCAGGCGGCCCAAACCACGCCGAGAGGGCCCTTCACGAAGGAGCCTCTCGATCCACTTTCAGCGCGTTCCCGGCATATGGCCGAACCAAGATGGATCGTCCATCTCGCTCGCCGATTCCGAGCACCATAGTTCCGTCCGGCCCGCACGTCGGGCTCGGGAGACGGTCCCGGTGCCGTGACCTCGCCCGCTCCGTCGGCCAGCAGGGCCGTGTGGACCGGGTCGAGGTCGGGGGTGGTGTCCGCGAAGTGCCCGTAGCCCTCGGTGGCCGCCGCGGTCAGCGGATCCGGCGCACCTAGGCCGGGGGTGGAGCCGGGGCTGACGAGGAGTTCGACACGCCGGCCGTCCGGATGCTCCAGGACCACACCGCTGGGGCCGGGTCCTTCGAGGTGGAGGTCGAAGACGCTCCGCAGCCCGAAGGCGTCCTTGTACCAGGCCGTCCGGGCGGCCAAATCGCTTACAGGCCAGCGGCACGCTGCGCAAGGACGCCGTCTCCCGCGGCGGTCACGAGCTGCGTGAGTTTTCGGGCGTCTCCGCAGTGCAGGGCGTCGGCGCTGTTGCCGTCTTGTCAAGACATCGGCCAGTAGGGCCGATCGGGCCCCGCCACACCGACTCCGCTCTTGCTCGCCCCGCACCAGCCTCACGCGCGCCTCACGCCCGGTCGGCACCGGCCATCAGGGTTGTCCATGTCCGCGCGCATCAGTGCTGGCGGCCTGCCGCGCGAGCTCGACGTTGAACTGGGCACCTGCCAGGAGTGCCAGGTTGGACAGCCACAGCCAGATGAGGAAAACCACGACCCCGGCCAGGGAGCCGTACAGGCGGTGGTAGGTGCTCACATGAGAGGCATAGACGGTGAAACCGAGGGAGGTCGACAGCAGGAGCACGATCGCCAGACCCCCACCCGGCGCCATCTTTCGCAGCGGACGCGACGACGCGGGACCGGAACGGTAGAGCACCAGGACCAGGGCGATGGCCACCACTGCCAGAACGGGCCAGCGCAAGGTGTCCCACGCGGCCCGGGGAAGGCTGCCCATCTCCAGCGCTCGGCCCAGGCGTCGTACCAGACTGCTGCTCAGCAGCAGAGCGAGCGTCGTGGTCAGAAGAAGGACGATCAGCACGATGGCCGTGCCGATGATGCGTGGGGCCGTCCGCCACACCGGCCGGTGCGAGCTGACGTGGTACATGGCGTGCAGGGCCCGGCGAAAGACACTCAGATAGCTGGAGCCCGACCACAGGGCCCCGACCGCGCCGAAGAAGACCAGCAGCCAGGCTGCCGAGGACTGGCCGGCCATCTGCTCCAGAGCGCTGCGCAGCAAGTCGCGGGATGCGGCAGGCGCCACGCGGGTGAGCCGGTCGATCACTTCCGGTTTCGCCGTGGGCATGGTGAGCCCCAGCACCGAGAGAAGCACCAGCAGCACGGGGAACAGGGCCAGGACCGCGTAGTAGGTCAAAGCGGCGGCCCAGTCCGTTACGTCGTCGTTCCAGATCGCCACGGGTGTCCGGCGCAGCGCAGCCCACCACCGGCCGATCCGGCCACCGGTCTCGCGCATGGCACGGATGCTCTTGCTACCCACTGTCCACGCCCCCCTCCACCAGCGGCCGACCCCGACCGCCCTCTCGTCGCATCCCGGCATCCACCACCGGATGCGGTGCGTTGATGGCCGGCGTCAGCAGAGCGGAGGCCGGATGTCCGGCTGCCCGCCGCCTGCCTTCGTCCGGATGCCGCTCGGAGGACTCGATCCTCGTCGAGGATGTCCCGGACGGCGTCCTCGGTCCCTTCTCCGGTCGGTGCGACGCCCCCTTCGATCTGGTCAGGCCCGTCCTCCGCTTCAAGACGCTCGTTGCCGACTGCCTTTCCGACCCTCTCTTTCGTCTTGCCCTTGATCTTGTCGCCCGTGTCGGCGGCCCTGTCCGACATCCTTATGGGCCCGTCCTTGCAGATCCGTGATTGACGCGCGCACAGCCCGTTTACCCGCCCTGCATGGAGTGATGTGCCGCACCCACCCGGGGCTGAGCGGTTGGCCGTGCCGCCGACAAAAATGGCAAGGTGAGACACGGCCACGGGTGCTACGCAGACGCCCCTGGCGGCAAGACGATACGACCATGACCGAAGACATCGGTATGTATCCGCCCCCGGGCATCGGCTCCAAGCGACACCAGTTGTTCTGGTACGAGATTCTTGGGTGCGCGCGGCGCGGCCACCGCCTGGAGGGCACGAACGCGGCCCAGGTGCGTCCCGAGGACGGAGTCCTGGTCAAGGACTTCGGGGACGGACTTCGCTGGCACCGGTGTCTGCGCTGTGATGCCTGGCTACCGGTACGGCCGACAGATCACCCGGACCGGGAGTTTCCACCCGAGCGCGCCGAGGTGGAGATTCCGCTGCGTGGCAGGCCCCTGCGTGACCGTTACGTGCTGCGGCTGATCGCGCTCGACCGTGTCGTTCATTTTCTGGTACTCGGCGTGCTATCGATCGCCGTACTGGGCTTCGCACACGAACGCGGACGGCTCAGCGGGGCCTTCTACCGGACGATGGACGTGCTGCAAAACGGCGTCGGCGGGCCCACCGGAAGGTCCGGGCGAGGACTGCTGGGCGAGCTCGACAAGGCTTTCACCGCTCGGTCATCGACCTTGTGGGCAGTCGGGCTCGTCCTCGGCGCCTACGCGGTACTCGAAGGCATCGAGGCAATTGGGCTGTGGCTGACCAAGCGCTGGGCGGAATACCTGACATTCGTGGCCACGACGGTACTGCTCGTTCCCGAGATCTATGAGCTGGCCGAAGGACGCATCACGCCGGCCAAGATTCTCACCCTGGCCATCAACGTGGCGATCAGCGTCTATCTCCTCATCGCCAAACGCCTGTTCGGCCTGCGTGGTGGTGGAAAAGCCGAAGCGGCGGAAAGGGCCCGCGACACCAGTTGGGAAGCCCTGGAGCGGGTTCTGCCGGGACCGTCGCGGTGACCGCACGCCGCTTCCTGGCCCGACCGGGTACGCTCCGCGGGTGGAGGCTGGCTGAGCGTCCCCGAGAACCGCCGCAGGAACCGCTGACCGGAGTCGTGTCACGGAGGGAAATTGCGGCTTGACCGGGATCCGCCTCGTTGTCTCGGCTTGTCCGGCATCCGGTCTTCGTAGAGCTCGCCCGTGATGTTCTGGGCCATGGCGACCCGGTTCCGCGGCTGCCGACAGATCGGGAAGGCCAGGTGCACAAGGACCTCGACTGCCTCGGATCGGGTGCCGAGGTCTTGCCCGAGCCACGGCACCACCTGGCCGAACGCGCCTGCACCCTGAGGCGGTGGAGACCACCGAAGGTCGGCTAAAGCCGGCTGAAGAGATGCTCGTCCGATCCGTGAGGGGGCGCCCGCGGAAGTAGTGGTGCCGACTGTCCACATCCGCGCTGACGGCTCAGCGGACGTGCACCGTCACCGGGTCAGACATGCGCCAGCGCACTGGGTGGTGATCACTCGGGCCAGTCAGGCCGTACATCACCGCGCGGAACTCCACCGGGCCGCGCCTCGCCTCCTTCACGTGCGCGGCGGCCCGCGCCTCCGTGCCGCTGGCGACTACGGCACCGCAGGCCACCTGGCGCCACGCGTCCCCGCCGCCCCGCTGTTGCAGGCACATCCGCGAGTAGCGGACGGCATCGTCGTCCCCGTGCGCCGTGACCGTCGAGGTCTCGCCGACATGCGCGGTGTGCGGCGCCGTGACATCCACATCACCCTTGGCGTACGCAGGCACCGCGACCAGAGCCAACGAGGCCGCCCCCAGCGCACCGGCCACGGCCAGGCGGCCGCCACGCGCCTTCATCCCAGTCCTTGTCGTCCTGGTCATGGGCTTCCCTCCCGTGGATCTCCACCCAAGGCGCCCGGTGCGCCTCGCTGATCAGCAAGATGAGCCGGCCGACCGCCCGGTTGCTTCGCCGTCACGCGTGTTTGGTTCGGTTCACCGGCGGTCGAGGTACTCCGCCACATGGCGCGGAACGTCGAGCAACGTGGCCGAGTACGCGATTCTCCGGAACAAGCCCTGCTGGCGGGCACTGAAACCGCAACCGTCCACCGAGTTCAACCCCGCAGCCGGGATCCCCGTGCTGTGCTGGGGCAACGCCGACGACGTCTTCGACACCTCTCGGGTCCCTCGTTAGGGCTGGTACTTGGTCGCCGATCCTGCCCATCCGGGCGAAACGATCGGCTGGACACCCCAGTGGCCCTACAGGACACCTGCACACGATGTTCCGGTATGCGGTGAGCAGGCACAAAGGCCACTGACACCCCTCACCCTCGCCGCTGCCGCTCTGGCAGGCATCACAGCGACCGCACTGATCATCCTGGTGATCAGGCGCAGGCTTCGCAGCTTGGCGCCGGACGATCCGGAGAGCGCGGCGGTCTAGGCGGCATCCTCGTCCTTCTTCCAGGTGGGCAGGAAGTCCGGGCGGTTCGGCCACAGGCGTGTCCCGCGCGTCCGTTCCTGCCACACACCCTCCTGGACCGCACCTTGATCCGGGACCAGAGCCACCTCCTACATGTGCTCCGCGAGTTCGAGACCTTCCACAACTGGCATCGGCCGCAGCGCGCCATGAATCAGGCCGCACCGCTGCGACCGCTACCCAAACCGATCAGCGTGCCGGCACAGATCGGGTACCTGGAGGTCCGCCGACGAGACCGACTCAGCGCAACCCATCATGAGTACCGACGTGTCGCTTGACCCGGCCGGATGTTTCATCGGCACCCGCAGTGGTGCCTCGGCCCGACGCTTTTGCGAAGGAGTGAACTCCGGAGGGCGTGCGTGCCTCGGGAGGGGCGTGGCGGGCCGCGTCGTGGCTGACGCCCCGTCGCGACGGGAGAAACGAGCCCTCGCACGCGTCCTGGGTGGTGCACGCTCGCGACGGCGGAGAGCAAGGAGCCTTTGCTGAGGTCCGCACCTCCATCACGGTTTCAGCCCTGCTCCTGGCGGGTCCGGTGAGGGCGGGTCTGCGTCCTCGACCTCAGGCGCCTGCGCGTGAAGGCCAGTTGGGGCTACCGCCGGGTCCGTCAGGGATCCCGGCACCCGTAGGCCCGGGGACCGTGACGCCGACAGCGCCCGGCTATGAACTTCGCGCTCAGAAAGTCCTGTTGGCCTCGTTGACATGCGGCAAGCACAAGCGTTTCACTCAACAACCGTGCATGGCAACGTTGTCAGACCGTCGGAGGGACCGGCACCGTTGCCTCTCGCTGGCATGCCCCTTGTTCGGCACGTCAGCACCTCATGTGCGAAGCGCGAACCGCTGCGGAGGCAACCAATGGTCCGACCCCGACGTTCAGTTGCGCCACGTGACCGAAAGAGATTCCGTCAACGCTTGGCCGTGGTGTCCGTCCTGGGCATTGCGGTACTCCCGCTCCCGGCGATCGGGGGCGCCTATGCCGCGAGCGCCGCGACGACGGCCTTCGTGAAGGACCCCGCGTCCCTCGTCAACCCCCTCATCGGCACCTCCGGTGCGGTGGATACCTTCCCCGGCCCGGACATGCCCGCCGGCATGGTGCAGTGGGGTCCCGACACGACGCCCGACCGCCCTGCGGGCGGGGGCTACGAGTACAACGACAACAAGATCTCCGGCTTCAGCCTCACCCACCTCTCGGGACCCGGCTGTGGCGTGGCGGGCGACCTGCCCATCCTGCCAGTGACGGGCACCCTGTCGGGCGACCTGGGCAACGCGTCTGTCGGCTTCAGCCACGACGACGAGCAAGCGGGCGTCGGGTCCTACAAGGTGACCGACGCGAACGGAGTCAAAACCCAGCTGACCGACACCACCCGCGCGGGGCTGGGTACCTTCACCTTCCCCGCGGGCCGGCAGGCGAACCTGCTGTTCAAGCTCAGCGGAGGCGCCACGCAGGTGGACGGGACCCGCGTCCAGGTGGTGAACAAGAAGGAGATCAGCGGCGCGATCGACAGTGGTCACTTCTGCGGCGCGAGCAACAGGTACACCCTGCACTTCGACATCAAGTTCGACCAGCCGTTCACCGCGAGCGGCACCTGGGTCGGCAACACCATCAACCCTGGCGCGACGTCGCTGAAGGCGGGCAGGTCCCAGCAGACCCTGCAGGCGCACCCGTCGAAAGCGCTCAAGGAGAAGCACTTCACCGTTCCGGCGGCGCCGTCCCCGACCGTGCACGGGAGCGGCACCACCTCCTCCGGCACGCCGTCCCCGGCACCGAGCGCCGGTGCTGCACCCCAGGCGTCCGCCACGGGGAAGGCCGTCGGGCCCCCCACGACGGGTGCGAACGGCATGTACCTGACCTTCGACACCTCCTCGAATCCGACGGTGAGCGCGAAGGTCGGCATCTCGTACACGAATGACGCAGGTGCGGCGGACAACGTCGCCACCGAGATCAGGAATTGGAACTTCGACGCCGTCGAGCGGGCGAACCATGATGCCTGGAACGCGCTGCTGAACAAGATCCAGGTCGGCGGCGGGTCCTCGGATCAACAAGTGCAGTTCTACACGGCGCTCTACCACGCGCTGCTGCACCCGAACGTCTTCTCGGACGACAACGGCCAGTACATGGGCATGGACGACCAGGTCCACAAGCTGACCCGGGGGCAGCAGGCGCAGTACGCCAACTACTCGGGCTGGGACACCTACCGCTCCCAGACCCAGCTGATGGCGATGGTCGAGCCCAAGGTCGCCGGCGACGTCGTCACCTCGATGCTCAACGGCTACGACCAGACGGGCCTGCTGCCCAAGTGGGCCTCGAACAACGGTGAGAGCTACGTGATGGTCGGTGACCCGGCCGCCGGCATCATCGCCGACGCGTACGCCTTCGGCGCGACGGGCTTCGACACGGGCAAGGCGCTCGCCGCCCTGCAGCACGAGGCCACCGTCCCGAACAACGACCGCCCGGGCGAGTCGGTGCGGGACGCGAAGGGCTACCTCCCGCTGGACGAGAACGACTACGGCTGCTGCAATTTCTACGGCCCGGTCTCCACGCAGTTGGAGTACGACTCCGCCGACTACGCCGTCGCTGCCTTCGCGAAGTCGCTGGGCGAGATGGCCGTCTACACGAAGTTCGCCTCCCGTGCCCAGGACTGGATGAACGTCTTCAACCCGCAGACCGGCTACATGCAGGGCAAGAACAAGGACGGCCAGTTCGCGGGCGGTTTCACCCCCGGCACCTCCAACGGCTTCGTGGAGGGCACGTCGGCCCAGTACACGCCGATGGTCCCGTTCAACCTGCAGCAGCTCATCCAGGCGCGCGGCGGTGACAAGGCGTACTCGTCCTTCCTGGACAGCCTGCTCGACAACATCACGAACCCCGGCGACACCAACGCCAACCTGAGCAACGAGCCCAGCGTGGAGATCCCCTGGGAGTACGACTACACGGGCCAGCCGTGGAAGACCCAGGCGGCCGTCCGCGCGGCCCAGCAGGACCTGTACTTCAACGCTCCGGTCGGCTCGTTCGGCAACGACGACCTCGGCGCGATGAGCTCCTGGTACGTCTGGTCCGCGCTCGGCATGTACCCCGAGACGCCGGGTACGGACACCTTGGTACTCGGCAGCCCGGCGTTCCCGGTGGCCAAGGTGACCTTCGCAAGCGGCAAGACGGTGCAGATCAACGCGCCGCAGGCGGCACCCGACGCGCCGTACGTGCAGTCACTCGGTGTCCAGGGCAAGGAGTGGAAGACCTCATGGTTGACGTACCAGCAGCTCCAGGGCGCGGGCACGATCGACTTCACGCTCGGCACCCAGCCCAACACCTCCTGGGCGTCCGACCCGTCGGCGGTGCCGCCGTCGGACACCACGGGCGGCGGCCGAGTGCTGGCGGCGACCGGTCCCTCCAGCGACGGCCTGGTGCTCCAGCCGGGAGCGTCCGGTGACGGGACACTCGACCTGACCAACCTCGGCAGCAAGGCCGTCACGGTCGACTGGAAGGCGACGGCGCCCTCCGGCGTCACGCTGGACACGGCATCGGGCTCGTTGCAGGTGCCCGCCTCGGGCAGCGCCGAGGCGCAGGTTCACGTGACGGCGGGCGCGAACGAGGGCACGTTCCCGGTCACCTTCGCACTGACCGACCACAGCACCGGTACGGCACTGAGCGGGGCGACCCTCCGCGTGGCCGTCGCCAAGCCCGGCGCGCTGTGGCCGTACGACACCAACGAAGGCATCTACCCCGACGGCACGAAATTCTCCGGCGGCTTTGACGACGACGGCTGGGCGTTCTCGCAGAACGCGCTCTCGGCGGCGGGCGTCACGAGTGGCTCCACCGTCACCGTCGACGGCATCTCCTACGCTTGGCCGACGGTGACGTCCGGTCAGCTGGACAACCTGGAGATGGCCGGCCAGACCGTCCACATGCCGGCTGGTACGTCGGGTGCGTCGCTGGGGCTGCTGGGCACGGCGACCAACGCGCCGACCGACGGCAGCGGGGTCTCCGGCACGGTGACCGTCACCTATACCGACGGGACTACCTCCCAGGCGACAGTCGGCTTCTCGGACTGGACGCTCAACGGCGGGTCGAGCAAACCGCTCGCGGGTGACACGACGGCCGTGACGACGGCCTACCGCAACACCGGGAGCGGGGGCCGGGACAACGTGAAGACCTACGTCTTCGCCACGAAGGTGCCGCTCGACGCCTCCAAACAGGTGGCGTCGATCACCCTGCCGGTGACGGGCTCGACGGGCACCGACCACCTGTTCGCCTACGGCTTCGGCCAGTGAGGCACGGCAGTCGCTGACGACGACGGGCCGGTTCCCGGGCGTGAGCCCGGGAACCGGCCCCACGAACGTGAAGCGCGGCGGGACGCTCTCCCTGGTCCTCCTGGTACGGGGTCCGCAGGTCTCGCGGCATGCCGCGTGCGGTGCCCGCACGGACGCAGGTGTCGCACGCGGCCGAAGGCCGAGCGTCAAGCGGAGGGCGCCGAGGTCTGGGCGTACTCGAACCAGTCGAAGGCGACCGCGCCCTCGGTGGCATACATGCCGATAACGCGGCCGGTGAAGCCGCAGGCGACCTCGGTGGACAGGTAGCGCCCGTCCAGTTCGACGAGTGGCTGGGCGTCCGGGACGTCGGGATCGCCGAGCCAGAAGGCGACGGTGTCGGGGCCGGTGGTCCCGCCATCGGTGAGTTCGGGCGACGCGGGCACAAGGTCGCACGTCCGGATCGCGACGGTGAGGGTCAGCGGCCCGGACGGGACCGGTCGGCTGACCACGGTCTGGCGCAGCGGCCCGATCCGGGCGACGACGCCGGCCTCTCCGTTCCCGACCTCCAGTTCGTAGTGGTGGGCTTCGTCCAGACGCACGCAGAGGCCGCCGCGTCCTGTACCCGGGTCGATCGCTGCGGTGACGCGGCAGTCGTGGTGTTGCTGGCGGCGGCCGACGAAGGTGTACCCGGGGCGGTCGAGGGTGGCGCCGGTGGCGTAGAGGGCCAGCCAGCCAGGGCGCTCGGTGAGCGACCAGGAGCCCTCCGGGCGGGTGAACGGCGAGACCCACTGCGGAGCGAGAGCGGACTCGTCGAAGTCGTCGCGGGCGGGCAGGGCCGGAACGGGGTGCCAGGCACCGCCCGGGGCCGCGTGGCTCTCGAGAACGGGCGCGACGACGGGCCAGCCGTCCTCGTCCCACTCCACGGGGGTCAGGAACGTCTCGCGGCCGAGCACGTGCACGTCGGGCGTGAAGCCGCGGGGCCGGACGCCGAGCAGCACCATCCACCAACTGCCGTCGGGAGCCTCCACCAGGTCGGCATGGCCGGTGTTCTGGATGGAACGGGCGCTACCGCTGTGGGACAGCAGGGGGTTGGCGGGTGCGCCTTCCCAGGGGCCGCGCGGCGAGCGGCCGCGGGCGATGGACACGCTGTGGCCGCGTTCGGTGCCGCCTTCCGCGATCAGCAGGTACCACCAGTCGCCGATGCGGTAGAGGTGCGGCGCCTCGGGATACTTGAGGCCGCTGCCCGACCACGTGGCAAAGGGCCCCTCCAGAACCTCTCCCGTGACCGGGTCGATCCTGGCCATGTTGATGCCGCCTTCGGGCCCGGAGAACGCGCACCAGCAGGTGCCGTCGTCCTCCCACGCCAGATCGGGGTCGATCCCGTGCAGGTCGATCCACACCGGGTCGCTCCACGGCCCCTCGGGCCGCTCGGCCGAGACGACGAAGTTGCCGCCCCCGTCGATATTGGTGTTGATGACCCAGTAACGGCCGTCGTGGTAACGGATCGTGGGGGCGTAG
Organism: Streptomyces sp. NPDC031426; assembly: GCF_055581585.1. NCBI lineage: Bacteria > Bacillati > Actinomycetota > Actinomycetes > Kitasatosporales > Streptomycetaceae > Streptomyces > Streptomyces sp. NPDC031426. The sequence continues at coordinate 24,514 of NZ_JBVIJE010000030.1, forward strand.
AGGCCGCCGGACGCCTTGGCGCCGGGGAGAGGCAGCGGCAGTTGTTCGGGCCGGTCGAGCACGTTGCCGATCTGCTCCCAGTGCACGAGGTCCTTGCTGTGGAAGATCGGCAGCCCGGGGAAGTATTCGAAGCTGGAGCACACCAGGTAGTAGTCGTCACCGACCCGGCACACGCTCGGATCGGGGTGGAACCCGCTGATCACAGGGTTGTCGTACGTACGCACAGAATGTGTTCCTTTCGGGCAGCCGGGTGCCGTGGAGCGAGTCCAAGGGGTGCCGTAACTGCTGGTTACGGGTGGGATGATCGTGTCGTGGCTGGTTGGATCACGGCGTTGAACCGCTCCTGGACAGCCCTGTTCACCGGGTTGAGTCCGCGTCAGTTCGGAAAGCTGATCACCGCGTGCGGCAGGACGGGGCGGACCCGGTGCGCAGCGACTCATTCGTCGCCCGTCCGGCAGTTCGGCGTAGGAGTCGTGGCGCCAGGTCGGGGACCAGAGCGGCGACGGCGAGTGCGGTGCCGCCGCCCTGGCTCTGTCCGATCACGGCGACCCGGTCGGGGGCGACGCGGTCCAGCCGGCGGACGGCGTCCACGGCCCGGACCGCCTCGGTGAGCAGTCGGCGGTAGTAGTAGGTGCGCGGCGAGCTGATGCCTCGGGTCATCACGCCGGAGACCTCCGGCCCGGTCGGGCCGGAGTCGGGGGTCGCGCCCCGGCTCCAGCCCGAGCCCGGCCCGCGCGTGTCCACCTGGAGGTGGGCGTACTCGGCGGACGCCCAGAGCAGGTTCTCCAGCACATGCCCCCGTCCGCCGCCATAACCGACGTACTGCACGACGGCCGGAAGCGGGCCGGTCGCCGTGCCCAGCAGGCGCAGCCACGCCTTGACCGGCTCCCCGCCGAAGCCCGGGAAGGTGACGTCGAAGGTGTCCACGGTGCTCAGTGCGGTGCTGACCGGCGTCAGCCGGACCTCGCCGCCGTACGAGCGGGCCTCCTCGGGCAGGTCGGTGTACACGCGCGGCTCTCGTTGCGTCAGCGGCACTCGACGGTGACGACGGGGTGCAGCCTGCGGGTGTGGTCGACCTCCCGGACCTGGCCGGTCAGGCGCAGCGGGACCGTGATGCGGTGGTCGGTGCTGCTGGCGGAGATCCGCAGTTCCAGCTCGCCGGGTTCGACGATGCGACGGCCCCCGCGGCCAGTGAAGGAGGCCAGGTCCGCGGGAAGTTCCAGGAGGACCCGGCAGACTTCCCCGGTTTCGAGCGGGAGGCGCCGGTAGCCGACGAGGCGCTGCATCGGCTGGACCACGGAGGCCACCGGGTCGTGCAGGTAGAACTGCACCACCTCGCAGCCGGAGCGTTCGCCGGTGTTGCGGACCTCAAAGGCGATCCGGAAGCTGCCGTCGGTGCCGGTCTCCGCGACGCTGACGTCGAGCGCGGACCACTCGAATTCCGTGTAGCCGAGCCCGTGCCCGAACCCGTAGGCCGCGCTGGTACTGGTGCTGGACACATCGCTGTCCTGGGCCAGCCGGGCGGCCAGGTAGGTCGAGGGCTGAACACCCTTGTGCCGCGGCACACTCACCGGCAACCGTCCGGAGGGGTTCACCCGCCCGCTCAGCACGCCGGCGATCGCCTCGGTGCCCGCCTCCCCAGGAAAGAAGGACTGCACGATCGCCGCCGCGTCCGTGTCGGCGCGCCCCAGTGCGTAAGGGCGGCCCGCCAGCATGACGAGCACCACGGGCGTGCCGGCATCCAGCAGCGCGTCGAGCAACTGCTGCTGCACGCCGGGCAGTTGCATCGATTCGGCGTCACATCCCTCACCGCTGGTGCCGCGACCGAACAGGCCGGCGCGGTCCCCGAGAGCGAGCACCACGACGTCGGCGACGCGGGCCGCCGCGACCGCCTCGGCGAAGCCGGCCGTGCTGTCGCCGTCGACCGTCGCACCGGGCGCGAAGAAGATCTCGGCGTCGGGGAACTCGGCCGCCAAGGTCTCGCGCAGCGTGGGCAGCGCGATGCCTGTCGGGACCTCAGGGTGTTGCGAGCCGACGTGCACGGGGAAGGAGTAGCAGCCCAGCACGGCAGTCGGCGTGTCGGCGTTGGGGCCGATCAGCGCGATCCGGCGGGGGCGGCCGAGCGGCAGCGTGCCGTCATTGCGCAACAGCACGACGGCCTGCTCCGCCAACTCGCGCGCCAGCCGCCGGTTGGCCGGGGAGTCCAGGTCAACGCTGCCGCGCAGCGCCTCGGGAACGGCCAGTTCCGCTCCGCAGAGCGCCTGCGGAACCGGGTTCCAGTCAGGGTCGAGCAGGCCGAGCTGTGCCTTCTGGACGAGGATCCGGTGCAGGGCGCGATCGATCAGCTCCTCAGGGACGGTGCCGGCCTCGACCGCGTCGAGCAGCGGCTGTCCGAATGTCTTGACGGTCGGCAGCTCGACGTCGACGCCGCTGGCGAGGGCAAGCCCGGCGGCCTCGGCCCAGCTTCCGGCGACGCCGTGCAGGAGCTTGAGGAAGGCGATGCCGAAGTAGTCCGCCACCACCGTCCCGTCGAAGCCCCAGGTGTCCCGGAGCAGACCGGTGAGCAGTTCCTGGTCGGCGGCCGAGGGGATGCCGTCGGTGTCCGTGTAGGCGTGCATGACCGAGCGCGGTCGGCCCTCGCGCAGCGCCATCTCGAACGGGGGAAGGATGACGTCGGCGCGCTCGCGGGCGCCCATGGAGACCGGTGCGAGGTTGCGGCCGGCCCGCGAGGCGGAGTATCCGGCGAAGTGCTTGAGCGTGGCGACGATCCCGGCGGACTCCAGGCCCTGCACGTAGGCGGTGGCGATGGTGCCGACCAGGTACGGGTCCTCGCCGATGGTCTCCTCTACGCGGCCCCAGCGGGCGTCGCGCACCACGTCGAGCACGGGGGCGAGGCCTTGGTGGACGCCGACGGCGCGCATGTCGGTCCCGATGGCGGTGGCCATGGAGCGCACCAGCTCGGGGTTGAAGGTCGCTCCCCAGGACAGCGGGACCGGGTAGGCGGTCGCCCCCCAGGCCGCGAACCCGGCCAGGCACTCCTCGTGGGCGATCGCGGGTATGCCGAAGCGGTTGGCGGCGACGATGCGCTGCTGGGAGCGCGCCAGCGAGAGCGCACCGACGGCGGCGTCCACGGGAACGGTGCCGAAGGGCCGAGTCAGCTGGCCCAGACCGTGCGGCAGCAGCTCGTCCAGGTCCGGCGGCTCCTCCATCTCGTGCTGGTGCGGGGCGACCTCGCCGCCCTCGTCGGAGGCGCCGACCCAGACGCCGACCAGCTGCGCTGTCTTCTCCCGCAGGGTCATCGCCGCGATCAAGGCGTTGGCCCTGACTGCGGGGTCGAGCGAGACGTCCCGCCACACAGGGGTGGCGAGCTCGGCGGGGTTCATGTTGCCGGTCACTTTCCTCCGACCCCCATGAGCCCCTGGACCAGGGCGCGGCGGGCGAACAGGTAGACGATGAAGATGGGGAACATGGACAGCACCACGGCGCTGAGCAGTCCGGGGACGTCGGCGCCGTGTTCGGTCTGGAAGTTGTACAGACCGAGGGTGATCACCTTGGTCGAGTCCGACTGGGTGAGGATCAGCGGGAAGAGGAAGCCGTTCCAGGCCTGCAGGGCCGAGAAGACGACGATGGAGGAGAGCCCGCCCTTCGACAGCGGCAGGACCAGTTGCCTGAAGACCCGCCATGGGGAGGCTCCGTCCATCGCCATGGCCTCGTACAGCTCGGGGGTGATGTCGCGCATCGACCCGGTCAGCACCAGGGTGCACACCGGCAGCGAGAACGCGGCGGTGGGCAGGATGACGCCGATCAGGTGGTCATAGAGCCCGGCCTGGCTGATCACGTAGAACATCGGCACGATCACCGCCTGCGCGGGGATCGCGAGTCCCAGCAGGAAAACCCGGAACACGACGGTGATGGCCCGGCCCTGGGCGCGCACGATGGCGTAGGCGAGCGGCGGCACCACCCCCAGCACGATGCCGACGACGCTGGCGGTGACGATCAGGGTGTTGAGGAAGTCCTGGCCGAAGCCGTTGGAGAACGCGTTGAAGTAGTTGCTCAGGGTCAGCTGCGACGGAAAGCTCAGCGGGCCCTGGGTGGAGTAGTTGGAGGTGGTGCGCAGGGTCGCGATCAGCAGCACGTAAAGCGGCAAGCCGATCAGAGCGAGCCATATCAGGGAGCCCAGCCCGGCAAGGTAGTTGGGGCGCTGCCGCATCAGATCCCCTCCGCCGTGCTGCGCATCTTGTCGTAGCCGGAGAGCCGGACCACGGCCAGGGAGATGAGGGTGGCGACCACGACCAGGACCAGCGCGATGGCCGAACCGGCGCCGAAGTCGTATTCCTTGAAGCCCTGCTCGTACATGTAGTAGGCGCTGACCGTGGTGTCCGTGCCGGGGCCGCCCTGGGTGAGGATCAGCACCGTGTCGAAGGTGGTCAGCCCGCCGACGACCATGAGGATCATCGAGGTGATCGCAGTGTTGCGCAGTTGCGGCAGGGTGATGTGGAAGAACTGCCGCACGGTGCCGGCCCCGTCGATCGCCGCGGCCTGGTAGAGCACCTGCGGAACCGCGCGGGCGCCGCCCTGGTAGAGGAGCGCGTGCAGGGGGGTGAACTGCCACATTCCGACGAAGGTCAGCACCGCGATCGAACCGGCCTGGCTGCCGAGCAGGTTGCCGTTGCCGAACAGCCAGGGAAGCTGGCCCGGCACGCCGAAGTTGGGGTCGAGCAGGGCGCGCCACAGCACCGAGACGGCGGTCGCCGAGAGCAGCAGGGGGACGAAGAAGATCGCGGACAGCACGGCCCGGTTGCGATGAGGGCCGGCCGCCCAGACGCCCAGCAGGATGCTGACGGGCGTCTGCGTCACGACCCCGAGCACGGTGAGTACGAGGGTGAGCCAGACGCTCTGGGTCATCACCGGGTCGTGGATCAGCTTGGTCCAGTTCGCCAGGCCGTTGAAGTGCGGCGAGGTGATGCCGTCCCAGCTGGTGAAGGACAGCACCGCGACCAGCACCAGCGGGAGGATCGCGAACAACAAGAAAAAGAAGGTCGCGGGTACCGCCCAGACGAAGCCCGGGCGGGTCACCCCGACGCCGGCCCGGCGCGCCTTGAGGCGGCGGCCGGACACGGCTGCGAGAGAAAGTGAGCTCATCGGTCCTACTCAGGAGTTGGACAGCGACTGCATCGCCTGGATGAAGCCGTTGGCGTCGGTCTTGCCGTCGAAGAACTTCTGAATGGCCGTGTGGAGCGGCGTGGCCGCCGCCGGCGGGTAGGCCTGGTCCCACGACAGCTGGAACGACGGCGCGGCCTTGACCAGGTTGAACTGGAACTGCGAGTAGTCCGGGCTGGCCGAGGTGGACAGGAACTTGGCCGTGTTGGTGGTGGTCGGCAGGTTGCCGATGCCGAGCTGGGCCTTCACGAACTCGTCGGAGTACATGAGCTTGAGGAAGGCCGCCACGGCGTCGGGGTGCCGGGTCTTCTTCAGGACGGAGTAGAAGTTGTTGGTGTTGCCGACGACGTCGTTCGGGTCGCCCTTGCCGCCGCTGACGGTCGGGAAGGCGCTGTAGCCGAGGTCGGTCTTGGCGAAGTCGGGATTGTTTGACTGCTGGGTGGAGTACTCCCAGGAGCCCATCAGCTCGAAGGCGGCCTTGCCCTTGGCCAGCAGCGCCGGGGAGCCGCCGTCGGTGAACTTCACCGAGTCGAAGTTGCTGCCGAATGCGCCGGCGTCGACCAGCTGCTTCAGCATGCCCAGAGCCTTCTGGCTGTCCGGGCCCGCCCACGCGCTCTTGTCACCGGCGAGCGCCTTCTGGAACAGGCCCGGTCCGGCGACCCGGTCGAAGACGTACTCGAACCACATGAGGGTGGGCCACTGGTCGCCGCCGCCGAGCGCGATCGGGGTCAGGCCCTTGGCCTTGAGCACCTTGACGGCGTTGATCAGGTCGTCCCAGGTCTGCGGGACGCTCAGGCCGGCGCTCGCCAGGACCTTCTTGTTGTTGAAGAGCAGCACGGGCTGCGTGCCGCGCATCGGGACACCGTAGGACTTGCCGTCGACCACCGCGGTGTTGAACACCGAGGGGAGGAAGTTGGCCTTGAGCCCCGGGTCCTTGGCGATCATGTCGTCCAGGGGGAGCAGGAGGTTCTTCTTGGCGAAGGGCGCGATGCTGCCGCCGCCCCAGTTGAAGAAGATGTCCGGGGCCTGCGGGGTGTTGATGATCGTGTTGAGCTTTTGCTGGTAGTCGGCACCCGGAATGGTGTCCAGCACCGCCTTGACCTTCGAGGTCTTGTTGAACGTGTCGACGATTTGCTTCTCGACCTTGTTCGCGGCGTCCCCGTAGACGAGGACGTGGATCGTCCCGGAGTCGGAGCCGCCGCTGGAGCCGCACGCGGCGGTCAGACCGAGCACCAGCGCGGCCGTTGCCGCTACTGCGGCGAATCTGTTCCGGGTCGCACGGTTGCGAACGGTCATGCGAAGAGAACCCATTGGATTGCCACTCCGTCGATACTTTCGAAGAGATTGCCGAATGATGCGGGAAACCTAGGCGTAACATCGATCTCCGTCAAGGGTTTGGAAGATCTCGATTCGGCCGTACCGGCCCGGGGCCCTGACCAGCTAATATCCGTCTCGTACAGCCGCAACGACTACGTACTTCGCACACCAGGGCAGCACAGGAGGGGCTCGTGACCAGAGCGGCGACACTCGCCGAAATCGCGCGCGAGGCGGGGGTGTCCACGCCGACTGTTTCGAAAGTCGTCAACGGCCGCGCGGACGTCGCCCCCGCCACCCGGGAGCGGGTGGAGGAGCTGCTGCATCAGTACGGCTACCAGCGGCGACGCAGCAACAGCGCCCCGTCCAGCCCATTGCTGGAGCTGGTCTTCCACGAGCTCGAGAGCGCCTGGGCGATGGAGGTCATCCGCGGGGTCGAGAACGTCGTCAGCGAAGAGGGGATGAGCGTCGTCCTGTCGGAATCCTCGGGCCGGCTCAGCCTCGGGCAGTCCTGGATGGACGGGGTGCTCGCCCGCCGCCCCACCGGCGTGGTCCTGGTGCTGTCGGGGCTCGACGAGGCCCAGCAGGCGCAGCTGACCAGTCGTGATATCCCGTTCGTGGTGATGGACCCGGCCGGGGACCCCGGTCAGGACATGCCGGCGGTCGGTACAACCAACTGGAACGGCGGCCTCGCCGCGACCCGCCACCTGCTCGACCTGGGCCACCGGCGCATCGGCATGATCGCCGGACCACGGCGGATGATGTGCAGCCGCGCCCGGATTGACGGCTATCGGGCCGCGCTGGAGACGGGCGGCGTCGCCTTCGATCCCGCACTGATCCGCGAGGGCAACTTCTACCACGAAACCGGCTACTGGGCGGGCCTGGAGCTGCTGCGCCTCAAGGACCGGCCCACCGCGATCTTCACCGGCAACGACCTGCAGGCGCTCGGCGTCTACGAGGCCGCACGGGAGTTGGGCCTACGCATCCCGGAGGATCTCAGCGTCGTCGGCTTCGACGACCTGCCCATCGCCCGCTGGGTCGGCCCACCCCTGACCACCGTCCGCCAGCCGCTGACCGAGATGGCCGAGGTCGCCGCGCGCATGGTGATCGACCTCGCCCGCGGCAACCCACCGTCCGCGCTGCGCGTTGACCTGGCCACCAGCCTGGTCGAGCGCAGCAGCACAGCCCAGCCCCCGACCGCCGGCCGCCACTGAGTCGTCGGCACCTTCGAAATTTCGACAGCACGTGACGCATCGCTCCGGTCGCGCACCGCGGGCTCTGGAGCCATTCCCGCCGTCCTGCCCCACTGTCGGCTGCCAGCCAGGTGTGCTCCGCGAACATCGACTGCTTCGGGCGCGTCCCACTTCCCGCAACGGCATGCCCTGGGACGACTCGAGCCCCAACGGAACCCAGGTGAGTGGTGTCAAGAGGGCTTCTCGAAACCGAGTGGGGGCTGGGTTTGTGCTGGTCAGCGATTCAGCGCACATTCGGTGCGCGCCGGGGGCGCGGTGAATCCCGTGGCGTGCGCTGGAGGTACTTGTGTCTGCCCTGACGTGGATTGATGTGGTCCTCTTGCCGGTCTTCGCCGTGTAGGTGCCTTCCTGCAGCCACGAGTAGGCGGTGTGCAGGGCGTCGGAGGCGTCACGACGCATGGCGGCTGACCCGTGGTCGTGGTCGTGGGCGTAAATCTTCGCCACGGCCGTGTCCAGGGCACGCACGTTCACGGCGCCGATCTGGCCCGGCGGGGCCCCATCCCGTGGGGAGAGGACGGGAATGAGCGACAGGGCCGCGCCTGCGCTGTCGGCCATGAACCCGCGGCGGTTCACCTGCTCCTCCTCTGCGTTCGCCGTGCCTGCCGGTACGCCGGGGCGGGCCGGGGCGCTGAGCTTGAAGCCCAGCTCCTGCATGGTGCGTCCAGTCAGCCGGGTGAGGATCCGCCGGTAGACCGCCCTGGGGAGCTGGACGTCGCCGTCTTCCCATGCCGCCACCAGGCGCGCGGTGCAGGCGACCGGCTCACCCATCTCCTCGCCTGTCTCCACGATGAGCTTCGCGAACTCCTGGCGGGACCTCTGCAGTTCGTCCACGCGCACGGCACGCAAACGGGCGTTGGCGTTTGGGGCGGTCGACCTCGAGTCTCGCCCGCCATTGCCAGTGACGGGCTGCAGCGTCTTCAATTGTGGTCGCGCAGGAAGGTACGGATCTCGTCGCGGGTCGGGTAGTTCGGCAGGGGGCTGGCTTGTCGTCAACTTGACCCGGCCCTAATGGACCGGGCTTGGAGGTAGCGCCCGACTGGCTGCTGGGTTGGCTCCTCCGTCCAGACACCCTTATGGGGTGGGAGGGACGCGTGACTCACGCCCCGCAGTCCACGCGTCCTTGCCCCTGCGGGCGAGGACACGGGAAGCGTTCCGGTCGGCGTGCGCAACGACGCCGCACGACCGGCATGCGAACTTGGCTTGGGAGATCCGGTTGAGCCGGTCGACGTGTCCGCAGTCCGCGCACTCCTTGGAGGAGTAGGCGGGGTCCACGAACACGACCGGGACACCGGCCCTGCGTGCCTTGTAGACGATGAAGTCTGCGAGCTGGGCGAAGGCCCAGGCGTGGAGTGCGACCCGTTGGGGCTTGCGGAGCCGTACCCTCTGCCGGATCCCCTTGAGTTCTTCCAGGGAGATCCCGGCCGAGGTGCGTTCAGCCTCGGTCACGATCGTCTTGGCGATGATGTGGTTGGTGTTCTTGACGTGCCGCGCCTCGCGGCGGGAGCGCTCCTTCAACCGGCGCTTGGCGCTCTTGGTGCGCTTCTTCTGGAGCTTGGCCCGCAGGGCAAGCTGCCGCTTGCGGTACCGGTTCAGGCCGCGCCCGGCGGCCTGGTAGCCGGTGGACGTAGTGGAGATATTGACGATGCCGAGGTCCACGCCGATGAACCCGTCCGGCTCGTAGGGCTCGCCCTCGGGAACCTCGCACGTGGCGATCAGGTAGAAGCTGCCGTCACGCTCGATCAGGTCGGACTCGCCCTTGCGGTACTGCTGGAGCATCTTGAGCGCGTCGGCGGAGCAGGAGAAGCGGACGTTCTTGATGCGTCCGGCGGTGGTCCAGATCGACACGGTCTGCTGGTCGTACTGCCAGGACAAACACCGGTCGTCATACGGCTGCGCGGCCTCGGGGCGGAACGTGATCGGCTTGGACTCCGCCTTGATCCGCCGCTTCGACTTCGGCTTGCCCAGGTTCCCGGCGCGCATGTTGGCGTGCAGCGTGGTGTACGCGTCACGCACCTTCTTGATCACGTGCTGCGCCGCCTGCGCCCCGAGCCCGCAGACTTTGAGGTGCGGGTACGTGTGCTTGCGCAGCTCGTACTCACGCGGCACGCCATGGGCGAACGCAACCTCAGAGACCCAGCACGCCAGATCGTTGACCGTGCGCAGGGTCGCCGACATCGCGGCGGCCTGCGCGGCCTCCGGCATCAGCTTCACCTGCGTCACGACCTTCACGAACGTGATCATAACATTGCTCTGTGTCACCTCGATGGGAGCCAAACCCCGATATCCGCAGGGGCCGTAGTGTCGTCTACACCCTCCACGCGCACTTGGTCTTCACCCCCAAGTACCGGCGCGGACCGTTCACCGACGACATCCTCAAACGCTGCGAAGAGGTCATGCGCGACGTATGCGCCGACTTCGGCGCGGAGCTGCGGGAGTTCAACGGCGAACGCGACCACGTACACCTACTCGTGCACTACCCGCCCAAGGTGGCTATCTCCCGGCTCGTCGGCAGCCTCAAGGATGTCTCCGCCCGCAGGCTCCGGCAGGAGTTCCCCGGCCACATCCGCAAGTACCTGTGGGGCGAACACTTCTGGTCGCCGTCCTACTTCGCCGCCTCATGCGGGTGCGCACCGCTCGCCGTGGTAAAGGAGTACATCGCGAATCAGAAGCGTCCCGAGTGAGGTCAACAGTGCAGACCCGTGCTCCGGTGCGGGGTCACCCCTAATTGAGAAGCGATTCCTCCCGGGCCTGAAGGCCCGGCGTTCCTCGCTAGTGCCGCATCGGACAACGTTCGCCCTGTCGGCATCCCTGCCCGGGCCAGGGTGGAGTCCTTCGTGATACGTTCCTGCCGCCGTGCACTGCTGCGAACTGAGGAGGTGAGACCGATCAACGCTTTGACAGGTCGGGCCTCCCTCCCTCGCATGGCCTAGGGAGCGCCCGCAGAGGCATCCCGAAAGGCATGAACCGCTATGCGCTTCATATCTGAGACATCGTCCGGCGGCGTCCGCGAACAGCTCTTCACCCTCGGCGACATTCCTGGCGTGTTGTGGACGCCAGAAGGTGCCGTCGCCACTCGTCCGCTCGTCTTGATGGGACACGGTGGCGGTCAGCACAAGGAGGCTCCTGACGTCCTGGCTCGTGCACGCCGCTTCGTGACCGAATGCGGTTTCGCGGTCGTGGCGGTCGACGTTCCCGCCCATGGTGACCGGCCGAAGGTTGAGGAGTATGACCGGATCGCGACTGAGAACCAGGCTCGCGTGGAAGCCGGTGAAGAGTTGGCCCCGCTGATCGCCGACTTCCAGGCGCTCGTGGCCCGCCAGACCGTGCCGGAATGGCGGGCGGTCCTGGACGCGGTTCAGCAACTCGAGCACGTAGGCGCCGGCCCGGTGGGTTACTGGGGGGTTTCGCTGGGATGCGGACTCGGTGTTCCGTTCGTCGCTGCCGAACCGCGGGTCCGCGCGGCGGTACTGGGCTTGGGCGGGGTGCTGGCCTCGGCCGAGGCCGCCGCGCGGATCACCGTCCCAGTGGAGTTCTTGGTGCAGTGGGACGATGAGCGGGTGCCGCGGGTTCAGAGCTTGGCGCTGTTCGACGCCTTGGCCTCGGCCGAGAAAACGTTGCACGCCAACCCCGGCAAGCACGGGGAGATCCCGGCATTCGAGCTGGAGAGCACGCTGAGGTTCTTCGCCCGGCACCTCGGCTGATACCGCCGCCTGCAGTCCGCGACGCGCCGATCGGGAACCGGATCCCGATCGGCGCGTTCACTGAAACTGGTCGGCGTGGCCGACAGAGTTCAGGTTCGACACATCGACGATGACGAGGGACAGCGCCTGCTGCGGATCATCCGCAGAGGCACCGGGTCAGTGGTGACATGGCGGCGGGCCCAGATGGTGCCAGCGCGTCGGCGACTGGGCCACCACAAACAACGTCGAGATCGCCTACACGCCGACGAACAGCTCCTGGCTCAACCGCATCGAAGCCCAGTTCACCGCCCTGCGCTACTTCACCCTCGACGGCACCGACCACACCACCCACAAGGAGCAGGGCAGCATGATCCGTCGCTACATCATCTGGCGAAACCGCCACGCCGACGACCAACGCCTTCAGGAGGTCGTCGACAGGGCGAACGTTGCCTGACGCAGCACGAGATTCCGCTGAACTAGCGCCGGCGGCTGCGGATCACGTCTCGTCGGAGACGATTGCGGCGTTCAGCACGCGCAGAGCGTCATCGTATTGATGACGGTCGAACTGGAACGGACCGAATGCCGTGTACTCGCGGGTCTTGCGATGGGGTTGCTCGAAAGAGTCCCAGATCACGAGGTCGGCTGGCGTGGTGATGCGGGCCATGAGAGGCCAGCATCCCCACTCGCCGCATTCACGACCAAGAACGGGTGTCTTCGGCCCCATAGCTTTGGCGGACCGTCCGAGGAAGTGGTCCTGCATCGGGCCGAACCGGAAGAACTCCGGGATCAGACCGCCGTAGGCGTCGCCTGCGGGCTGCATTCCGGCCGCGATCTCGAACCCGTCGATCAGCTCGGTGAGTGGTGCTCCGTCGATGCGGGGGACGATCACGAGCGGGCCGCCGTCGCCCCGGTGCCGGCAGTCGAACCGGATCTCCTTGCTGGTCATTCACCGGATCCGGCCCCGAGCTGACCGGCAACCGCATCCGCACCACGGCCGCCAAGCTCGAGCTGATACCAGGTGCCCGGCTTACCGCCGAGGTCGGCCGGGTCCGCCGGGCCAACCGGGACGAACCCTGTCTTGGTCAGCACCCTCTGGGACGCGGCATTGTCACGGGAGGTGGCCGCCCGCAGTGTGCGCAGCCCGTGCCGCGCCACCGCCAGCCGGCACAGCTCCCGGACGGCCGCGGTCGCCACGCCGCGGCCGGCGACGTGCTGTGCGACCCGGTAACCGAGCTCAGCAGTGGCATCCCTGAAGCGGTACAGGTTGAACCGGCCCAGAATCGAGCCATCCTCGGCAACGAGCACGTAGAAGGCGCCGATGCCGGCCTCTTGCTCAGTCAACAAGGCGCTGTACCGGTCGGCGAACTGGTCGAAGAACTGGTCACCGCGGTCGGAGACCGAGGCAGCGAAGTAGGCGCGGTTCGCCAGCTCGAAGGCCAGGACCGCCGGGGCATGGCCGGCATGCAGCGGCTTCAGCTCGGGCACCGCCCGACTCTACCCTCATGATGCGTTGAGGCCACCTGAGTTTCCGCCGGCGGCAGACGGCACCCACGGGTTCGACCGGGGAGTGTCGGCGAGCTCGCCTTCCATGCTCGCCTTCAGCAGGCCTCCGCCCACCCCCGAGGCGCCGCCGAAGACCATGCTGTCCTCGGCGGCAGGGGCCAAGGACAGTGGGTGCGGCCGGAATTCGGCGCTATGGGTTCCGCCGCGGGCATCAGCCGGGAAGCACGGCCGGACCTTGCGCTCGGGGTTGTCCCTGTTCGTATCGGCCGAACTCCATCAGGACAACCCCGCGCGATGCGTCTCTGCCTCCTTGTCACCCCTCCGCCGGAGGTGGGGACGGCTTGGGGCCGTGGGGCGCGGAGTCGGGGAGGAAGAAGTCCAGGAGAGCTTCGCGCACCGGGTGGTGCTGGCGGGCCCGGATCGATGTCGCGGAGTCCTGCGCGCGGGGCTGGGGTACTGGATCGGCCGCGGGGGACGGTTGCTGCGACGCCATCGCCGAGAGCTGGCCCGAGGACGGAGTCAGGGGCGTCTCTTCGGCGGTTGGGGCGGAGGGGGATGCGACCGACACCGACAACAGCTCCCGGACGATCTCCTCGGCGTGCTCGTGGCGCGGGCGCATGTCGGAGACGCTGATGCCGTAGGAGGCCAGGACGCGCGGGAGGAGGCAGTCCTCCCACTGCTGGATGCGGTGGGGTCCCGGACACGACTTGGGGATGGGAGTCCAGGGGCTTGGCGAACCGAGGAGCGTGTGGTGGGCCAGGCCGGGGTCGGCAGCCGTGCGGCAGGCCCGGTGGGCGATGGCGGGGTGGGTGCGCATCAGCCACCAGTGGAGGCGGATCAGGGCGTCCAGCTGGGCGTCCGTCCAGGGGTCGGAGACGTGCCCCTCCGTCGTGATGGACACCGCGCCGGTGCCGTCGGAGCGGAGGTTGCCGCGGTACGCGGAGTCGGCGGGGGTGGACGTGTCCAGCCACTGGGTGATCTTTCCCGTGGCGGAGACGCCGAAATGGCTCCAGCCGCGGGCGTCGGGCCGACGGAAGCGGATGTCCGCGGCGGCGAGGGTCATGTTCGCCGTGTGGACGATGATCTGGGTCGGCTGGAGGGGCGAAGGCGGCTTCGGCCCGGTGAGAAGCCGGACCGAGGCGAAGGGACAGAGGGGCACGTCAGTTCTCCTCAGCTCTCCTGGGAGTCCGCGTTCGCGTCGGAGAGCGGTGTGGCCAGGGGGTAGAAGACGCGGCGGAGGTCGGAGTGGGAGTTCTCGCCGGTGATCCAGGCCAGCGGGGCGTAGTGGACGTCGATGCCGAGCGGGTGTCGCAGGAGGGGGTCCCCGGCGGTGTTGGCCGGCCACTCGACGGCGCCGGTGACGGTGCGGGTCGGGACCAGCCAGAAGTCGCCGCAGCGGTAGGAACCGCCGGGGTTGAAGTAGACCTGGAGGCCGTCCTCCAGCTCCAGCCAGGTGCCCTCCTCGACGGGCAGGGCGCCGCCGTCGGTGCGCGGGCGGTGGCCGGGGGTCCCGGTGGAGGCATGGTCCCAGCGGCGCAGGAAGGGGTGGCGCTCGGGCAGCGCGCCGATGCCGGGGAGCGGCTCGGCGGAAAGGCGGACCCGGCGGCCGGGGAGGTCGATCTCCTCGACGCGCAGCAGGGGCGCGGGCTCGCCGCGGCTGAGGTAGGCGGAGTCGCAGACCTCGACGCGGTCGCCGACGTCCAGGGTGAGCTTGTCGTCGTCACCGAGGGTGGACAGCGCGACCCAGGTGCCGTCGAGTTCGGCGATCGGGAAGGTGACGCTGCCGTTCTCCCTCGACCACTTGAAGGTCGCGCCCCGCTCGGCCGTGCCGCCCTGGTGGATCTCGATGCGGTAGAGCTGGTTCTCCGGGCCGCGGTAGCGGGCGTCGGGCCGGACCAGGCAGGGCTCGTCCGCCGCTCCCTCCGGCCGCTCGGCGCGGGCGGCCAGGAGGGCGGTGGAGCGCTGGGCGTCGACCCAGTTGTAGAAGGCGTCGCGTACGGTGGCGGCACCGCCGTCGCCGACCTCCAGGTCCTGGGCGGAGAGGGTGAGCACCTGCCAGACGGTCTTGACGCGGGCGGCCGTGTCGGGCATGGCGGCGCCGAGCGCGACCTCGCGGATCTCGGGGTCCTCGACGGCGGTGACGCTGCGGTCCCAGACCTTCAGGTACGCCAGGAAGGGGAAGGGGGCGGGGAGTTTGTCGCCCGGAAGCTCGGGGTCGCGGTAGGCGTCGGGCTGGTTCCAGTACGACCAGGTGGCGGAGGTGGGGGACGGTATGACGCCGTCGCTGTCCGCGCCGTCGGTGTCCAGCGGCCGTGGGCCGCCGCTGGGGACGGCCAGGGCCGGCTGGGGGCGCGTCGCGTCGACCTGGATGCCGTCGACGTAGTAGCGGCCGGCGCCGATGGTGAGGTCCGGGTGGGTGCCGTTTACGTAGGTGATCTCGAAGCCGGGGCCTTCGCCGGACCTCGTGCCGGGCCCGCCGTCGGTGCCGATCAGGTCGCGGGCCAGGGTGCGGGAGCGGAACAGCTCGATCGCTGCCTGCTCGTTGGCGTCGGCGTCCAGTTGGACGCGGCCCTGCTGGGCGAGCACCGCGGAGTAGTGCTTTCCGGGCTGGTGGGTCAGGCGCGAGAAGTCGCCGTGCATGGTCCCCCTCAACTTTCTTGTGCTGGTGCGCCGATGGGTGGTCTGCGTCTGCGTCTGGTGGCCGACGGGCGTCAGGTCACGAAGAAAATGCCCGCGTCGGTGCCGGCCGGTGTGAACTCCGCCAGACGGGCACGGAGGTTGTCCGTGCGCTGCGGCTGGAAGAGGTCGTGGAAGGCGCCCTGCTCGGAGCGGTCGGCGGCGCCTCGGGAGATCTCCGGGGCGCAGCCGCGAGCGAGTTGGGCGTAGGCCGGGGTGCCGTAGCGGAGGCTCGTGAAGCGCGGGCGGACCCGGTCGCTCTCGGCGGCGGCCAGTGCCGGGGCGTCCGCCCGTGGCAGCCGGCCGTTCTCGACGAGCTCCTGGACGGCCTCGCGGACCAGGTCCGGCTCGCAGCGGTAGCGGCGCGGGGTACGCGAGCCGGGCGGCACGTAGCTGAAGCGGAGGCAGCCGACCGAGCGGCGGGCGACGTTCATCCGGCCGGTGAAGACGCAGTCCTCGGCGATGTCGACGGCGTGCGTGTGCACCTCGCCGATCACGGTGGTGCGGTAGGCGTGCAGGACGGCGTGGGCGTGGCGGCAGTCGGGGGCGGAGAGCGCCTCCAGGCCGGAGGCGGTGGCGTCCAGGATGCTGTCCGCGATGTGGATCGGGAGCGGGTCGTCGCCGACCTCGTCGCCGACTACCTGGATGGTGCCGAGGATCGACCGCTCGATCTGGACGCAGGCCGTGGTGCGGTCGAGGACCAGGCTCGGCTCCTCGGGCGAGTGCGGTGCACAGCGGTCGGTGAGCGACCAGCCGGGGACCAGGGTGCAGTGCCGGATGACCAACTCGCCCAGCGGGCCGGTGACGTTGACGCCGCGGCCGGTGATGAGAAGGCCGTCGAGGACCATACGGCCGCCCGGCGCCCCACTCGAACCGCTGCCGGTGCCGCGGATGTTGAGGGCGTCCGGGCGGTTGCCGTACCAGTCGAGCAGGCGGATCACCGGGCGGGTGCCCTCGGCGGCGCGCAGTTCGAGGCGGTCGCCGGGGTCGAGGGCAAAGTCCAGCTGCTCCTGGTAGGCGCCGCTGTGGGTGATCTGGATGATCGCCTCGCGTCCGGCGGTGCCCGCGGACTTGTCGGCGCGCCACTGCTCGTAGGCGTCGGTGATCCGCTCGAAACGGCGGCCGGGGCCGACCCGGTAGACGGCGGCGTCGGGCGGGGTGACGCGGTCGCGGGGGTACTGGCCGCCGCCCATGTCGTCGGAGAACGCGTAGTGATAGCTGACCCAGACGCCGCGCGTGGGTGCGGAGCGGGCGCCGAAGGCGATCCGCCCGAGCTCGGGGTCGACGGCGACCTGGCCGTACTTGGGCCGGTAGTGCCAGCCCGAGAGGTCGGCCACCACGATGTCGGAGAGCGGGACGGGCGTGAACTCGTCGTCGCGCCACAGGACGAAGCTCTTGCCCGGTCCGTAGAAGTCGCTCAACCTGTCGGCGAGTTGACGGCGGGTGATGAAGCCGGGGACGTTGTCGATGGTGGCGATGTGTGTCGCCGAGGGCTCCGGCTCGGGGTGGGTGACGAGCGGGGTGTCGTTGCCGAGGATGGAGAAGGTGTAGTGATTGCGGGCCCGGTCGAGGCAGTAGGCCGGGCCGCGGGAGATCGCGTACGGCTTGAGACGCCAGACGAAGAGGCCCACGCCGGCCGGGGTGACTCCGCCCTGGCGGCGGGTGGCGGCGGCGCGGCGGACGTCGGCGGTGCGGGCCGAGGTGTCGAAGGGGCTGCCCAGCAGGTCGAGGGCGGCGCCGTCGCGCAGGTCGGCGAGGCGGCCCCGGCGCAGGCGGCGGCGGTCGGCGGACGGCTCGTCGGCCCGCAGGAGACGCACCGGCTGGGTCGTGGCCAGGAGCCGGGAGAACTCCACCGCGCGGGCCGGCCAGTCGGCGGTGGCGGCGCTGATCTCCTCCAGCACGGCCAGCGTGCCTTTGCGACGGCGGCCCGCGACCGTGTCGGCCACGTCGCGGCGCGGGGCGAGGCGGGCGGCCAGGCCGGGGTCGGTGCTCAGCGTGTCCTGGTAGCCGGGGAGCACCTGGTAGCCGACGAGGTCGCCCAGGTAGGGAAGGACCCAGTCGGCGGCGGTCTCCACGAACCAGTCGTCGTAACTCTGCTCGACGGTGGTGCGGATCAGGTCGATCTGCTCGGAGATGACCGCGAGCAGGGCCCGCAGCGGCTCGCCGGACTGGGCGTCGCGGATGCGGTACCAGTCCGGGAGCAGGTCGAGCAGGCCGTCGGGGTCCCGGCTCATGCGGAGGCCTCCTTGAGGATCAGGGTGTCCGGCAGGTCCGGGGAGAGCACGGCGAGCTGCGCCGGGCGGATCCCGCGGAAGACGACCACGGCGGCGGGCGGCAGCAGGGGCTGGGTCCCGGTGAGGTCGGGGTTGAGGCGGAGCAGCTCGACCAGGGAGATCCCGTACTGGGCCGCGATGTCGGTCAGGGTCTCCCCCGCCGGGTCGGTCACCCGGTGGCGTTCGATCCGGTGGCGGGCGGGCTGTGCCGCCACCACGTCCTCGGGGGCGGTGAGTCGGTCGCCCAGCCGCTCAAGTCCCTGGGGGGTGAGGTCGCCCGGGACCCCGGTGAAGGCGGTGACCTCGATGTGGTCGACGCCGGGGACGGAGTGGGCGGTGGCCAGCACCTCGGAGAGGTAGGCGGGCTGGGCGAGTTCGCGCGCGTCGAAGCCGAAGCGGGCGAGGAGGGCGGCGCGCAGGGCGGGCTCCACCTGCTCCCAGTCGAAGTCCTGAGCGACCGTCACCTGTGCGGCGAGGAGCAGCAGGACCTTCTCGCGGACCGCCACCTGCACGGGCAGCCGGAGGTCCCCGTACTCGGCGAGGGAGGCGCGCAGGGCGGTGAGCAGGCCGGAGTCGGGGGCGATGGGAATGTCGTCCACGCCGGCGACCGTGACATGCACCAACTGGCGTCGCCCATCAAAGAGTTGGGCGGCTGATGCGCGGCCGATGCCGGCCCGGGCCCGGGTGAAGTCCGCGTAGTCGGGTACGGAGACCAGGCGGTCCAGGGCCGAGACCGCCAGCGGGACCTGGCGGCGCCGCGGGGTGAAGCCGCGGGTGAGCGGGCGGGTGTCGGTGGCGCCCGCCGCGCCTTCGGGGTCGGCCCCGCCGGTGGCGGGCAGCGGGTTGGTCACCCCGGTCACGCCGAGCGGGCGGGTGGCCAGCTGGGTGATCTTCTCGGCGGCGACGTTGGCTGACCTGCCGATGCCGGTGCGGTAGGTGGCCCGGACGTTCTCGTGGCCGCCCGGCAGGCGGGAGCCGTGGATGCCGTCGCCGAAGGTGACCCGGATCCGGCCGTCCTCGGTGGTGCTCGTGGTGTAGACCCGGTCGTGCGGACCGGCCGCGGCGAGGGTGTCCACCTCGTGCCAGAGGACGCCGTCGACGCGGATGCGCAGGGTGCTCGCCGCGCCCTCCGGGGTGTCGGCGGCCAGCCAGGTGAGCGGGGCCTGCCAGAGGACGAAGCTCTGACCGGCCTGGCTCGCGTCGCCGCTGCCGATCGGTTCGTCGCGGGTGGCGCCCTGGGTGGCACGGACCACGTTGCCGTAGATCTTCACCGTGGAGCGCTTGTAGCGGTAGGCGAGCGGTGCGGTGAGCATGAGGGTGGTGCGGACCGTGTCACCGGGCAGCGCCGGGTCCACGGCCTGGACGGCCTGGAGGACCATGGCCAGCTCGCTGCCCCGTACGCCCGGGGTGCCGGGGATGTCGGTCCGCTCACCGGAGACGACGATCCAGCGGCCCGGAGCCAGGCCTTGGTGGAGCTGGGCCAGGTCGATCAGGTCGCCGCCCACGTCGTCGGTGAGCGGCTCGCCGGCCAGCCGGAAGCTCTCGCCGCGGGCGTAGACGCTGGTGTCACGGATGTGCGAGAGCAGGGTGTCCTTCTCGTCCAGCCAGGGGTCTTCCAGGGTCAGCTCGGTGACCTTGCCGGTGATGCCGAAGTCGGCGCGGGAGAGCACGCGGACACCGCTCACCCGGGTGATGACCCTGGAGAGCTGGGGATCACCGGGGACGCCGCCGGTCACGCCCTTGCGGGGGCGGTCGACCGCGACCCAGCTGCCGGGGGCGATGCCCTCGTAGACCGCGTCGAGCGCGAGCACATTGCGTGAGGTCAGGCCGAGTTGGGTGGCGAGGGTGACCTCGACGGAGGCCGGGCTGTCACTGTCGGCGGCGGCACGCTTCGCGGTGATCTGGTACGCGCCCTGGGTGCCCGTCAGCTCGTCACCAAGGGCGAGGTGGAAGTCGAGCGGCTCGGGCAGCGGCGGGTTGGGACCGTTGCCGTCGCCCTCGTCGGTGGTGCCGGTCGCGGTGATCGTGACATGGACGCGGCCGTCGTCGCCGGGGCGGGAGACGAAGAGGTCGCGCTCCGGGAGATGGGGCAGCAGACGTGCGCTGACGCCCTGCTCCTGACCGGCGGCGAGGGCCCGGCGCAGCGCCGACTCGTCGCCGGAGCTGGAGAGTTCGATCTGGCCGGTGCCAAAGCTGTGCGTGCCGTCGTCGTCCGGGAGTCTCCAGCTCATGCTCACCGAGCCACCGGCTTCGACGGAAGTGAACACCGCGTGCTGGGGCGTGGCGCCGTCCCGGCCGTACTCGACGCGCATGCTGGTGAGCTTGGATCCGGTCAGCGGCCAGTCGGTGTAGCGGACGACGCGGCCGGTGTCGTCGTAGACCGGCTTGAGCGGGGCGGTGGCGCCGAAGGGCGTCGCGGTGACCCGCATGGCCTGCGCGTCGAGCAGTGCGAGGGGTGCGCCGAGGTCGGCGTTGCCCCAGGCGGAGTAGAGGCCGTCGCGCAGCCGCGGGTCGAGCGCGGTGAGCAGTTGGGCGCCGAGGTCGGAGCCGGGGGCGTAGCTGCGCTGCGGATCGCGGGGGAGGGAGCGGGCGTCCGGGGGCAGGCCGGCCGGCGGGGTGCGCAGGGCGGAGAGCAGCGGGCCCAGGCCGGCCAGGGCCGGATCGTGCACCTCGCCGGGAGAGTCCCCCGGCTCGCTGCCGGGAGCTCCGGGAGGTGAGGCGACGACAGGCACGTGTGATAGGGCGGCGGTGCGCGCGCCAGTGCCGGCGGTGGCCGGTTGCGGCGGTTGCGGCGGTTGCAGGCCGAGGGCCTGGTTGCGCAGCCGGGTCAGTTCGGTGTCGAGGGCCTCGAACCAGTCGGAGACGTCCCGGTAGTCCTGCCCGTAGGCCTTGGCCTCGCGCAGCCGGGCGAGGGTCTGCGTCAGCCGGTCGGCGAGCTTCGGCGGGGTGTCGAGGGTGTCCAGCTCGCCGCGCAGCGGGGCCAGCACCTGGTCGTCGAAGTCGCTGACGATGCGGCTGTGTTCGGGCCAGGGATTGGGGTTGTGCTCCCCGCCGGGGGTGATCCAGCGGGTGAGCACGGCCTTGATTCCCTGGAGGGAGGGCAGTGAGGCCTGCGGCAGGCCGATGACCGTGGTGCCGCTGTCGCGGTCGACGCTGACGCCGGGGACCGTGAGCAGGATGCGCTGGCTGCGGTCGGCGTCGCGGTCGGCGCTGAAGATGAGGAGCAGCTGGTCGCCCTGCTTGATGTTGTTGGTCGTGCCTGCGGCGAACAGGCTGCTGCGCTTGGCGAGTTGGGTTACCGTCAGCTGGTAGGGGCGCCGCTGGAGGACCTGGAGTTCGTTCCAGGACCAGCGGGCCGCGAGGTCCTCGACGGTCTCGAAGGACTGCGGCTCCTCGCCCTGGCCCGGGACGCTCTGCGAGCGCGTGCCGCGCGGGACGACGACCGTGGTCTCCTGGCCGCTGCGCGGATCGCGGTCCACGGTGTACGCCAGATAGGTCTCGGCGGCGACGCCCGGACGGGGCTTGTGGCCGACCAGGCCGCCGAGCAGGGCGAGCGAGCCCTCCTCGGTGGCGGTGCGCAGGTAGCCCTCGTTGGCGATCCGCTCCGAGTAGAAGGTGAGGACGTCGCCGACCACGGCCGCGGCGTCGACCAGCGCGATCGCCGGGTCGTCCGGCGTGCGCACGGTGAGGTTCCGCAGGGCGGGGTAGGCCGGGCCGGAGAGCCGGTCCAGCATGGCGGAGACGAAGCGTCCGTACTCCCCCACGCGGTAGCGCACCGCGTCCAGGCCCGGCGGGTTGAACACCTCGACCGGCGTCGCCGGGTCGGCTCCGCCGCGGGCGCAACCGCAGCTGCACGGGGTGCCGGTCATCGGCCGCCTCCGATCTCGATGCTGAGCCGGCCGTTCTCGGGCCGTGCGGGGTCGTTGTCGCACACCGCTACCTCCAGCGCGCCCACCGGCAGCACTCCGGCCGCCAACTCGCCCTGGTCGGTGCGGAAAAGGCGCCGCAGACGGGTCACCTTGGCGCTGAGCACACCCGGGACCGCCGCGGCGGCGGCGACCAGGCGGCTGACCCGGACCGGATCGCCGAAGGTCAGCGCGTCCGGGTGGAAGAACCCGAGTCTGCCGTCGGAAAGGCGGCGGTTGCCCAGCACGCACCGCAACTCAGCGAAGACATGGCCGAGTTGATGGGCGGGGTCCACGCAGACCGACAGCGCGAGGTCGACCGGGACCTGGAGCGCGGGGCGCACCACCAGCTCGTGGCCGACGCGGCGGTAGGGCAGCAGGCTGTGCTCGACGGCCCGCAGCAGTGCCTCGCCGGGCTCGGGGAAGTCGACGGCCCCTGCGGGGCCTCCCGCCACGGCGGCCCCCGGGCGCTCCGCCGCCTCGACGGCGACGTGCATCTCCTGACCGCTGCCGGTCCAGCGCAGTTCGGCGGCGGCCCGGCGCACGCCCGGGACCTGCGCGGCCAGAGCCGCATAGTCGCCGGGGGTGATGGCGCGCCTGAGCTCGCGGTGCGGGGCGAGCGGGGCGAGCCGGCGGACCTCTTCGATCGCCTCGGGCTCGGTGCCGCCGACGGCGGGGAGCGGGTTGCGGACCGCCGTGACCGCCTCGAAGGCGACTCGTCGGGAGCGCGCGCCGCGGCCACTGTCGTCGCTGCCGCGGCAGATGACGAGGTGGTTGATCGCCTCGGCGCCGACGTTGCCCGATGCGCCGTTTCCGACCCGGTAGGCGACCTCCAGCGTGGCACCGGGCGGGGGCGGCGCGCCGTGCTTGCCGTCGCCGAAGCGGAGGGCCAGGCGTCCGTCGTCCTCGACCTCGCCGACCATGTGGTGGCCGCGCGGGCCGTCGGCGAGCAGGTCGCGGCGGGCCGTCCACACCCCGTCGTCGGCCTGGGCGCGGACTGCGGGCAGCGCGGTGCGCGGGTCCTGGCGCAGGCCGTCGGCGGCCGGTCCGGCGAGCACGGGGTCGCCCGGGTCCAGTTCGGCGGCGTAGCGCTCGCCCCAGCTCTGGGCGATCTCCCAGGCCACGTAGCGGTTGAGCACCGTGCCCGCGTGGGCGCGGGCGGTGAGCACCTCCAGGCGGCGGAGCTTGCCGGCGAGGAGGCGGGTGCGGCGGTCGTAGAGCTCCCGCAGGGCACGGCCGGGGTGCTCGTCGATGCGCAGGCGCCGGATCGTACGGGCGCCGAAGGCCACGGTCAGCTCGTCGATCTCGCCCTCGGTGGGCGGCTCCCCCTCCTCGGCGCGACGCCACAGATCCTCGATCCGCTCGCTCAGGCGGGCGGGGATGGCTGCCAGGCGGCCGGCCTGGCCTGCGGCGATCCGAGCGGGGTCGGGGTAGACGGTGGCCTGGGTGACGGGAGCGTAGCGCAGGACCGGGCGGAAGCGGGGGGTGATCGCCGGGTAGGTGCTCTGGGCGAGCAGTGTCTCCAGGGCGTGGGCCTGGGCGTCGGCGGTGGCGGGCTGGACACGTTCCTCGACCGTGGTGCCGGGGGCGAGAACGACGGATATGCCTGCGCGGACGACGGCTTCCGCGCCCAGGTGCGGCGCCAGGTCACGTACCTGATCGGGCGTCAGTGGTCGTCCATGGCGAGTCTGTTCGAGCAGGACGTGGACGGCTTCGGCGGCGGGACTGCCCTGGGTGCGCTCGTCGGAGCAGCCGAAGGCGGTGGGGCCGCAGGGCCTGAGTTCGGCGGGCGCGGGCGGTACCGCGAACCGTTCGGGGGCGCCGCCGCAGAACGTCAGCGAACGGCCGTGGTCGACCAGGACGACGTTGCCGCGGGCGACGCTGACGTCCGTGATGAGGGCGCAGTCGAGCCCGCCGCGCGCGGACAGGCACAACGGGAAGGCCAGCGCGTCGCCCTCGCTCCAGGTCACGTCGACGACCGGCTGCTCGTACAGCTCGTCCTCGCCGGGGACGACCGAGGTGAGCCGGACGACCTGGCGGTGCGTCGGGTCCGCGCCGGCGGGTGTGCCGGTGCGCGGGCCGAGGACCTCCTCCAGCACGAGCAGATCACCGGGCTTGAGCTTCAGCCCCCGCTGCGGGGTGTCCATGAGGGTCGCGGCGGTGGCGCCCTTGGGCAGGAGACACTCCTCATCGCCCCAGGTCCAGAATCGGATCTCGTTGTGCTCGGGGCGGAGTTGGACGTCCGCGCCCGGGTTCAGCGGCTCGAAGATCTCCAGGCCGACCGGGAGGTCGGCGAGGGCGTCCAGGTCCTCGTCGGCGATGACCGTGCCGAAGTCCGGGCGCTCCTGCGGTCCCAGGCGCGACACGTCGAGGGCGGCGAAGCGGAACCCGCCTTTGGGCAAGGCGCATGGCCGGACCGTCCGGAGGGACACAAACGCACGGGCGTTGCAGCCGTCGTGCATCGCGTAGTCGATCAGGCGGACGTGGCGGCGGACCGAGACCCTACGGCGGGCCGTGGCGAGGTACGCCTCAGTGGCCACCGCGTCCTGGTGGTACGAGAGTTGGTCGCCGGTATAGGCCAGCAGCTCGACCAGGGCCGTGCCGACATCGGGGGCATGGCGCTCGATCCAGCCGGGGGCGGTCAGGCTCATCCGGTCCAGGATCAGCCGTCGCAGGCTGTCGTAGTCGCGCGCGGTGTAGTCGATGACGGGGTGGCGGGCGTGCTGCGGGGCGCAGTCCTCCTCGTCCTCGCCGCAGTCGTACGGGCTGGGTCCGCCCTGGTCGAAGGTGAACTCGGCGGCGGCGTACCGGACATCGAAGCCGCGGCGCGGCTGCGTACCCGGCCTGCCGAAGGCGTCGGTCTCGACGACGCGGAGGCAGTAGGGCGAGGCGTCCCCCGCCTTGTCCAGGGTCACGAACATCCGGTCGTCGAGCTCGGGGTCGTCCTCACGGACGATCTCGACCGCCAGGGCGCGGATGTCCCTGATCCGGCGCCCACCTTCGATTCGAACGTGATGATGCGTCAGATGATGTGGTGCCTTGCCGAGGAAGGTGACGGTGAGCGTACGGCCGTCGTCGCTCGTCTCCACCTCGTCCACGCCGTGCAGGCGCGCGGCACGGACCGCGCCGCGGCGCCGGTCGGTCCGGCAGTCTGTGCTGCTCACGCGGCTCCCCCGCTCCCCTCGAACACATCGGTCCGTCGCGACCCGGTGCGCCGGACGGTATAGGCCAGGTGCACCCGCACCACGTTCTCCTCGCTGACCACGTCGAGCGCGTCCACCTCGATCACGTCGCCGAGCCAGCGCTGCAGGGCGGCCTGGACGGAGAGCTGGAGCGCGGAGGCCAGCTCCGGGCTGTTCGGCGCGAAGACCAGGTCGAGCAGCCCGCAGCCGAAGTCGGGCCGCATCACCCGCTCCCCCGGGCTGGTGAAGAGCAGCTGCTCGATCATGTCCCGGACGTGGCCGTCGTAGTCGCTGCCCGCGGTACGGCCGCGACTGTCGACGTGAAAGGGAAAGGCGATGTCGGTGCGGGGCGGGTACGGCTGCGGCGCGGGCAGCCGGATGACACGCTCGGCCTGGGAATCCACCGCGGCGGCCGCGCCCGCCGCCCCGGTTCGGCGGTTGCGCGGGCTCATCGTCCCATCACCCGCTGCTGTACGACGGTGACGTTCGGCGAGCCCTGCGTCGCGCCCTCGGCCGTGTGGCAGAGCGCCGTGGAGTCCTGCAGCAGGGCGGGCGAGCCGTTGATACGGATGCGCGCGGAGGTCCCCGTCCAGCGGATCGTCGTGCAGGGGGCGGCCTTTCCCCCGGTGGTGAAGGTGCAGCCGGTCACCGTGTAGACGTCGGCCTCGGTGGCGGCCGGGCTGCCGTCGATGAGCACCCGGGACTGGGCGGGCAGGACGTTCGCCTGACCGCCGTGCGGGCACATCACCGTGGCGCTGATGGTGACAAGATTTCCGGACACGTGAACTTGGCCTTCCCCCGTCGGAATTCAGGTGATGTTGAGCGCGTCGTTGTTGATGGTCACGGTCGGCCCCACGAGGGAGATCACCGCGCCCTGGCCGTTGTTGATGTGCACCCCCGTGTCGTCGATGACGATCGACGCGCCGGAGGGGTGCTTGAGGGTGATGCCCTTGCCGCCGGGCTCGTCGGACAGGACGATCTGGCGCTGACCCGGCGTCTGGAGCACCACGTTCGGGTCGTTGCCGGCGGTCATGGCGTCTTCCGGCACCTCGTGGAAGCCGCCGTACCAACACCCCGTCCAGATGGGGTAGCTGGGGTCGCCCTGCTCGAACTCCACCCACACACCGGCGTCCACCGGCGGCAGATGGAACTGCCCCATCCCGGGACCGGCCAGCGGGAAGCACGGCATGGCCCAGGTCGAGGTCACGTCTCCGAGCACGTCCGGGACCTGGACCTGGAGCCGGCCCACGCGCATGGGGTCGGCGTTGCTCATCACGGTGCCCCGGTACTTGCCGAGGTAACGGGTGGGTTCAGCAGCCATTCTCTGTCTCCTAGGGGACGACCGTGGGCTCCAGTGCGATCAGCCCCTCGCGTGCAAGGGTGAAGTTCTGCGTGTACGAGCCGCGTTGCAGGTTGTGGGTCACGGATTTCACGTAGTACCGGCCGTCGTAGGTGATCCCGGCGCCGCGGACGCCGACCAGTTCCCTTGCGCGGAGCACGTATCCGTACCGGACCACGTCCAGCTGCCCGGAGCCGGTGACGGCGTCGGCGGATTCCGCCGCCTTGGCGAGGGCTTCCGCGATGCCCTGTCCGCTGTCCTTCTTGGCGGTGTCCCCGATGACGGTCTTCTTCAGCGCGGGCGCCGGGCGCCGCGCCAACGGAGGGCGTAGGACGCTCACTTCGGGCACGGGCAGGACGGCCGAGACGCGGGTGGCCGGCAACTGGATGCGCGCCTCCGGCTGCTCCCTGGCCGTCCCGTCGAAGGCGAAGGTGAGCTGGTCGACGTTGGACAGCCCGTCCATGTTGACGTTCAGAGCGTGCTGCGGTTCCCCGAGGCGGACCTCCGGCCCCCAGTAGGCGCGGCTCTGTCCCGGGACCGGCCCGGGGTCGAGGTAGAAGGCGTAACCGTTCGCCTGCGCCAGCTGGTTGACGTAGGCGAGGTCGGTGCCCTTCTGGAAGTCCACGCGCTGGGTGGGCATGGGGGTCTGCGGGATGAGCTCCGGGATGACCAGCGGGGTGATCCCGTACTGGGCGTACTGGGCGATGATCGCCTGGACGCGGGCGGCCGGGGACATCGCGGGGTACGGGACGGCGGCTCGCTCCTCCAGGTCCATCAGCACGGTCAGGTCCTCGCCGGTGACGGTGAGCGTCGACTGGCCTGGCCGGTTGCTGATGCCGACTTCCTGACGAATGATCACACCGTCCATCAGCACGGTGGGTGTGCCCTGGACCGTGATCGTGATGACGACACGCGTCTTGGGATCGAAGAAGCCGCCCGGCAGCAGAGTGCGGCTGATCAGGCTGTCCTTCGCCAGGTCGAACGCCAGCTGGAAGCCGCTGCGCTGCCCCGACGCCACCGTCACCTGCACGGAGAGGAGCGAGTCCGCGACCTCCTGCGCGACGGGTACGGCCAGCTGCGGGCCCATCATGAGCGTCAGGTGGATCGGCCCGGTCGTGATCGGACCGTTCTCAGCCATTCACCCCTCCGGGCACGCCGCTGGGCAGGGTGATCCGGATCCGCCGGCCCGGCTCGTCAGTCAACTCCCGTGGGTCCAGAGCCAGGTTGGCGTCCGCGATCCGCCACCACTGTTCGGCGTTGCCCAGGTAGCGGCCGGCGAGGAGGTCGGGGCGGTCGCCGGTGCTGACGGTGTGGGTGGTCAGGTCCGCCATGCTCTGCGGGTCGGGCAGGAGGCGACGACGCAGGTAGGTGACCTGATGGCCGTCCGGTTCCGTGAACCGGGCGGTGCCCAGTCCGTAGTAGCGGCTCGATCGCGGGTAGGCCGTCGTCGCCTGAGTGAGCGCGACCGCGTCCAGCGGATTCTCCAGTGACGCCATGGTTGATCAGACCCCTCCCAGTCCGCTTCCGCTCAACCCCAGCGCGCTGAGCCGCCGGGTCGCGGCGGGACCCGCCAGCCGCTCCTTCTGCGCCAGGTACGCGAGGTAGAGCTCGTACCCCCGATTGGTGACCGGTAGATCACTGACTGTCAGCACCCGGAGTGTGATGGCCACTTGAGCTCTGATCGGATTGAGGTCGACGTCGAACGCCTCTTCCGTGATCGAGAACTCCGTCAGCCTGACGGGCACAACCCGCTTGTTGCCCCAGGTGAAGAGCGTCAGCGGCGCCTCGACGGGCGTGATCTCCAACGTGCCGCGGGCGGCCAGCGCCTCCAGCTGGCGCAGGCTGGCACTCGACGGACTCACCAGCATCTCCAGCACGGCGAGCTGCGGATGAATCCCGTTCGGCGCGGCGACATCCAGCTGATCGGTCGCGTCGATGTCAGCGGTCAGCTTCCACGTCTCGACGGCCGGCCCCTTCAGCCGCAACGCCTCCGTCCGATCCCCCGACTGGTTGTCGGCCCCGGCGGCCTGTGGGGCGATGCTGCGCTCCAGGCTGTCGGGGTTGAACTGGAGGACGATGATTTCATTGGGGGTTCCGCGTTGGGGGTCGATGATGACCAGGCCTGAGCGGATGGGTTTGGGTATGTCTGCGTAGCTGGTCACTCGGCTTCCACCACCCCGGCCTCTTCGTAGGCGTCCAGCACGTCCTGCGCGTCAGCACGCAGTTGGTCCTCCAGGTCCTCCCGCGCAATCCGACGCAGCATCGGGATGTATTGCAGGGCAGGCGTATAGGTGGTCGCATAGATGGCTGCTTCTCGGACGTCGTAGTCCTCGTCCGCCAGGCCCGCCGAAATCCTGGAAAATGTCACCTGGTCGAGCCTTTGAGGGGAACCAAGCGCCAACATCAACAGTGCCCCCGCGCGCTCCTCAGCAGAGTCGGCGCGGTCATGGAACTCCAACAGCTCTTCCACGGAGAACACATCGAGGTGCTTCCGGGCGTGCTCCGTAAACGCCTCACACTGACTGGCCACCTCTGCGGCCACACATACATACGAGCAGCCAGTGGCGTCGTCGACGGAAAAGGTCAGGTTCACTCCTGATGAAATCCGCCACACGAGTTCACGAACGGTGCCGACTTCCAAGTCTTCAGGAACGTCGCGTACCAGGGGCCAGACGAACGAATCGGCATAGCGGGAGACCTCGCTCTCGGCTCCGACCGCAGAGCGCATCACCAGCCGCGGCGACTTGAACTCAAAGGATGACATCAGTGGTATCCAAACTCTTCAGGAAGACCTGCACGCTCGGCACTTCCCCTGCCTGAACCGCATACATATCATGAATCCTCTTCCTGATTTCGAGAATCAGTTCCCGCTCTTTCTCCTCCGGATTCGCGTCTTCACTTATATCGAGGTCGGACAGCGAGTCGACCCAAGCTCGTATCATGGCCATCTCACGCGTGGCAAGCTGATTAGCATTCTGTACGTACTTCAATCCCGGGCGAAGTGAATTCATGCGGGAGTTGTTCAGATACTTCACAAGGTTCCGCGCCTCGCCAGGTGCTCCCTTGGGGGACATGGGTGCGAGATCCACTGCCTCTTCCAAGGTCATGTGTCCATTGGCCGCGAGATCAAGAGCCATGGCATGCGTTGCCAGCGCTCCAATGTTCCTGTGCCCCTCCTGATGGACGATCCAGGTGTTCACCTCCGCCGCAAGCCCCGGCTGCGCACCCTGTGGCGCTGTGCCGGCCAGCATGTTGCGAGCGTCCTCGGCGAGTTGCCGGCTTCCGCCGGTCTTCTTGAGAATCGCCTTGAACTCGCCGTAGGACACTCCGCTGGCCTGGCCGGTCGCCGGGTCCGTCACGTCCACGAGCCTGTTCCTCTTGCCCGCGTCCGTCGTCGGATTCCTGCGCTGCCGCTCGTTCCGCGCCTTGAAGCGACGCAGCACGCTCAACGGGGTAACACTAGCTGACTGGTGCTCAACCACATCGCTATCGAGACCGGGTTGATCGCGCCGACGACGCAGCGCCGCTTGGACCTCTCCGCCGCGTGCCCCGGGCTGCGCTCGAATCGCATACATGGGCTGGGTACCCTCGACCGCCTTGGGCAGTCCCACGGTGTTCGCGTTCCGCACACCGCCTGAAACCTCGATCTCTTCACCGATCTTGCGTATGGCTCGCAGGATGCGATCCACCTCGACCTTGACGCCGCCGATCTCCAGTTTCTTGCCGAGTACGACGTCTTCTTCGGGGTTGAGAACTGCTCGAACGGCGAAGTTCTTTGCGCCCCGCACGGCGAGCGAGGTGAGGCGGTACCAAGCTCGCATGCC
This sequence comes from Streptomyces sp. NPDC031426, assembly GCF_055581585.1. NCBI lineage: Bacteria > Bacillati > Actinomycetota > Actinomycetes > Kitasatosporales > Streptomycetaceae > Streptomyces > Streptomyces sp. NPDC031426. Next base: position 54,623 of record NZ_JBVIJE010000030.1, read on the forward strand.
GGCCAGGACGCCGTTGAGGACTCCTCCTCTGACGCCTTTGCCCAGAAGGTGCTGAAGTATGGGCCGGATACGGGCCACGATGCGAGCCAGCCGCTCCTCCTTCGCCTGCGGCGAGTTCTCCTTCCCGTGTTGTTCCTCGTGCTTCCGCCGGCGCTCTTCCTTGCGCTTGTTCCACCAGTCGCGCAGTTGGTCGCGCTTGCGCTTGTACGCGTCGTAGACGTTGTGGGCGCCGTTGCGGATGGCGCGGCCGAGCTTGCTGTTCTTGAGTTTGCGGCCGAGGGCCCGGGCCGCGTTGCGGGCCTTGGCGAGGGCGCTTTTGACGGCGCCCTTGGCGCGGTTGAGGGCGCGGCCCACGCGGGAGACGGGGCGCTTTGGGCGGGCGGGCTCATGCGGCTTCTCGGGCTCGTGGGGCCTCTTGGGTTCCGCGGGCTCATGCGGCTTGGCGGGCTTGGACTCCTCCGGCTCGTGCGGCTTCGTGGACTTGGGGTCCTCGTGCTCGGCGGGGCGCCTGGTGTCGGTGGGCCGCTCTTCGGGGTGGCGTGTCTGGGGATGCTCATCCTCGGGGTGACGAGGCGTCGTATGGGGCTCGCCCGGGCGCTCGTGGGGGTGCTCTCCGAAGGTGGACTCGGCCGGGCGGCGGCCGGACGGGAAGCGTTCGCGGAGTGAGGACATCGCGTTGCGCAGGCCCGTCCGAGCGCGGTTGACCGCTGTGCCGACGGCCTTCCTGGCACCCTTGCCGGCCTTGGCCAGGGCCTTCAGGATCTTCTGGGCAAGGGCCTTGAGCTTGGTGCCCACGGCCTTGCCGGCGCCCTTGAGCTTGGAGAGGAGGTACTGGGAGACGAATTCGAGGAGGGCGACGACACCGGCTGCGACCGCCTCCGCGAAGAGGCAGGCGGCCGGGCCCGCCTTCACCGCCTTCAGGAAGGCGAAGAACTTGCCGAAGGCGGCGATGATTTTGCTGATGGTCCCCCAGGCGGCCATCAAGCCCTGAATGATCGTCATGATCGCGCCCGCCGCAGGCACGATCATCGAGATGACCTTCTCGATGATGATCTGCGCGAGCATCATCGGAAGGGCGGAGATGATCGCCTTCCAGGCCATCTGGCCGATCTTCTTGAGGGAGATGCAGCCCTTGATGAGGATGTTCAGGAGGGTGGACGTCAGGCCGACGACGGACTCGACCTTCTGGTCGAACCAGGCCTTCACCGCCGTCTTGACCGCGCCCCAGAGGTGATGCTGGATGCCGTCCCTCGCGGCGGCGCCCATCTTGCTCAGCCAACCGCCCGGGTCCGGGGCGATGTCCGCGATGAGCGCCGCGAGTTGACCGAGCGCGGCGATGGCGGCCTTGACGAAGTTGATCGCCGCCTCGACCATCGAGCGCACCTGGTTGATGATGGCCTTGAGGGTGGCCTCGGCCAGCTTCAGCAGTGCGTTGAGCGCGGCCCCCAGCGCGTCGAGGAGTGCGTTGACCGCGGCCTTGAGCGTGTCGGCCAGGGCGTTGACCGCCGCGATGGCGGCGTCGCGCAGGTCCTCGATGGCCTTGCGGAACTTGTCACGCAGCGCCGGGAACGCGGCGAGCAGGACGTCGCAGATCTGGATCAGCGTATCGGCGACGGCCTTGATCAGCTCTACGGCAAGCTTGCGGCAGGTGTCGATGACCGAGTCCGCGAACTTCTTGAAGCCGTCGATGATGTCGTTAACCAGCTTGCGGAAGAAGTCGAAGATCTTCGTTACCGCCGACAGCAGCGCGTTGAAGGCATCCTTGATCTTGGATGTGATCCAGCCGAACCAGCCCGAGGACTCGTGCTTCTTCTTCTCCTTCTCGTCCTGGGCCTTCTTCTGCGCCTGCTCGCGGTTGTCCTGGATCTTCTTGTTGTCGCTGGTCTGCCGGTCCTTGACCTGCTTGTTGCTGTCGTCGCGCTTGGAGAGGATCTTCTGGTTGTTCTCCGTGTGCGACTGATCCGCCTGCTTGTCGGAGTCGGCGACCTTCTGGTCCTGCTCTGACCGCCACTGGTCGCGCGCCTGCTTGGCCTGGACTCCTACCTCACCGCGCTTGTCCGTCTGCTTCCTGGCGTTGTCTGCCGTCTCCTTGTCGATGTCCGACTGGTTCTTCGTACGTGCGTCGGCCTGCTGCTGCTTGTTCTTGGCCTGGGCGCTGCCCACCTGCCCCTGACCCTGGCCGATCGCCTGCTTGATCTGCGGGCCGCGCTGCTGCTGGACGACGGTGGCCTCACCGGGCTTCAGCTGCGTGCCGGCCTTGCCCCCGCCGCCCTGGCCGCCGGCGCCCCCGGGGACGTTGCCCTTCAGGGTCTCCTTCGGCACGTCCGGGTAGATCTGGTCCTCGCCCAGCGGCTTGGCCGCGTCCTGGCGGCCGGTGTTCTGGATCTCGGAGGTCTTGTCGTTGTACTTGCCGGCCTGCTGGTCCGTGAGCTTCGGGTCGGCGTCACCGGTCAGCTGCACCTGGGGGGCCGGGCCGACGGTGACGTTCAGACCGGGGTCGGTGGAGGGAACGTCGTTGACCGCGTCCTGCATGTTCTGGACGTCGTGGGCGTCCGCCTTGCCGGCGTCGGTGGCCGGGACGTTGGGGGTCTGGACCTGCTCCGCCGGGTTCTGGCCCTGGACCTGATTGCCGTCGGCCTTCTGCTGCTGGCCCTGCCCCGGCGGGGCGACCCGCTCCAGCTGGCCCGACACCTGCGGGGCGGGGGCCTCCTCCGTCGGCTTGCCCTGCAGGGTCTGCGGCGCGCCGGAGGGGCGCTGCGTGGTCGGCGGGGCCGCCTGGAGCTGGGCCTGCTGCTGCCCGATGGAGTGGTCGACGGCGCCGTCGGCACCGTTGAGGACGGTGACCGTCTGGTCCGCCGGCACAGCGGCGGCCGTGCCCAGGGCGGCCTGTGGGTCCTGATCGGAGACGTTGGGCGGAGCCGGGCTCTTCTGCTCCTGGGCGCCGCCACCTCCGCCTCCGCAACCGCCGCCGCTGCCCTCGGGCTTGTCGGCCTCGGTGCTGGGCTCCGGGGACCCCGCGCAGGCACCGCCGCCCGGTTCGAGCGAGGCGCCGGGGGCGGGCTGGGCGCCGAGGGCGCCCGGGGCGTCCGACTGCTGGTCGGCGGGACCGAGGGCCGGGGACTGCGCGGCGGCGCGGGCGGGAACGACACCGCCCGGCGCGGCGCCCGGCCTCACGATCGCCCCCGTCGGCTCGGGCGCGCCGACCGGGCCGGCAGCAGCGGCGGGGGCAGGTGCGCGGCCCGGGGTCGACCCCGCGGCGCTGCCTGATCCAGGGGAGACGCCCGCCGGTTGCTGCGCGTGCTGCGCGGCGGCCGGCCGCGCGGCGACACGGGCAGAGGTCGGCGCTGCGGGAGCCGGGGCGTGCTCGGCCTCCTGGCGCTCGTTGTGCTCGGCGGCACTCTCCTGCTGGGCCGGGCTGGGGGCGGTCCCCCCCTCGGTCTGCGGACGTTCGGCCGACGCCACGTCAGTCTGCCCGCCGGCCTGCGGATGCGCCTCGGCCTCCGGCTCAGCGGCCGCGGAACCGTCGTCGGCCGGTTGCGCCTGCTCGGGGTCCGGGCCGACCTCCTGCTCGACCGGCTTCTCGGTCTGGAGGTCGTGCTCGGTGCGGTCCCCGGCCGCGTTCTCGGCGACGGGGCCCGGCTGCGGGACCGACTGGGGAGTACGGCGGCCCGGAGCGGGCGGGGCGGTCGCGATGGGGGGCTCGGCGGGCTCATCGTCCTCGCGCTCACTTTCGCGCGCCGCCTGGACCTTCTCCGCCTTGGTCGGGGGCGGGGCCGGGAAACTGGGGACCTCGGCTGAGGCCGGGGCAGATCCGCCTGCGGACAGGTGTATCTGATCGGCCGTCGACACAGCGGAGACGTCGAGGTCGGTGGAGGGCAGGAAGTCCTCCGGTTTGAGCGTGGCCTCCGCCCCGCCGGTGGCGCCGGGCTTCTCGGCACCTTGGGGACCGCCGATCTCGTTGTCGGCGCCCGGCTCCAGGCCCTCGGGCTGCTCCTGCTCGGGAGGTTCGCCGCTTTCCTCGTCGCCCTCCAGGACGCCGTGGCGGACGAGCGAGCCGTCGCGCTGCTCCGCGGTCTTGTCGACCTCCTCCGGGCGGACGGGGCCGGGCTGCGGGTTGGGCAGGTGGTCCGGGTTGTGCGGCTTGCCGCCGGCGACGGGCTGCTTGGTCGCGGACTTCCGCTCGTGCTCCGGCGAGCCCTCGGCCTTCGCGGCAGCGGGCTTGTCCTTGGTGTCCTTGCTCTGCTCGGACTTCTGCTGCTGGTCCTGTTGGGCCTGCTGGTCCTTGCGGTTCTTGTCCTGGGCGTCCTGGCCGTCGGCCTGCTGCTGGCCGGCGGTTGCGCCCTGGGCCTGGTCCTGACCCGGCTGGTCCGCCTGCGCCTGGTCGCCGATGGCCGCATCAGACCGGGCGGAAGCGGACTGGCCGTTGGTGGCGCCGTCGGACGCCGAGGATGCGGACGATACGGATGCGTCGCCCCCGGCTCCGGACGAGGAGGAAGTCCCCTCGGGTCCCTGTGCGTTCCGCTCTCCGCGCCTGCGCTGCTTGGAGGGCCTTCGCTTCTTCAGCTCCTCCTGGTGGACGCGCTGCTGCGGGTACCTCTCCTCGTGCTCCTGCTGTCGACGCCCCCCGGCCGAGTCGTCGCGGTGCTCCTGCTCGGCCTCACGGTGGTCGCGTTCCCGTACGTTGTCCTGGTCGTGCTCGGCCTCGATCCGGTCGACCGTGTCCGTGACCGGCACCGGAGTGAGCGGGGTGTCCATGCCTTCGGGCAGGTGCGCGGCCTGCTCGGCGAGGTCGAGGACGCGCTGGTAGTCGGAGGATGGCAGGCGGAGTTCGAGCTTGGCGAGCACCGCCTGTTCCAACTCCGGGGCGAAACGGGTCAGTTGTTTGCGGACCCGGCCCGATGAGTCCGAGGGGTCGCCGCGCAGGGAACGGAGGATACCCGCGGTCAGCCGGTCCACCAGGGTCGCCGGGTCGAGGCGTTCGCTGCGGAGCCGGTCGGCATCGACGCGAGCGTAGCGCAGCCAGCCGGGGGTGGCGGAGCTGTCCCGCGTGACCTCGGTCCGCCCCGCGTCCGCGCTGCGCGCGCCCTTCTCGGCCTGCTGCTCGACGGCGTCGGTGGACAGGCTGACGCCGCCGAAGTCGCGGCCCGCACGCAGCCGACCCGGCTGGTCAGGAGCCTGGACGGTGTGCAGCAGCTCGTGCGCGAGCAGCCGGCGGCCGTCCTCGGTGCCGGGGCGGAAGGTACCCGCGCGGAAGAAGATCTCCTGGCCGACGGTGACCGCGTCGGCGCCGACCAGGTCGGCCAGCGCGGCCGAGTCCTCGTCCGTGTGCACACGTACGCGGCTGAAGTCGTGACCGAGCCGCGCCTCCAACTCCCTGCGGATGCCGGGGTCGAGAGGGTGGCCGGCCCCGCTGATGATCTCCTTGGGCTCGGGCGTACGGGCGGAGCGCTGCGGCTTGCGCGCCTTCTGCTTGGAGCTGCCGCTGCTCTGCCGACCCTGCGCGGGCGCGTGGGTGCCGCTCATCCGCGCCCCCTGCGGCCATTCGCGGCACCGGCACCGGCACCGGCACCGGCACCCGACAGGCCGGCGTAGACCGCGCGGGCGACGGCCTCGCCCAGGCGGCGCGGGTTGCCGGTGGCGGGCAGCTCGGGCAGCCCGGAGAGGAGATCGAGTGCCCGGTCGCCGTCGGCGAGCAGGGCGGCCGGGACGCCGCGCTCGCGGACCAGCCGGTCCAGCTCGCCATGGAACGCCTCACGGACCCGGTCGGCGTCGCGAGGGGCCAAGTCGAAGCCGTCGAGGGCGAGTTCGCCTATGTCGATGCGAATCGCGGTCGGTGCGGCGGGCGCCCGCCGCCTGTCCTCGGTCGCGTCGTGCACGTCGTTCAGACCCACCCGTCCACCTCCGAAGGCGTCAGGGAGCGTTCGAGCTTGAGGTACTCGGTCCGGGCCGCGGCGAGCATGTGCTCCATGCGCACCGGACTGCCCTCCTCGGCGGCGAGGAAGGCGCCGGCCAGCGCGATGTTGCGGATCGAACCGCCCGCGACGGTGAGTTGGGCGAGCCGATCGGGGTCCAGTCCCGCCGTCGGCGTCCGGTCTGGGATGACACGGCGCCAGATCTCGGCGCGCTCCGGCACTGACGGGAAGGGGAAGTCGACGACGAAGCGGATCCGTCGCATGAAGGCGTTGTCCAGGGCCTTCTTCATGTTGGTGGTGAGGACGGCCAGCCCGCGGTAGGCCTCCATGCGCATCAGGAGGTAGCTGACCTCCAGATTGGCGTACCGGTCGTGGCTGTCCTTGACCTCGCTGCGCTTGCCGAAGAGCGAGTCCGCCTCGTCGAAGAGCAGCAGGGCGCCGCCGCGCTCGGCCGCGTCGAAGACCCGGCGGAGGTTCTTCTCCGTCTCGCCGATGTACTTGCTGACCACCTGCGAGAGGTCGATGACGAAGAGGTCGACGCCCAGCTCTCCCGCCATGACCTCGGCGGCCAGCGTCTTCCCGGTACCGGAGCCGCCCGCGAAGAGCGCGGTGACGCCCAGTCCGCGACGTAGAACGCTCTCGAAGCCCCACTCATGGTGGACGGTGGCCCGGCGCCGCACGTGCGCGACGATCTCGCGGAGAATCGCACGCTGGCGTTCGGCGACGACCAGATCGCCCCAGCCGGCGCGCGGTTCGACCCGGCGGCCGAGCTCGTCGAGGGCCATGCGGGCCTCCAACAGACCGGCCCGCCAGGCGAGTTGGGTCGGATCGCTGCCGCCGTCGCGGGAGCCCGACGAACGCCGGACCGAGGTTGCCGCCGCGCGGATGACGTGCGCGGGCAGCGAGAACTGGGCGACCAGCCCCCGCAGGCCGTCCTCGGTGACGTCGGGAAGGTCGCCCAACGCGCCAGACCAGACGTCGAGTTGCTCCTCGGAGCTGAGTGCCGGAACGGTCACACGCTCGGCGCGGCCGCGAGCGGTCGCCGGACGCGGCTCGTCGGCGGAGAGCACCAGCGGTACGGCGAGCCCGCCGGTCAGGGCGTCGACGGCGGCCGAGGTGTCCCGGGCGGCAAGCCCGGCCGGCGCCTCGCCCAGCGAAACCCCCGACGCGCCGTCGTACCGCTCCACCAGCAATGCCGCGGGCAACAGCACCGCCTCACGCTGCCACAGCCTGGCGAGTTGATCGCGCTCGCCGGGATCGGTCGGCAGGTCCTCGGCAGAGACCGCGTACAGGGTCAGCCCGGACTCGCGGGCGGCAGCGGCGGCGATCTCCCAGCGGGTTTGCCGGTCGGCCCCGACCAGCTCGACATGCGGCAGCGCCTCCAGCTCGGCTGCGGCCCAGCCCACGGACACCTCGCCCGCGGTGCGCTCATACGCAGCCGGCAGCGCCTCCCCCGGCAGGGCGACACGGTGCAGCAGCCCGTGCAGGCGCACGTCCAGATAGTCGACGCCGACCAGGAAGTGCAGGATCCGCTCGTCGATCCGGATGCGTGCGGCGGTGAGGGCCACCGTCCCGTCCCTGTCGTCGAGTTCGACCAGCCGCCAGCGGCGCAGCGGTCCGACGGGGGCGAGCGCGCTCCAGTGCGCGTCGGACAGGGCGGCCAGGGCGAGCGAGAGGGTGGGGTACGGCCGCGCCGGGTCACCGACGGCCGCGGCGCAGCGGCTCGCGGTGGTGGAGTCCAGTTCGGCGGCGGCGGCCAGGACCAGGATGTCGCGCTCGAAAGGGCTCAAGCCGAAGCAGGAGCAGAGCGTGTCCAGGGCGCTGCCGGGCTCCGGGTCCGGGCAGGCGGGCAGCTCGGACCGGGCGTCGGCGGCCGCGCCATCGCGGTCGCGCCCGGACGCATGGGCGTCCAGGCGGGACAGCACCGCTTCCACCGCCATCGACAGCGCCTTGTGGTGCAGGTCGTGGCCGCCCGGCACCTTGGCCTTCTCCCCTCCCATGGCTGTTGCTCCGCTCCCGTTCAGCCGGCTTCGGGCACCGCGTGCACGGTGCGCGTCTTGACGGGCTTGGCCTCGACCGGGGTCGGACGGCCGTCGATCAGCACGGCGATGCCCTGGTAGATGAGGGAGAGGGCGTAGGGGGTGTTGTTCTGGTAGAGCATCCCCCAGAGCTTGGACGTGTCGTCGATGTCCAGCGCGGTGGGGGTGAAGCGCACCCGCTGGGGGGAATCGGCCAGGTCGGAGCCCTGGAGGTAGGGCTGCTCGGCGGCGGCCTCGATCATGGCGCTGGACAGCACCGGGCTCTCGTGCAGGGTGCGCACCACACAGCCCAGCAGGCGCTGCGGAACCAGCTCGGCCTCGTCGCCGTAGAAGCTGATCAGATAGTGCAGGTCGAGGGCGGCTGCGGGCCGGGTGAGTACGGTGCCGTCGGCCGCGCGGGTGGGCGCGTCCACGTTGCGCAGGGACGCGTTGGGCGTCACCTGGTACAGGAAGATGGTGATGGTCGGCTCAGCCGGCGGGTCCGTGGGCGGCTTGCGCGCTGCGACGTCGACGGCGAACGGGATGTCGGGTGCCAGCGACTGCGCGATCTGCTGGCGCAGCGCCTCGGTGACCGTGGCCACGGCGAGCGTGTTGCTCATCGCTGGGCCTCCCCTCGGGACAGGTACTTCTCCAAGCTCAGGACGGGCGACTGCCGACCTGGCTGCTGTGCACGCTCGCGCGGGCGTGCGGCCGCGTCGTTGCGCCGACCCACGGCACGGACCTCCAGGCGGCCGATGCTGATGTGCACGGTGCGCTCCTGCGGGTGTTGCCGCGCGCTGTCACGGGCGGACCGACGCCCGGCGGCGGCCTCGGCGGGACGTGGCGCGGGACGCGCGGTCTGTGCGGGGACGGCGGTGGGACGTACGGCGGCATCCCGGCGCACGTCAGCGGCCTCATGACGTACGGTCGGTTCCGTCAACGGGCGCTGGTTATTCGGTCGTTGGGGCGTCGAATCGTCACGGGCGGCCTCCCCGGCGGCATGCCCTGCCGGCCGCGTGGCGGGTTCGGCGGCAGGCTGCGCGACGGCGGCGGTCAGCACCCCGTGCCGCGGAGCGGTCTGTTCACGCAGCACCAACGGCAGGTGCTGGAGGACAGGCTGAACGGGGCCTTTGCGCGGCATGTCCTCAACCGGCGTACGGCGCACAGCCGGTTCCTCCGTACGCCCCGCGGGCTCCGACCACTCCCGCTCACCGGCATCCGGTCCGAGTGGCTCCACACGTGCGCCGAAGGCGTCCATCCGCTCGAACGGACCCGGCAGGCGCGGGCGCACCCGCACCACACCGTCGTCCGCAGCGCCGTCCGCCCCGCCGGCCGGCGCGGCTGCGGGAGCAGCCCGCCCCACCAGGCGGTCGAAGTGGTCAGACATCCGCACACAGCTCCAGGTAGTAGCGGCGCCGCAGCGGGCTGAGCGCCAGGATCTCGGACTCGCTCCATCCGTAGTGGCCGGCGAGCAGATGGACGTCCTGCAGGGTGCCCCGCGCCCAGGCGTCCAGTTCGGCCCACAGGTACGAGGCGATGTCCAGTTCGGCGGAGGCCGCATGGCCGCAGGCCGGGCAGGCCAGGTTGAGCCGGATGTCGGCCGCCGGGTCGGCCGCGGCCGCGGCCTGGGCGACGCGCCGTCGCACATGCTCGGGCAGTGCCTCGGCCGCCACCTCGGTTCCGGAACGTTCGGCGTGCAGCACGCAGCGGGCGACCAGTTCGGCGCCGGCCTCCGCGGAGGGCGAGGCCTCGACCGCCGCCAGGTCCCCGGCCGTCGGCAGCCGGAACCGCACCGTCCAGCCGTCGGCTTCCACGGCCAGCGGTCCGTCCGCGACCTCGGCCGCCCCGGCGCCGATGACGTCCTGCACGCCGAGCGCGAACTCCATCTCCTCGGCACACTGACGACACGCGACACGCAACTCAAGCCGCTCTCCGAAGAGTTCACGCCGCAGCGCGAACAGATCGGCGTCGCGACGCCCGATCGGGACCGCCAGCAGCTCCTCGCTGCCCGCCGCCGGCCGGGCGGCGGAGTGCAGCAGCAGGGCGCGCTTGGCGTACCCTGCGGCCAACCCCGCCTCCCAGACGGCCAGTAAGCCGGCCGCGCCGACCGAGCGTTCCGAACTCACGGTGGGCTACGCGGGGTTGGTGTACGTAGGCTCCTGCGGCTCCGGGACCGACCAGTCCCGGTCCCAGCCCTCGCACTCCAGCTTGAGACTCTGGATGGCGACCGCGTTGGCGTTGGCGTCCATCTCGCCGAGCACCTGGTACTCGCTCGGCCAGGCCCGGAAGACCTTGTGCGCGACGGCCACCTGGCCGGCCTCGTTGAGCACCTGGATGACCAGGTCCTTGCGGAAGTCGGCGAGCGAGACCTCGGAGCCCGGACCGGCGCCGACCTGCCAGACCTTGTTGGCCCAGCGGTCGAACTCCGGGTCGTGGGTGACGCCGCGCTCCAGGGTGATCGCCTCGAACTCGGTGCGGCCCGGAGACTTCCGCGGCGAGCTGGGATCGCCGCCGTTGCGGTGCTTGACCACCTCGGTGGTCCGCTTCAACGGGCTGATCTTGCTGATGCCCGCGACCACCCGGCCGTCCCAGACCACCAGGAACTTGAAGTTCTTGTAGGGGTCGAATCGGTGCGGGTTGACAGTGAACTCGGCCATGAAAGCTGCTTCCTAACCCCTGAACCTATGCCTCGAACTGCCCGGCCATCTGCTCGATCTGGACGACGACGAACTCCGCGGGCTTCACCGGAGCGAAGCCGACCAGCACATTGACCACTCCGCGGTCGATGTCCGCCTGCGTGGTGGTCGTGCTGTCGCACTTGACGAAGTACGACGTGCGCGGAGTCGTCCCCTGGAACGCCCCCTGCTGGAAGAGCCGCTGCAGGTAGGCCTCGGCGTTGAGCCGGATCTGCGACCACAGCCGCTCGTCGTTCGGCTCGAAGACCACCCACCGCAGCCCGCGGTACAGGCTCTCCTCGATGAACAGGGCCAGCCGCCGCACCGGAATGTACTTCCACTCGGACTGCAGCGCGTCGGAACCCGCCAGGGTCCGCGCGCCCCACACCACCGGGCCGACGACCGGGAAGCTGCGCGCGCAGTTCAGGCCCAGCGGGTTGAGCAGCCCGTTCTCCTTGTCGGTGAGCTTGACGCCCAGTGCCCGTACCCCGGAGAGCGGGGTCTCCGTCCCGGCCGGCGCCTTCCACACCCCGCGGGCGGCGTCGGTCCGGGCGTAGACCCCGGCGACCGTGCCGGACGGCGGGAAGGACCGCAGTCGGCCGGTGAGCGGGTCGACCAGCTCCAGCTGCGGGAAGTAGAGCGCCGTATGGTCGCTGCGCACCGGGTCGAAGGCAGACAGGCCCGCCCGCGCCGCGTCCACACTCGACCAGGTCTGCGGGGCGTCGGCGATGACGAAGAGCCGTTTCTCCTCGGCCAGCGCCTGCGCCGCGGACAGTACGGTGAGCTGATCCTCGATGTCCGGGTAGGCCGCGATCTCGGGCAGCACCAGCAGATTGACGTCCTGGACGTCGCGCAGCGCCTGGATGCCGCTCTTCGCCTGCTCGCTGCCGATCAGGTCGGTCGGGCCGGGCGCACCCCCGTCCTCGCCGCCGGCCAGCGCGAAGACCGGCGGATTGACACCGGCCTCCAGGCCGAGGTTGTTCGCGGCCTCGCCGACGAAGCGCACGGTGTCGGCGGGGTCGGTGGAACCGGCCACGATCTGCAGGCGCTTGCCGAAGGCGGTGACGGTGGTCCCCGCGAAGACCCGCTTGCCCGGGGCGTCCGGCAGCGCACGCAGCTTGCGCTCCAGCAGCAGGGCGAGATCGGTGACGGTCTTGGGGGCGTCACCGTCCCGCTCGGCGTCGTAGATGCGGAAGGTGCGCGCCACCTCGCCGATCTTGACCTCGATCTGCTTGGTGAGGTCGGGCAGGGTGGCGGCGAAGGGCTTGGAAACGGTGCCCACCGGGTCCGGGCGCTGCTCGGCGAGCACCTTCACCCTGATGGCATCGGATCCGCTGTTGACCACTGTCTCGGCGAAGCTGGGGTCGCCTGCGGTGACCGACAGCCCGGTGAAGAACTCGCTGACGCCGCCGGTGACGTCGAAGACCCGGAGGTTGAAGGTGCTCTCCGGAGCGGTGGTGTCGTAGTCCACGAGAAGCCGCAGACCCGCACCCCAGGCGCCGGGCTGCTCGGCGGTGACCTCCAGGACCGGGGTCTCGGTGCTGCTCTCGGTCGAGTGCAGCGTCACCGTAGCCGACTTGCCGGTGCCGGCCGCCACTGCGCGGACGATGACGGCGACGGTGCCGCCGTTGACGAAGAACTGCTGCACGGCGTAGCTGACCGGACTCTGCGGGTCGAGGCCGCCGTACTGCCGCTCGAAGTCGGCGAAGCTGGTGATGGTCACAGGCCGGTCGACGGGTCCGCGCCGGGTGCGGCCGACGAAGGCGGTGACCGAGGTGGTCACGGTCCCGATCGTGCGGACGCTGCTGGGCAGTTCCTCGATGTAGACCCCGGGATAGGTCGGTGTCGTCGTCAATTCCCCCTCCATTCCCTTGTCGCACCTGGGGACAGGAAGAAGGAGGAAGGCGCGCGAACCGGCTGGCGGCGCCGAGTGCGCCGTCGCCGAACGTGCGTGGAGTCACGACACGCGAGCACCGGAAGAGGCTCGGTGAGGTCGGTACTGATTCCCCCGTCGCAGCCCCCGCGGCACCCGTACCGCGGGGGTGTTGCGCTCGTTGTGCAAGAAGTCCCTGGTGCCTGAATGCAGGATGAGTCTTCAGGTCCGATCGCGCGCCAGTCAAGGACCACAGTCGGTCACTTCTGGTCATTCCCGACTCAGAGACAGTGATCTGCACGCTTCGCACCAAGGACCTTCACAACTCGCCTGATACGCCAAGTCTCAGTAAATGACGCTGCCTTGACGTGTCGTCAGCCGCCTTCGGGGAGCCTTGTGTAGTCGATCGCGTGACTGCCGGCGGCGGAAGCAGCCGCGGGTGTGTAGGCGGGCGGCCGGGCCGCTCCCAGGAACCAGCCCCAGCGGGCGCCGTAGCGGTGCTCCAGCACGCGGAAGACCGCGTAGTAGACCGTGCCGAAGCCGGTGGTGAGGGCGGAGTTGACGGTGGCATTGTTCAGGTGGATGCCCAGCCGGGCCGCCTGCAGTACGACGAAGGCCACCAGGTAGGGCACGCAGGTACGCCAAAGGGACACGATGATCTGGTACATGACGACTCCTCAGTCTTCGGGACGGCAGCAGGTCACTCGACGACGAAGCCGTGCTCATGGCCGAGCCTGGTCAGCGAGTCCTTGCCGGGGATGCCGTCGGCCATCATCCCGGTGTAGCCGTAGCGCTTCTGGAGCTCCGAGTAGGCGGTGACGGTCTTGGTGCCGAAGGAGCCGTCGACCCACTTGCGGTCGAGCAGCCGCTCGTCCGCCAGGGCGAGTTCGACGGTGAAGACGTCGTCCGGGTTGCTGGTGGCACCCTGCGGGGCGCCCGGGTCGTGCCGCGCCGAGTCGACCACCTTGGCGTGCGCGACGGTGGCGAGCGGGATCGCCCCGTGCAGCAGGGAACGCAGCGAACGCTCACCGGGGACACCGTCGGCGTCGGCGCCGGAGAAGCCCAGACTGCGTTGATAGTCGGCGTAGTTGAGAGTGTCCGCGTCGGTCCACTCGGGGCCGGGACCGTCGTGGTAGTGCTTGCCGAACCCGGCGGCGACCAGCGCCCGGCCGACCGCGGTGACGTGCATGCCGTGGGCGCCGTATCCGTAGTGCAGTCCCCCGATGGTGACCTGACGGCGCGTCGGGTGCTCGGGACCCGGCTGGGGCTGGGGCTTGGGCTGGGGTTTCGGAGTGGGCTGCGGCTGGGGCTGGGGGCTTGTGCCCGAGCCCGACGGCCTCGGCGCCCCTTCGCGCACCCACGCGTAGAGCACCGGCCCGGGACAGTCGGTGGCATACCCATCCCGATGGCCCTTGATCTCCGGGCCGGCCGGGCCGTGCTTCTGGCAGTACTCGATCGCGTCCCGCAGGCCGTTGAGCTGGTCCCAGGTGGGCGAGGTGGATCCGGAGGAGCCGACCAGCGCGCAGACCGCGTAGTGCGCCTCGTTGAGCGGCACGTTTCCGTTGGCGCTGTTGCGTCGCTCCAGCCCGCGGCCTTCGAAGACCACGCCGTGCTCGCAGACCACGAAGCTGTAGCCGATGTCGGACCACTTGTCGAAGTCCATGTGCCCGGCCTGGATGCGGCGCACATAGGCCGCGCAGGTGGAGTGGGGGCCGAAGGTGTACGGCGTGCCCAGATAGTGGATCTTCACTCCCTTGCGCGGCTCGTGATACGGGATCGACCCGTTCGGCTCACGCCAGGGGCGGGCGCCCCATTCGGCGCGCGAGACCAACTGCAGGCCGTGCCACGGCTGGGGCCTCGGCTGCGGTTTCGGCTGGGGTTTGGGCTGCGGCTTGGGCTGCGGGGCAGGGCCCGGCTTCGCCGCCGCGGCGCCCGCCCACTCCCGCAACTGCTGCATCGTGCCGTGGTACACATCGGTGTCCATCGGCCGTTCGGTGTACTGGTGGAACTTCCACGGAGCCCGGATCCTGGGCGCGCCCGGTGTGCCGTAGTCCGCGATCCAGAGGAAGTCACCCGCGTTGTCGTCGGTCCGGAACCAGAAGTCGCGGTCGACGTAGAGGCCTACCCGGTTGTCCGGATAGTGTCGCTTCACCGCCGCCAGCCACTCGTTCTTCACCTGGGTCGCGTGCCCGTCGCTCACGTTCTGGCCGTACGGCTCGAAGTCCAGTGCCAGCAGCTCGCCCGGCGGCACATGCCCGACGACCCGGCAGAAGTGGTCCACCTCGTCCGCCACCGCGTTCTCCGCATGCAGGAAGTGGTAATGCCCGACCACCAGTTTGCGTCGTCGGGCCTCGCCCAACTTGGCCTTGTAGCCGCTCTGTTCGGTGTGCGCCCCCTCGGTCGCCTTGATGAAGACGAAGCCTGCGTCCCCCGGTATGCCCGACTGGAAGTCGGACACGTCGTATCCCTTGGCGTAAGCCATCGACAGTCCTCCCGTTACCCTGATCACCGCCACGCCTGATCCCGGCGACGGTCCATGGGTAACCCCCAGTAAAGCCGCACCCGGAGCCCAACGTCACGCGGCCCTCAGGACTTTCATCGGTTTTCATCGGCCGGCCGGGCCGGTCTCCACACCTCGTCCACAAGTGCAACTCCGTGGCCAAGGTGGCGAGTTCGGCATGCGGCGACATGGGCAAGATCCCACCATGCGCCTGTGCGCGGCGCACGGGGGCGCGGGCGCGCCGAGGATGCCGGAACCGGCTGAACCAGGGTTGCACCGTGTCGGCCGCTGGGATGTTCGGGGCGTCCGGGCAGGTTGGAACCCGGACGGTGTCGAGGGCGTAAGACCACCTGAGCCGCCGGCTCCGGTGGCGGCCTGAGCCGTAAATCCCCGGACAGCCCTGGAGGGTGACGAATCCCCCTCCCTTCAGGAAGGGGAGCCTTCAAGAGCCCAGCCATCCGTCCCGGCGAGCTTGCGTGATCGGGCCCAGTACTCACATGTCCTGGGTTCGCATACTCAATGCCCGCTCCTCGATGCCCGCCTCGACGCAGGCCCTGCCCCGTGCAAGGCCCCTGGTCGGGCGAGGCCGCCCGGGAAGTCCGCCCAACCTCTCGTGTCGACACCGACAGTGTCCCTCCGCAGGCCCGCGCACCAGGACCTCGCGCGGTGGCCCCAGAGGCGTTCAAGTAACTACCGAACGCGGAGGGACAGGACGCTGTTTCAGGAGCCCTCCCACCACGGCTTCATGCCCTCCTCGGCGACGAACTCGTAGAAGTCCATGTTGGCGATCTCCAGGTTGCACGCCATCGATCCGATCTCGCGGCACGGAAGGACTGCCTGCCGCCCAGGGCTGTCGTACAGGTCGACGACGGTCAGTGGTCGTTCGGGCTCGGCAAAGGTCCGGGCGTCGGCGAGCGCGACCAGCGTGGTGTGCTCCTCGGGCGGGACGAGCGCCGGTACCTGGCCCGGCTGGAGGCCTTCGAAGACAGAGCTGTCGACGACCAGCGCTGTCAACGGGTAGTGCTCCACGTCGATCTCGTCCGGGTCCAGGTCCGCGCCGACCCAACCATCTGCATCGGTCCCGCCCAGTTCGTCGAGCAGGGCGCGCCAACCGGCCTCGTCGTCGAAGCAGGTGCGGACCAGCAGGGCCGCGGCGGTGGAGGGCAGTGACGGGAAGGAACGGCGCGGCGGCGTCGGCGTGGGGAAGGCCTGCCGGCCGCCATCGCCCTGGTACATCCCGCACCGGTCCATGTCGCGCACCAGGTCGTCGAAGGCAAGTGCGCCGCCCAGCAGGGCGGCGAGGATCTCGCCGAGCCGGGCCGCCGGTACCCGGACGCCGCGCCCGGGTACCGCCGCTAGGTCCACCAGCAACGGCCCGTCCCCTCCGTACACCACCGGGATGTCCGCTAGGACGACGACCGGCGGCACGGGACTGCTGTCGGGAACAAGCGCCGGGATGTTTCCCCCATGCAGGTAGTCCCATCCGCCGTCCTCGACCATACGCAGCCGCACGCCACTGCCCCCGAGGGTGAGCCCGTGGTCTTCCCGGCGGGCCCCGATCTCGTCGAGGAGTCCACCCCACAGAGCCCTGCCGTCCTCGTAGCACGTGCAGACCAACAGCACCTCACCAGGGGCTGGCTGGGAAAGCTCGGGAAAGCACATGTCTCTCCTCCGGCGGCGTCAGTTGAGGTAGTCGGCGACGAGAGTGGCGAACTCGTCGGGTGTGGCGAGGCGGATGCCGAGGTCTTCGGCCTTGGTGCGCTTGGACCCGGCGTTGTCACCCGCGACCACCAGGCTGGTCTTCTTGGACACGCTGGAGGAGGAGCGGCCGCCGGCCCGTTCGATGAGTTCGTTCATCTGATTGCGGCTGAGATGCTCCAGCGGCCCGGTCATCGCGCCGGTGACCACGACGGTCATCCCGGCGAGCGGTCCGGCGGTCGGGGTGGAGGCTGCGCTCGAGCCCTCGGTGCCGGTCTCGGCGGCGGCCGGCGCGAACGTGACACCGGGCTCGGTCATGTTCACCCCGGCTGCGGCCAGTTTGTCGATCAGTGGGGCGAGTTCGGCGAGCTCAGCGACGATGGACGGCGCCTTCTCAGCGCCAATGCCTTCGACCTGCTGCAGTGCTTCGACATCCGCTGCGCGGATGGCGTCCATGGTGGCGAAGTGCCGGGCGATGCGCCGGGACATGGATCGGCCCGTCCCGCGGACGCCGAGCGCGCACAGCACCCGCGAGAGCGGCTGCGCCTTGGCCGCGGCCACGGCGGCGAGCAGGTTGTCGGTGCTGGTGTCGCCCATCCGCTCCAATGCAAGCAGCCGGTCGCGGGTGAGGGTGAACAGATCGGCGAGATCGGCGACCAGGCCCGCTTCGACGAGCTGCACGACGCGGGTGGCGCCCAGGCCTTCGATGTCGAGCTGGTCGCGGCCTGCCGCGTAAGAAAGGGAAGCCACCAGATGGCAGTTACGGCCCTGCTCGCAGCGCCAGCGTTCCTGACTGGTGTCGATGCCGGAGCCGCACCGTGGGCACACCTCTGGGAAGGCGATCGGCTGCTCGGCGCCGGTGCGCAGGTGGGCAACCGGGGCTTCGATGCGGGGGATGACGTCGCCGGCGCGGTGGACCATCACGTGGTCGCCCAGACGCAGATCGCGGCGGGTGATGTCGGCCGGGTTGTGCAGCGTGGCATAGGTGATGGTGGAACCGTCGATCTCGACCGGTTCCAGGACTCCGCGCGGGGCGATGATGCCCGTGCGGCCCACGTTCCACTCCACCTCGAGAAGCCGGGTGATCTTCTCGACGGCCGGCAGCTTGTAGGCGATCGCCCACCGCGGGGCCCGCGAACCGGATCCCGCGGCCTGCTGATCGGCGGCAAGATCGGCCTTGATGACGATGCCGTCGATCCCGAACGGCAGCTCGGCACGCAGCCCGGCTATCTCCGTGATACGGGTGAGCACCTCGTCGGTGGTGGCGGCGGTGATGCCCGGCACCAGGGTGGTGGCGGTCGTGTTCACACCCAGCTCAGCGGTCAGGGCCATCAGCCGACTGTGCGCGAGGGCCGTGAGCCGCTCCCCCAGAACGTCATCGGTGCCGGGCAGCGGCAGCAGGCCGTAGCCGAAGAACGTCATCGGCACCGTGTAGGCGCGGTCCTTGGCACGCAGCGTGCCTGCCGCGGCGTTGCGCGGGTTGGCGAACGGCTGCCCGCCGTGTGCGATGCGTGCCTCGTTGGCCTGCTCGAACTGGCCGGTGGTCATCAGCACTTCGCCGCGTACTTCCACCGTGACCGGCTCGGCCAGTTCAAGCGGGAGGCCCTCGATGGTGCCGATCGCGTGGGAGACGTCGTCGCCGGCGGTCCCGTCGCCCCGGGTGATCAGCCGGGTCAGCCGGCCCTGGGTGTAGCGGGCCGCGATGGCCAGTCCGTCGAGCTTCGGCTCGACGCTGAAGCGTTCCGCCTCATGGCCGATCCGCCGGGACAGCGAGGCCGTCCAGGCGGCGAACTGCTCCGGCGAGAACACGTTGTCCAGGCTCAGCATCTCCACCGTGTGCGGCACATCACCCTGGGCCGCTCCGCCGGCCACCTTCCCGGTCGGCGAGTCGGGCAGCGCCTGGTCAGGGTGATCGGCCTCCCACGCGGCGATACCTCGCACGAGCCGGTCGTAGGCGTCGTCATCCAGGGGCGAGGTGCCGCCCGCATAGTAGGCGGCCGCGGCCTTCACCGCGTCCTCGACCGCCTGCACGTAGGCGGCGGCATCCACAATCTGCACCACGGGTGTCGTCATGCCCGCCATCCTGCCTGCCACCACTGACAACGCGCCCGCGCCCGTGTTCGGAGCCTGTCCCAGGCGGCTCTACGGCTGCTCGGTCGATGCCGGGCAAGCGGCGCATCAGGTATCGACTTTCGAAGTTTTCGTTGATCGTTGCCTGGGCCGCTCGGGTGGGTGCTGTGGTGTCATCGGGCCGCGCGGGATGCGGGCAGCGCACTGCTGTGAGGAGCAGCCGGTCGGCAGGGTCACCGTCTGCGACAGGGTGTCGGTGTGGGTGGTGCCGTAGCCGTCCAGCCAGGCGTCCCAGCTGCCGGAGTGCGGTGGCTCGGTGGAGGAGTTGTTGACCACACCGGTGGTCGTGGACCAGGGCGAGGCGGTGCCGGTTTCGAAGCCCGGATTGCCCAGGACTTGCTGCTCGGTGCAGCCGCCGGGCGTGGCACTCGCCTCGTTGCTCTGGCTGCTCTCGCCGATCGAGTTCACGGCGGTGACCTTGTAATAGTAGGCCTGTCCGTTGGTGAGCCCGGTGTCCGTGCAGGAGAGCACAACGGCCAGGTTGCTGCAGCCGCCCGAGGTGAGCAGGGTCTCCGAGCCGCTGGAAGTGCCGCGGTAGACCTTGTAGGAGGTGATGTTGACGCCGCCGTTGCTGGAGGGAGCCTGCCAGTTCAGCGTGACCTGCCCGCTGGCGGGCGCGGCGGTGAGACCCGTCAGCGAGGCCACGGCGACTCCGACCGGGCGGCCGACTACAGCCGGGAGGGCTACCTCTCCGACCTGGAAGCCCTCATGGACCATCTGGGACTGGACCGCACGGCCCTTCTCGGCCACTCGCTCGGCGCGATCAACGCCTACCAGTTCGCCGTCCGCCACCCCGAGCGCGTGACCGCCCTCGTCAACGGCGAAGGCTGCGCCGAACTCGGCCTGGACGGCGGCAACCCGCTGGCGTTCGTGCTGAACCTTCCGGAGGGCACCTGCCCCAGCCGGGAGGAGTTCGTGGCGCAACTGGGCCCGTTCGCGCCCTTCCTCGAATCCGCCGTTCGCGAGCGGCCGGACGGAAACTGGGGCCTGCACTTCCACCCCAAGGACATCTACGAATCCGAGGACCAGGTCCACGGCGACCACTGGGGCGACTGGACCGGCTCCACCTGCCCAGCGTTGCTGATATGCGGCGCCGAAGGCGGTGTGCTGCCGGCGGAACAGGCAGCACAGATGGCCGCCCGGCGGCCCGGCACCCGTCTGGTCGAACTGGAGACGGACCATTTCCTGTACACCAACGACCCGGTCGGTTTCGCGGACGCCGTCCGGGACTTCCTTGCCTCGGCATAGCCATAGTCCCCAGCCTTTCCGGCACCCCACCGGTGGATCACGATGCGGCCGTCTTGAGACGCCTCCAGCAGATGAGACTGCAGGCCAATGAGAGGAAAGCGTCGTGGAGTTCCAAGCGCCTCTCCCAGCGCCGGCAAGGCGTTTGAACTGGTGGAGCGGGGCAAAGGTCTGCTCCACGACGTAGCGGAGCTTGCCCAGGCCTTTGATGTTCGGGGCACCCTTGCGGGAAATCGCCGGCATAATCCGGCGATGCCGTAGCGCATGTCGTACCGCCTTCGAGTCGTAGGCCTTATCGCCCAGCACGGCCTCAGGGCGCTTACGCGGATGGCCCGGGCGTCCGGCTACCGGCGGAACGCCGTCGACCAGGGCGAGGGTCTGGGTGACATCGTTGACGTTCGCGGCGGTCGTGATGACATGGAGCGGGGTCCCCTTGCCGTCACAGATTAGGTGGTGTTTGCTGCCCGTCTTCCGCCGGTCGACCGGCGAGGGGCCGGTGGAGGGAAGGTTGCTCGCGGGCGAGTTGGGGGAGTTCGACCTCACCATCAACGACGCGCGTGTCCACGCGTCCGCGTCACTGGGTGCCGCTTCGGGGGAACCCTCGCGGGGGCGAATGCATCTCCCTGGCCGGGAGGCAGGAGCGGTGGCACCCGGCCTCCGTAGGGTCGCCTCCCAGGGGGAGTTCTCGTGGCACGGCGGACAGCGGCAGTCTCCGCTATCAGCCTGACGGTGATGGCGGCTGCTGTGGCGTGCGGTCCAGCGCATCCGGACGCCAGGAAGCCGGGCGCCGAGCCGTCGTCCCGGGCGACGGCGGCGACCCCCGGCGGGGGACGGACGAGTGTGTCCCCCACGGCCTCGGCGGGAGCCGCATGCGGGACCGCGCAGCTGCGATGGAAGCTGACACTGCTCGCCGACAAGCCGAGCAAGGCGCCGACGGCTCTGCTGAGCGCGACCAACACCAGCGCCGCGCCCTGCGCCTTCGATGGCTATCCGAAGGTGCAGGCGTACGCCGGCAAAGGCCCTGCCGTCTGGTCGGAGCCGAAGGCCAAGGCGCCGGTCCGGCTGGTGCTGAACCATGCCAAAACGGTGGACTTCCCGCTTTTCTACCCGGCACACCCTTCCGCAGACGGTTCCTGCGCCATCCCGGTCGACGACGCCCCGCGCATCGAGGTGCTGCCACCGCACCCCGCGTCCACCGACTATGGCGCTTCGCTGCAGATCACCGACCCGCACGGCCGGCATGTGACCCCGGTGTTCTGCGACACCATTCGCGTGGGCGCACCCCGTCCGCGGTAGACGGCGACAAAAGCTGTACGTACGTTCGATTGTTGTGCGATCATGGCAACGGTGACCGCTGACCACGGTCTACCGCAATGCCGTCCCACGGGGCGGCAGGGGGAACGCATCAGGGGGTGCACTGTGCGCTGGACTGGATCATGGGGGCGTCCCTGCCTGTCCACACATGAGGGCCCGCGCGTCGAACGGCCCGAGTCGGGCCGTCTGTCGAGCATCTCATCTGTCATGACGCCCGGTGTGCCCGACCGGCGAGCACGATCAGCCGCCACGACTGAAACGCCGACACTCCGCTCCGTGGCGAGGAACTGAACTTCTCGCAGGCAAGACCGGCCGCGCACTCCGCGCCGGCCGTCCATTCTGTGCGTGGCCCGGACTCGTCGAGCTCTCCGGCCTGCCTTATCTGGAGCAAATTAAGTTGCATAATACACGAATAGTGGGGAGTGTGTTCGCGTTGTGCGCCGCACTTCTGCTGGGCAACGCCGCCGTGGCCCGAGCCGCCACACCTGCCCCGGCCCCCACCAGACAGGTGACGGCCAAGCCGAACCGCACCGACCACACGACGGCCGTCGCGAGCCCTTCGGCGTCCGTCACGCCTTCGTCGGCCAACAGCGGCAGTTGGACGGTTCAGGACGCCATCCGGTTCTGGACGCCCCAGCGCATGGCCTCGGCCACCGACCCCTCGGGTCGCATCGCTCAGCCGCAGGGCTGGACGGCGCCGCACCGGAAGCGATCCGTCGCCACCGGGATCAACGGCGAGCACTTCGACGGCATCAAATCCGTCGGCACGCTCTTCACCACCACGAGCGACATGAAAGCCCATCACTGCACGGCCAGTGTGGTACGCAGCCCCGGACGCAACCTCATCCTCACCGCCGGGCACTGCCTCGGCAGCAACGCGGCGTTCGTACCCAAGTACGACCACACCAAGTCGGCGGGCGACCAGCAGTACGGCATCTGGCCCATCAAGGAGTGGTTCCGCGACTCCCAGTACGCCTCGGACCGGAGCGCCAACTCCGATCTGGACTTCGCCTTCGCGAGCCTGAAGGAGAACGGCGGGCGCAACGTCCAGGACGTCGTCGGCGGCGCCAACACCCTCGCCCGAACGCCCGGGTTCGTCAATCAGGTGACCGTGATCGGCTATCCCATGGTCAAGTACGACGCGCAGGACCGCGCGTTCCACTGCCCGAATGTCTGGACGACGCCGCTGCCGGCCTACAACCAGATGCAGATCGACTGCGCCGGCATGTGGGGAGGGGTCTCCGGCGGACCGTGGTTCTCCAAGTTCGACGCCTCCGGCGACACCGGCGAGATCATCGGCAACGTGGGCGGCTTCCTGCAGGGTGGTCCCGATGTGAAGACCGACAATCCGCTGTACAACCGGATCACCTACAGCCCGCTGCACGGCGACCGGTTCTTCCAGCTTTACGACGACGCCCAGCAGGGCCTGCACACCGACCACGGCCCCTACCATCAGCCGCCCCTGCCCTACTCCATGGGCAGCGGGACGACGTGGGAGCATGCCAAGCTGATGGCCGCCGGCGACTTCAACGGCGCCGGACACAGCGACCTGATCGTGGTCTGGACCGACGGCGAGGCCACCCTCTACACCAACGACGGCCAAGGCCACTTCATCTCCGAACGGCAGTTGCTGGCCCCGAACTCGACCTGGACCCATGCGGAGACCATCACCGCGGGCGACTTCACCGGGTCGAACCAGTTCGACCTCATGGTCCGCTGGTCCGACGGCGAGGTCACCCTCTACGGCGACGTCGGCACCAACGGCCTCAACGTGCCCGGCACCCAGTTGGCCGCCCCCCACACCATCTGGGAGCACGCCACCCAGATCGCCGCAGGCCGCTTCGGCTCCTCGACCTACGTCACGGACCTGATGGTGCGCTGGTCCGACGGCGAACTCACCCTCTACACCAACGTGGGCGCCGGAGGCTTCGGACAGGAACACAAGCTCCAGGACCCCAACTCCACCTGGACCAACGCCACACTGCTGACCGCCGGCGAGTACTCCGGCAACCAGAAATGGGACCTGATGGTGCAGTGGTCGGACGGCGAGCTCGACAACTACGTCGGGACCACCACCTCCGCCCTCGGCACCGAGGCACGCATCCAGAACCCCAACGACCTGTGGACCCACAACACAGTCATGACGACCGGCGACTTCACCCCCAACCACCGCACTGACGACCTCATCGTCCGCTGGTCCGACGGCGAGACCACGCTGTACGCCGACACCGGCATGACCACCCTGGGCACCGAGCACAACCTGGTTCCCAAAGCCTGAGGAAGCGGTCCGAGCCCTACGAACCTGGTTGAGTGCGGTCGGCACCATCCGCCTCGCCGTGCTCAACCGGGACCTGTCCTCAGCCGGGGCCCCGCCACGCCGTTCCGGGCCGTACCTGTCCACGCCGTGGTGACGGAGCCGGGCGAAGCGCCCCTGATGAAAGACGGCGGTGGTCGGGGTGGTGGCCGACCTGGACAAAGGGGTCATGGTCGGGCTCGTGGTCGGGCCGACCATGGTGGATAAAGGAGCTAGTTTGACCCTTGCGGCCCAGCTTGCCCCCTGTCGGTGAGGTGGGTAGAAATCTGTGCCCCTCTGCCCACAGGGCGTTAGTTGGAGCCTGCTGGGACGACGCCGTGACCCGCAAGGCGGCCACCGTGGGGAGAGCTTGATGCCGTATCTGATCCCGTCCCGCACGCCGCTCACACCCGGGCAAGTGTGGAGCGGGCTTCGACTACCTGCTGGCGCTGCAGCAGGGCGGCGGCGACGCCGTCGCCGGGCGCGCGGATACGGAGCTGGTGTTCGTCCTGCTCCGGCTGGCCGAGGACATCATCTGGCCCGTCACCGCCGCGGACGGGACAGCGAGCCGTGCGCGGACTCCTTCGCGCTGGACGAGGTCGGGTGCGTGCTGCTGTCCGCACTGCGTGACTGGGCACGGGACTCCCCCACCACGGCGGCGCTGGGCATCGCGCGCAGCATCATCCGGTTCACGGTGAACGTCATCCCCGACGTCGACTCCGCGGACCCCGCCGACACCCTCGAAGTGATGCACAACGAGCACCTGGTGCTGGCCCACGCGATGCACTCCGCTCCCGGAACACATCGGTAACCACACCACCGTGCGGTCGGGGTGTGCACCTGGTGCGGTACTCGGTGGAGTGGATGCCGGGCACCGTCGGTGCGCACCACGGCATCAGGTGCGCGGCATCGGGTGCACTCAGTGGCCGGCCTCCCGGCCACGGTGCGGTCCGGGCTCCTGCGGGCGGTGCGCCTGCTGGTCGTCCTGGCGCACCGGGTGTCCTGCGTCGGCATCGTCCTGTTCGGCGTAGCAGTCCGCGCGGGCGCGGGAGGCGTCGGCCGCCTTGGGGAACGCGTCCTGGAGGTGGCGCAGCCGCTCGGCCGTGAGATCAAGGGCTTCCACGTCCGCGCGGGACGCCCGCAAGGCCCGCAGCGCCGACAGGTCGATCGCCTCCCGCGGTCCGGCCTCCGGCTCCTGGTCGCCGTGCTCGGGGTCGGCGGCCGGTGACGCGAGCAGCTGTTCGGGCATCGCCGCTCGCTGGTGCGCGACGACGTCGTACGCCCGTCCCCGAGCGGCGGTGACGGTGGTGCGCAGCTTCTCTCGGACCACCGCGTCGGCGAGGACGGCCCGCTCGTACTGCAGCGGGACGCGGGGGATCTCCCACTCCCCCGGCTCCAGGTCCGAAGGCCGGGGCGCGGCCGGTGTGCCCGACTCGGCCGGGGACTGCCGGTCCGGGGCGGTGGTCGGCGGGCGCCGGGCGGGTTCGAGGTCGGCCAGCAACCAGCGGGCGGTATAGAGGCGGTAGGCGGGCAGCAGACCGCGCAGCGTCTTCGGCTCGCTGATGTCCACGCAGTACGTGGCAAGCGCGGCGTCCACGATTTACTCGTCCAGGCCCGGCTCACGGCGGCGGCCGCGCAGGACGAGAGCGAGGTGACGGCGGGCTTCGGCAAGCAGGTGCCGGCGGTGGAACCGGCCGCCGCCGTTCATCACGAACACCGTCGCGGCGACGTCGACGGCCGCCAGCGCTATGTCGACCACAGCCGCGACCCGGGCTCGGCTCGCCGCCGCTGCGGCACGGGCGTACTCGAGGAGGAAGTTGATGACATCGGCAGCCACACCGGAGGTGCGGATCGCGCTCTCCTTCCACTCCTCACGCAGCTTGGCGAGGGGCCGGCCCTTCTGCTTCGGCGAGCGTCATCTTCGCGGCGATCCGGTTCAGCTTGGCGCGGGCCCGCTCGGAGACCACGGGCAGGAACCGCGGGGTGCCGTCGTCGTCGACGGCGGTGACGTACTCGTGCTCCAGCTCTGCCCGGCAGGCGGCGATGTGGTCGCGGCGCCGGGCAGTCCAGCGGATCAGCTCAACGAGGAAGCCACCGTCCGCTCCCAGCTCCGCACCGGCCTCGAACGCCTCGCCTGCCGCCTCAAACTCCGCTTCCCAGAGCACCCCGACGGGAAGAACCGCTCATGAACAACGCCGCGCCGAGCTTGAAGCCGCGTCCCGGCAGGTGCGAGAGATCAACCGGGCACGGTGGTTGGCTACGGCCAAATTTCTGCTGAGTGCGTTGACGGTCTCCATCCCCTCCGCAGCGGGCTCCGGCCTAGGGGGCCCGGTGGCATGGTGGCGCTGTCGGGGCTACGGTGACCGGTATCAACGTCGCAAAGGTTGTCCTCGATGCGGGCGGAAAGCCATGGAAGCCGCAGCCGACGGCATTCAGTTACCTGGTGAATATCCCGGGGCGGCCGCGTCAGCCCGCGTGAAGGAAGTTGGACCGGACACGGGCGGGGTCGTTCACCGGCAGGGTCCGCCTGTATGTCGGCTCTCCCTACGGACCCACGGTTCACTCGGATGACCACTACTCCAGCATCGAGCCTGGCGGCTCCACCTGGTGGGACGTCATCAGTCACTCGTCTGCGTCCCCGGACGCCTGGCGCGTGGGCGCCGAGGTCAACGACTCCGGATGTGTGCAGTGGACATCACTGCACTACTACGGCAACGGCTCCGAATGGAGCGGTCCCTACGGTGGTTGCGGCGACCAGACGGCTCCCGGAAGGTGACCGAAGCAGTCACCACAGAGGAGGCCTGGGGGCTGTCTCCGGTTGTGATCAGGGTGCTTTCAGGATGCTGCTGATCCAGATGGTCGCTTCGCGGAGATGGAGTCCGGCGAGGTAGCTCTCGGGCGTTTTGTCATAACGGGTCGCGATGCCCCGCCAGTCTTTCATCTTGTTGATGGCCCGCTCGACCGTGTTGCGATCGCGGTAGAGACCGGCGTCATGGGTGACGGGCCTGCCGCCCCGGCTGCCTCTCTTCCTGCGGTTGGCGGCCATCGCATGAAGCGGTTGTAGACGGTCTGTCAGGCGCCGAACTGCTCGGGCATCTCCCGCCACTGGCTCCCGGTGCGGAACCTCCAGATCACCCCCTCGAACTGCTCGCGCAGTCGCTCGGGGTACGAACCGAACTTGCCGACCGGCAGGAACGGCCCGTATGAACTCCCCTCGGCGATATCGAGCCGTTCGACCTCGCCGGGTGCTGGCGGGTCACCCGAGACTACGACGTGCGGTCATGTCCCGCAGGGTGCAACGTCAGTGAACGCCCCGGGGCATCTGGGCGAGTGGGCCGGGATCATCGACCCCGAGTTGATCGCCGCGGTCCTGGAGGACACCGGTGTCCGCACGCAGCGGCTGCGGCTGCTCCCGGCGCGTCGTGCTGTACTTCGCGCCGGCCCTCGCCTGCTTCGGCTGTACTTCGCGCTGGCCCTCGCCTGCTGCGAGGGATGCGCCAGGCGGTATGGGCCAAGCTGGTGGCCCGATGGAGAGCAACAGCATGAGCGGGAGCGGGCTCTTCAAAGCCCGGCGCACGGCCAAGCCGGACCCGGCGTTGGGCCGGCAGGTCCTGTTCAGCGCGGAGATCGACCAGCGGATCGCAGCGGAACTCCCGCCGGAGGTGCGGGGGATCCTGCACTTCACCGGCGAGACGATGCCGGCGCAGTGGCTGGCGGCCGTCCGGCAGAACGGCGAGAGCTACAGCAGTCGCGACCAGAGCGTCGCGGTGGAATTCCAGAGCCTCTCACCGGCCCTGGCCACCGAGTTTGCCTGGGGGATCGAGCGGCAGGTGCAACTGGGCATGAACATCGACGCCGAGGCCACGGCGAAACCGCGGCTGACTACGGCGTCCGGCCTGTCAGCCAGGTCAGGGTGCAGTGAACAGGGTCGGGAAGCGGGGGGCCAGCCAGGGCCGAGGGCCCCAGGCGAGGACCTGCCCCCGGGCGATGGCGCGCCAGGGATTTAGCCGGCCGAGCGCGATGAGCAGGAAGGCGACGGGGTCGAGCAGGATGGTGCAGTCCGCGCGGTGCCGCGTCGCGCCCGGGATAACCTGCACGGCCCCGTCGGCCAGGGCCACGCCGAATGTCTCGCCCCCACGCAGCCGGATCCGGTAACGGGCCGCGAGCCCGGCCGTGGCTGACGGGTCCGCGACACGCGGCATGACCGAGAGCATGAATGGCATGCACAACCCCACCCGTGCCCGGTCGACCATGTGCGGGCGATTCAGGGCGCGGGCCAGGTCGTATCCATGACCGAGCATATGCGTGAGCAGATACGACGCCAGAACGGACTGGTTCATCGTGCCCAGGGGTGTGGCTGGTGCGGGGCCGTGGGCCGCAGGGTGCGAGACAGCGTCCAGGAATGCCTCGGCCTGCTCCGCGATCATCGTCGCGAGTGGCTCCGCCCGACGTTCTGCGAAGTCGGCGAGGGACTGGGCGTTGGCCTCGGCCAGGCTTTGAGGCGTTCCGTCGCCGTAGGGGCGCTCCCGTCCGGCTGCCAGGTCGGCCATCAGTTCGTTGGCTATGGCCAGGTGGGCGGCGGCCTCGCCGACGGTCCATTTTGACCCC
This sequence comes from Streptomyces sp. NPDC031426, assembly GCF_055581585.1. Taxonomy (NCBI): domain Bacteria; kingdom Bacillati; phylum Actinomycetota; class Actinomycetes; order Kitasatosporales; family Streptomycetaceae; genus Streptomyces; species Streptomyces sp. NPDC031426. The sequence goes on from NZ_JBVIJE010000030.1 coordinate 82,889, forward strand.
GGCACGGCAAGCGCCGTGTCGCTCGCGCTGCGCACCAGCGCGGCGATCTCCTCAGCAGTGCCACGAATCGCCTGCGCCAGCCCGTCGGGCAAGGGCCACGAGCCGTCCTGCCGTACCGTCGTGTGCACGTTGCTCGCTCCGCTCCCCACCCTGCCCGGCACGCGCCATATGCCGGGGCGGTGGTACCCAACCAGACTTGCACCGCGCCCGGCAAGCCCTGCGGCCGTGAGCCCCGTTGCCACTGCTTCCATTTCTACCGGACAAGGCCTGTAAGAGTGAAGCACTGCCGGTCGGGAGCGGAACAGAGGCGCTGATGCTCGCGGGCGGCGTGGTAGCTGCTAGAAGGCTCATGAAGATCTTGGTGAGGGGCTGTCCGGCCGGAGGCCGGGCAGCCCCTGTTCGCCGTGCGCAGTTCCTCGGCGAGGTAGGTGAAGACCATCGCCTCGAAGTGCTTGCGGACGAACTGCCCCGGCCGCGTCCTGTCGACCACGGCCTTCTGCCAGTTCTGCGTGGCGAAGGAGATGTCGACCCGCGTGCCGTCCTCGCCGATCGCGCTGATGTGCTCGCCGCGGGCGGCCTCATTGCGCTGCGCGTGCGCGAGCGCATCCAGCACTCGCCCGTCCTCCGAGGTGGCGGTGAACTGAAGCTTCTCGGCCAGGTCGAACATCAGCGTCCGGTCCCGGCCGATCTGCCCGTACAGCAGCACCTCCCAGAACTTGCCGTGGTGAGCGGAGACCTTCTCGATCTGCTCGTACTGCTTCGCGAACCCGCCGAAGCTCTCCACGGTCTTCGTGACTGTGCCGAGCCCGGCGGCCTGCACCACCAGGGCCTTCATCAGGGCGAGGACGGCCGGGGAGACCTCGCCGTCCAGGCGCCGGGCGACCTCCTCGACCGACGCCTGTTTGTCCAGCTCCTGGAGGGCGGCCACGGCCTCCGCGGTCATCTCGTCGGCCTTTGCCAGCGCGGCTCGGCCCCGGGGTCGGGGCGGCCCGGGCGGCCTCGACGAAGGCGTACGTCCTGCTGGACGGCACCCTTCTGCCGATCGACCGGATCGCCGCCGACCAGCCCTTCTATTCCGGCTAGCACAAGAAGCACGGGATGAACGTGCAGGTCATCGCCGACCCTTCGTGGGGTCGAGCGGCGCGGTTGCCGGGCCCTGGGTGCGGTGATCTACTCGAGTGAGTGGGTCCGGCCACAGGGAGCAACCCGCCCGGTATCCGACGAGGCACGGCGAACGATGCAGCCCGTCGGCCCCACGAGGAGGAGCCGGGATCGCTCGCCGACCGTGATCTGCCGTGCGGCCGAAGATGTGGGGCTCCGTGCTGGAAAGGAACGCCGCAATGGCCTCTACAGCGACGAACAACCGTCCCGGGCAGCGACTGCGCCTTCAAGTCACCGAAGTCGCGTCGACGATCGGCAAAGCCGCAGTGGCGACAGGCAAGGCCACGGCAGACGCCGTGCGCCACCCGGGCGCCACGGCCGGACGCGCCCGCAAGACATCGCAGGCGTTGCCCTTGATGTGGGAGTCAGTCAAGCCGGTGCTGACCGGCCACGTGACCGACTGGCGCCGGGAATACGCCTACACGCTCGGGGAGCAGGCCTTCGTCTACGGGTTCCCGTACATCTACAACGCCGGTCTCCGCCACCGGTGGGTGACCCGGGTGCCCGACACCGACGCGACGCCGTACGCGCCCGTCAACCACTTCTGGCACGCCCGGAAACTCTTCGACGCCTCCGACCGGCAGGGCCTGTGTCCCAACAACGACACGCTGTACTCGTTCGCCTGGGTGGACCTGAGCGAGGAACCCGTCATCCTCTCGCACCCGGACATGGGGAATCGGTACTTCACCTTCGAACTGGTCGGCATGACCTCCGACAACTACGACTACGTGGGCGGGCGCGCCACCGGCCCGAACGCCGGTGATTTCGCCCTCGTCGGTCCGGGCTGGAGCGGAGACCTCCCCGAAAGGGTGCGTCGCACGGCGACCGCACCCAGCCCCTGGATCCTCATCGTCGGCCGGACCCTCGTCGAAGGCGAGCAGGACCTCTCCAGCGTCCATGCTCTTCAGGATCAGTACCGATTGGTCCCGCTCCACCTGTTCGGCACAAAGGAAGCGCAGCTGCCGGCCCGGCACGACGTGCTGGTACCGATCGACGCGGCACAAGACCCTCTCGGGCCGTGGAAGACCCTGAACGCGATGCTGGCCGAGAATCCGCCGCCGCGGCACCACGATGTCCTGCTGAAGCAGTTCGCGGAGATCGGCATCGGGCCCGGCATCGACGTCGAAGCCCAGCCAGAACCCGTCCGGCAGAGCCTGATCCGGGCCGCGGCCACCGGTGGAGCCATGCTCGAACAGCAACTGCTCAGTGGTGAATGGGCCCACGTCGTCAACGGCTGGCGCTACCCGCCACCACAGATGGGACGGTTCGGGGACGATTTCCTGCGGCGAGCCGCGGAGCAGTCCCTCGTCGGTGTCGCCGCCAACGACCCCGAGGAAGCGGTCTACCTGGCCGCCTTCCACGACGCGGACGGCGCCAAGTTGTCCACGGGCCGCTACGAACTGCGCTTCGGGCCGGGAAGTCTGCCTCCGGTCGACGCGTTCTGGTCCCTCACCGTCTACGGCGAGGACAGGAATCTGGTCGTCAATCCGATCGACCGATACTCCATCGGTGACCGCACCCCCGGACTGCTCACCGACGCAGATGGAAGCCTGACCATCCGCCTGCAGCCCGATTCCCCGGGAGCTGCCGAGGAATCCAACTGGCTGCCCACACCGGCACAGGGCATCTGGTTCGCCGCACTGCGCATGTACCTGCCACGTCCCGAAGTCATCGACACACGATGGGAGTGCCCGCCGATCAGCCGCGTCACCTGACGACACTGCCGGACGACCGTGGCGCCGCCTTGAGTCTGCCCGGCGCCACGGTCGGTGTATTCGATGAGCGAGGCCGCTTTGGCTCCGTCCTTTCCACTCCGGCACTGTGCGGCCCTGCGCCGAGGCCGGCGTTCGCCGTGGTCCGAGCGCGCCCTACGCGCGGGGCTTTTTGTAGCGGGGCATCAGCCCAAAGGCCGCCGCCGCGACGACGAGCGGCAGGATGCTGACCGCGAGCATGGTGAGCCGCAGTCCCCCGGCGAAGTCCAGCGCGAGTTTGAGTCCTGAGGCCTGTCGAAGCAGATTGGGGTCGTATCCACTGCCACCCGGACTCTGCGCCATCCCGCTGCGTACGGCATCCACGGCCTGTTCGGCCTTCCTCACCGACAGATCGCGCGACTTCGCGTCCGCCTGCCACTGCCGCTGGAAGAAGATGTTGAAAAGCAGAAGGTAGACGGTGGGCCCGAACGCGGCGCCGGTCATCGCGAAGGCCATCTGAACGGAGGCGACCGTGCCGGAATGCCCGGGCGGTGCTTGGGAGAGGACCGTCTCGGACACCGAAGTGGAGGTGACCAGCGAGCCAAGGTTGCACAGCCATGTGGCCAGCACGAGCAGCCACACCGCCATCGTCGGGCCCGCGGTGCCCGCCAGCAGCAGCCCGCTCGCCGCCATCACCAGCAGACCGGTGACCATCACCGGCCGCGGGGTGTACTTCCCCACAAGGCGCCCGGCCAGGATGACGGCACCGGCGATCAGCAGGGTGCCGGGCAGGTACAGCAGGCCGATGGCCTCGGGGGACAGCGACAGGACGATACTCCCGAACTGTCCCAGGACAATGCCGAGTCCGGCGGCGAGAAAGTTCAGCGTGAGGGTCGCCGCCAGGGCCACGCTGAACGGTGTGCTACGGAACAGCGCCAGGTCCAGCGCAGGCTCACGAGTGCGACCTTCGTGGAGCACGAAAACCACTGCGACGACCGTGCTGATCGCCAGCGGCACCCAGGTCTCGGGCCGGGAGATGCCGTTCTGCGCCGCCGCGAGGCCAACGACGAGGGCCAGCAGGGCGGTCCCGATCATTGCCACACCGACCATGTCCAGGCGACGGCCCTGCTGGACGGGTGACTCCGGGACGCAGCGGGCCGCCAACCAGAGCGAGACCAGGCACAGCAGCGGGGCGATCAGGAACAGAGACCGCCAGCCGATGGCCGCCACCATCCAGCCCGTGAACGCGGGGACCGCCCCGCAAAGGATCATCGTGACGGCCATGAGGATGCCGATGCTCATCGGCCGCTTCTCCGGCGGCACCGCCACTTTCAGCAGGGCCAAGGGCACTCCCAGCAGCGCTGTCATCCCCAGCCCGTCCAGCAGGCGCATTACCAGCAGGAAGCCGTAGCCAGGGGAGAGCATGGAGAGCAGATCGACGACCGTGACGACGACAAGTCCTAGCATCAGCAGCCGCTTGAGGCCGAAGATGTCCCCGAGGCTGCCCGCGGTGAGGACGGCGGCGGCCATTACCAGGGTCGCCGCTCCGCTCAGCAATCCGAGGACCTGCGGCGGTGCATGCAGGGCCCGGCCCACCTGCGGCAGATTCAGGCTGAGCACCAGCGGGTCGACGACCGTGACTGCGAAAGCGAGGGCGAGACCGAGGATGATCGGCAGGGTCGTCGCGTTCGTGCGTGGCCCGACCGTCGGCACCGCAATACCTCCCGTACGCCCGCGTGCCATGCCCGTCGACGCTAACCCGGCCGCCGAGTACCGCCGAGCCACCCCGGACCAACACGCGCGGAAGTCCGGCGTTCGGGTGAGCTGAGGCCTGTCGCACACCGTCCAGGCCGTTACCAGTCTGGTCGCGAACGCAACGACTGTCCGTCTGCCGACGGACGGACTGTTCCCTCAGGTACGTCGCGGTTGATGTATCCCCTCGGCCCTAAAGGCCGCGGGTGTGCCGGCGGCGGCCGCGGCATGCGTCGGCGGCGCCATCGCCCGGTAAGGCCGCCGGCAACTGAGCAGGACCCCCGCACCGTCCCGCCAGAGCGGATGTCCGGCTGCTCACCGAAGCGGGTGCGGCTGACCGAGCAGGGGTGGGCAAGGACGCGGAGGCGGTGCGCCTTGGGCGAGAGAAGACGTGGTCGGCGATCCGTGCGAAGGTGAAGGCCGAGGGCGCGGCGTGCTCTTCGCCGACCCCGGTGGGCATCCGCACCGACCAGGTCACCGGCCGCACCTGGGGCGAGAAGGGACGTACCCCGATCGGGCGCCGCATCGACAACCGGTTCTCGGCGAACGCGACGTCCGCGATCAACACGAAGGGCCGGATACGCCCTTGGTGCAGTGGGCAGAGCCAGACGGAAGGTCGATGCGGCACAGCAGATCCAGACGCGGACCGGGTCGAGCTTGCCTCGGTCGAGTGATTGTCCCGGCCGACGACCGTACGCCGTGCCCCCCCCGGCCCGTCGTCGTCCTTCGGCGCCTGAAGCCCGCGACGCCGGTTGAGGGTGACGGCTGATGTCCGGGCGGCAGGGGCCCGAGGCGGTGCGCGGTGCCGGGCCGGCGGAGGAACGTCCCACGCGGCCAGGCCCGCTGTGGTGGCTGGTGGCCGTCCTCCTCGCGACGGCCGTGGTCCTGGTCGGCGTTCTGCGGCGGCGAGAACTGACCCAGGCCTACCGCCTCATCGCAGGAGTACGCCCGCTGCCGGTCGCGGTCGCCGTGGTGTGCGAGGCGCTGTCGATCGTCTGCTTCGCCGCGGTGTACCAATGGCTGCTGGCCGCAGGCGGGACCCGCTGGAGCCTGCGGCGCACGACGGCTCTCGTGATGGCCGCCAACGCCGTGTCGGGTGCGCTGCCCGGCGGAGCGGCGTTCTCCGCCGCCTGGGACTTCCGGCAGCTGCGCCGCCGGGGCGTCGAGCAGGTGCTCACGGCCGCCGTGCTGGTCGTGGCCGGTGGACTGTCGGTACTCGCTCTGGCTGTCCTGCTCGTGGCCGGCGTGGTCGCCGCGGGACCGGCGGGGCTGCGCACCGTTCTGCTCCCTGCGGCCGGGGTGCTAGTGGTCCTGGGGATCGCCCTGGCCGTCTTCGGAGCAACCCGTCTCCCCGGCCTCCGTAAAGCGGTGGGTCGAGCGTGGACAGACGCCGGGCTGCGCTCCCGCTGCATCCCTCAGGGCCAGGAGGCACTCGTCCACCTGGTCGAGCAGGCCCGCAGCCTGCAGCCCGGCCTGCGCCCCTGGCTGCCACCGTTCGCGTTCGCGCCGCTCAACTGGGTCTTCGGCGTCGCCTGCCTGGCCATCGGCCTGCGGGCGCTGGGCATCGGCGTGCCCTGGCACAGTCTGCTGCTCGCCTATGTGCTCACCCAAGCCCCCCAGCAGCCTTCGCCTGACCCAGGCAGCCTCGGCATCGTCGAGGCGAGCCTGTCCGCACTGCTCGTCCTGTCCCGTCTTCGGCCCGGACCGGCGATCGCCGCGACGCTCCTGTACCGGGCCGTCAGCTACTGGGCCCTGCAGCCCATCGGCTGGGCGAGCCGGCTCGCCCTCACGCTCCGGACCAGTCCGCCGCGCTCCCCGCCCCGCCGCTCGACACGACGCAGAAATCCCCGTCCGTAACAGTCGAAGAACGTCGCCTGCATTGCCTCCGGGGTAGGTCCGCGACCACCGCCAGCGTCCCCACCGCCACGGCTCCGACCACCACAACCAGCACCACGTCCCCCGGCGGACAGCGACACCGCACCTCCCCCGGCGACCAAGTCGAAGGCAGACACCGCCCTCCCACTTTGTCTATCGCTGGTGCGAGCCCCCTCAGCTTGATGCTCCACGCCCGGACCAGGATGGGGCCGACCAGGCCCCCCGCAGTACCGTTCGGGCAACGCCGAGCCGCCGGAGGTTCCGGGACCATGGGCTGGGTGGCTGCGGCGCCAGGTCGGCGAGGGCGGTCAGGGTTTCGCGGCTGGGGCGGCCGACGCGGATCGGCGGTGATGGACTGGAGGCCAGGACGGCGCCGTAGAGCACGGGCCCTCTGAGCTACTGGTGACACGGCAGGAACAGACGACACCCTGCTGGCCATCCTGGACGACGCCACGGCCGTCCAATCCGTCGCCGACCGTGCGGTGGCCGCGTGCGGCCGTCCGGGCCGCAGAATTGAGGCCGGGGCCTGGAAAAGCCGCCCCGCCCTGCCACGTCGACTGGGCGATCTGCTCACACATGGAAGAATTGACCTAAAAACTATTGACTCGGGGCATACCACGTGCATCGTTGTTAGTAGCCCATAACACCGAAAGAGTCACAAAATCGACGAGGACGTCTAGTCGGCGGAGTGAACTTGGACAGGATGTGGATCAGGCCCCCGGCAAGCCGGCGCGATACCGGAGCGACAGTGACGACTGAAGCCCCAGGACACGTGCAGCACTACCGGGGACTGTTTTTTTGCTCTTGGAGCCTTCACGCCGGATCCTGACCTTGGTGCGAAGGCTTTGCCACGGCTACGCTCTCCCCACGGAACCGAAGAGCAACAAGCGCGGCCTCCATCGCCCGCCGAGCGGCGCTGTAGAGGACCCCGGCCAGGTCCCGCGCGGTGCTCTTCGGCACGGCCAGCCAGCAGTGCGTACAGCACGCCACCTGCCCGGTCCTCGTCGTCCGCACCGCCAGCCGCTGAGCATGTGCGGCTCCGACTCCCCAGCCCCTGACGCATCGGCGGCAGGTCCTCAGCCGGGCCGGCTCCAGTCGGCGGCCTTGGGCAGGTCGGTGCCGTGCTCGCGGATCCACCCCTGGTGTCCGAAGCGGACATCGGCCATCTGCTGGCGTACCCCGGCGGCGCGCACGCCGAGGCCGGACACGCGGTCGATGACGTCCATGACCAGCCCGTAGCGGTCCAGATGCGGACCACCATGTCGACGGGGTCGTGGTGGTTCCCTCCTCCTTGTATCCGCGCACGTGCAGGTGCGGGTGGACGGCGCGGCGATAGGCGAGGCGGTGGATCAACCACGGGTAGTCGTGGTAGGCGGCGACCACCGGCTTGTCGCGGGTGAACAGCGTCGAATTCGGCGTCCGGCATGCCGTGCGGGTGTTCCTTGGCCGGCATCAGGCGGGCGATGTCGACCACGTTGCCAACCCGCACCGTGTGCTGCCGCAGGAGGCTTGCGGCGGCCAGCGCCCGATGGTGGGGACGTCCCCTGCGCAGGCGAGCACCACATCCGGCTCCCGGGCGCCGTCATCGGTACCGGCCAAGTCCCAGATGCCCGCGCCGCGGGCGCAATGGGCGCGCGCCTCGTCCAGCGACAGCCAGTCGTGGCAGGGCTGTTTGCCCCCGACGACGAGGTTGACGTAGTCCCGGCTGCGCAGCACGTGGCCAGCGACCGCCAGCAGGGTGTTGGCGTCCGGCGGCAGGTAGACCCACAGCACCTCGGGTGCCTTGTTGAGCACGTGGTCGATGAAACCGGGGTCCTGGTGGGAGAAGCCGTTGTGGTCCTGGCGCCACACGTGGGAGGTGAGCAAATAGTTCAGGGAGGGGACCGGGGCCCGCCAGGGCAGGCGGCGCGGTGTGCGAAGCCATTTGATGGGCTGGTTGGCCATGGAGCCGACGATGCAGCGGGCCATGGCCCGTCAGGCCGAGGCCGAGCGGGAGAAGCGTGCCAAGGTCATCGCTGCCGAGGGGGAGGCTCTGAGCGCCAACCGCCTCGCCGAGGCCGCCGACGTCATCAGCGACCACCCGATCGCCCTGCAACTGCGCAACCTGCAGATCCTCGCCGAAATCGCCGCGGAGAAGAACTCGACCATCGTCCTCCTGGCCCAGTTCCTCGAAGGCGTCAGCGCACTGACCCGGTTTGTCGAAGGCGAAGCCGGAAAGGGCGCGGCGTCTCCGCCGGAACTTCGGACACGCAGGGAACCGGTGGGAAGCGGCAGCTCCGTCCCCGTCTGAGCCGGGCGGCGGCGCTGGAGCACCCAGAAGCGGGAGCTGTCGGAAAAAGGGGTCCCTGCCCGTACCGACGAGGCCGGAATCGTCAGCAGGGAGCTGTGCGTGCATACCACCTGGGACGGCAGGCAGGCCGATGTGAAGGTCCGGTACACCGGCACCTCCGAGTGGTTCACCCTGGCTGGCAGCCCGGTGCCGTGCCCTTCTCAGCAGGACAGCCGGAACCTGCACCGGGCGGTGGTGGAAGCCGTGCGGGCCGGCGGCGGCACCACCGTCCCGCAACACGACCGGCTGAGGGCGCACCCTTGAGTACCGGTGAGAACCGGCGTTCTGCCGCTCCCAGAAGGCTGTTCAGTCACGGGACATGGGGTCGGCGTAGCGCAACAGCACGCCCACACCCTCGCTCAGCCACAGCTCCTGCTCGGGCACCACGACGAGTTCGGCCCTCGAGCCGACGAGGGCGCGGGCCAGGGCCGCGTCGGCCCGTTCTTCGCTGATCTCCCGTATTCCGTAGGAGCGCAGTTCTTGTTCGGTGAGGGCGAGTTGGCCGGGTTCCGGGCCGGCCCACAGGCGGAACGGCGACTCGGGGTGGTCGTTGAGGAGAAGGGCCTTGACCATGCCGCGTTGCAGCGCCGACACGGCGGGCGCAAGGCCTTCCGCGAATGCTCCGTCGCGGGCCCGCTCGGCGAGGAAAGCGTCCAGCAGTACCCGGTCGTGCGCGGCCATGCGCCCTGTGAAGAGGCTTTCGAGCCGCCGCTCCAGCAGTGCCCGCCCGGGCTCGGACTCGCCGGCTCCCTCCACGGTGGAGACCTGCCCGCGCAGGGAGGCCGGGAGCCGGTGGACAAGGATTCCGCGGGCCCAGACGTCTCCGGCGACGACCACCGTCTCGACGTCGATGCGCCGTGCGTGGCCTTCCAGCTCCCGGCCGACCTCTCCGACAGCGCGTGACCAGTCCGATACCGGGATCTCCTCGTCCAGACGGTGGCCCGGCGTGACCTTGGTCAGCGGCCAGGTACCCGCCTCGGCCTCGATCCGTACGGTGCCGGTGGCATCCGTCGAGTGACGGCCTCCGTAATGCACGTGCACCGCCAGGTACGGGATCGCGGGCGCATGCTGGACGATCAGCGGCATGGTGTCCGGCAGCGTCCCGAAGTGCGCGGTGTCCCGTGCAGGCGGTGCCGGCAACTCGTCCAGCAGGGCCAGATGTCCGTGAGCGGTGAACACGGCCTGACCATGCGTGCCGGGAACGTCCGTGTCGCTGCCCACGGTGCCCGCCACCGCGGTGATCGTGTCCCGGTCCGCTCCCTCGGACATCAGTGCGTCCCGAAGATGCCGCCAGCGGAGTTGTACGGCGGCATCGGGCTCCTCGATGGCGGCGTCACGTGATGTGTCCAGATAGACGGACGCGAAAGGACCGGGCTGCTTGTAGAGAGGTTCCAGGAAGGAAAGTCTCATGGTCACTCCCGAGTGGGCTGCCGGCGCCACGTGCCACCACGCCCGGGATGCCGCCGTACCAAGGCACGTTCCGGTTGGCGCGCCGCGGCTCTTCCAACTCCAGGATGCGCCCGCCCGACGAGCCGCGCTTGCCCACCGCACGAGCCGCGGGCGCCTGGCACCGACGGACCAGACAGCCCGCCGGAGGTACCCGAACGAAGTCAGGGAAAGACGGCAGGGTGCTCGGCCAGAACGGCGAACCGCCCTATCGGGTGCGCTACGAAGACGGTCACGAGACAGAGATCTTTCCCGGCCCAGGATGCGTGATCGAGACCCATCCGGCACACGAAGCCCCGTTCAGGCAGCCGCACCGGGAGAGGCAGTGACCGGGTACACCGCAGGCGGGAACAGCTCCGCGCCGCCTCGCGGCCGGCCTGAACCGCGCGGGACCTGCTCACCGACACAGAGGAGGCCGACCGGGCCCATGTCTTCGACACGGGTATCCTCGCCCGGCGGCTCACGCACGCCACCGGCTGGCTGCGCGGGCAGCCCGAGGCTCAGCGGCTGGCCATCGGCTAATTCGGCGCCAGCACCGGTGCTGCCCCCGCGCTCTGGGCAGCCGCCGAGCCTGACGTGCGGATCGCTGCGATCGTCTCCCGCGGCGGCAGGCCCGACCTCGCCGGACCACAGCTGCCGGCTGTGACCGCCCCCACCCTGCTCGTCGTCGGCGGCCACGACCGACTTGTACTCGACCTCAATCGTGAGGCGCAGGCCCTGCTGCGATGCGAGAACCAACTCGCGATCCTCCCCGGCGCGACCCACCTCTTCGAGAGGACCGCCACCTCGCCCACGTCCTGCGCACCTGGCTGCATACGTTCCGCGACAGGCTCACCGTCGATGTGACCGCCAACTTCTCCCCGATGTTCCCGGCGGCCGCACATTAGGGCGCGCTTCGTTGATGTGGCAGCTCGAGGACGTACACACCTGTCAGTCGGCTTTTTGGTCACTGGCTGACGGTGGCCTCGGTCCTGAGAGGGCCCTGACCGGACGGCCCCCATCAGGGCCGTTCGACCCCTGCCACCGAGGAACGACCGGGTTGAGGCTGGTAGACGGGGTTCATGCCGACCGAAGGGGGCGTGGGATTGGTGATCACACGAGTGCGGATGCCGCACCGGCACCTGACACCGCCCGCCAAGCCTGGGCCGCCGCGCGAATCGCCCACGCCTCCCTCCCGGCAACCACAGCCGCTCGGCGGACGCTGGCTGTTCTGGTGGATCCTGATGACGCTCGTCATGGTCCTGCTGCTCTCGCGCGCTCGGTCCGGGCCGCACACGAGTTCACTCTCCTACAGCGACTTCGTCGGCAAGGTCGGCGCCAGCCAGGTGCAGATGGTCGACATCAACGACAAGGGCGCGGTCAGCGGCACCCTGAAGGACGGCACGAAGTTCACCACCCAGATCCCCACCGCGCTGGGCACCGGGGCCCAGCTCCAGCAGCAGCTGACCTCGCACCACGTGCAGATCAAAGCCAGCCAGAGCAGCGGCGGCGGTTCGACGTGGTTGTCCGTGCTCTTCTCGTTCCTGCCGTTCCTGTTGCTGATCGGCATCTTCGTGTGGATGGGGCGCCGTGCCGCAGGGTCGGTGACCGGCGGGCTGAGTGCCATCGGACGCTCGCGGGCGAAGATCATCGAGGCGGAGCGGCCCACCACCGGGTTCGGCGACATCGCCGGCTATGGCGGGGTCAAGCAGGAGATCAGCGAGGTCGTCGACTTCCTGCGCAATCCCGCCCGGTACACCGCCGCAGGCGCCAAAGGCCCCCGTGGCGTGATCATGGTCGGGCCACCCGGTACCGGCAAGACGCTCTTCGCACGAGCGGTCGCCGGCGAGGCGGACGTGCCGTTCCTGTCCGTAACCGGCTCCGCGTTCGTGGAAATGTTCGTCGGGGTCGGCGCCTCCCGGGTGCGCGACCTGTTCGACGAGGCCCGCAAACGCGCCCCGTCGATCATCTTCATCGACGAGATCGACGCCCTCGGAGCACGACGCGCCGGTGGGGCCCAGCTGGGCGGCAACGACGAACGCGAGCAGACCCTCAACCAGCTGCTGTCCGAGATGGATGGCTTCGACCAGTCCAGCGGCATCGTCGTCCTCGCCGCCACCAACCGGCCCGACGCCCTCGACCCGGCCCTGCTACGCCCCGGACGCTTCGACCGGCAGGTCACCGTGCCGCTGCCCAACCAGGCCGAGCGAGCCGCGATCCTCGCGGTCCACGCCCGGGACAAGATCCTGGCTCCGGACGTCGACATGGATGCCGTGTCGCGCGCCACGCCCGGCTTTTCCGGCGCGGATCTCGCCAACCTGGTCAACGAGGGCGCCATCAACGCCGTACGGAATGACCGCACCCGGATCGAGCCGCACGACCTGGATGCCGCCCGCGATCGTGTGCTGCTGGGGCGCCGAGAGTCCTCCAACGCGCTGCTGCCCGAGGAACGCCGCTCGGTGGCTGTCCACGAATCGGGCCACGCCCTGGTCGCGGCGTTGTGCGAGCACGCCGACCCGGTGGCGAAGGTCACCATCCTGCCGGCCGGCGTCACCCTCGGCGTCACCGAGCAGCTCCCCGAAGCAGAACGCCACTTGTACAGCGAGAGTTACCTGACCGACCTTCTGGCGGTGCGCCTGGGCGGGCGCGCGGCCGAACTCATGGTCTTCGGCGAAGGATCGACAGGAGCCGCCAATGACCTGGCCGGAGCCACCCAGATCGCCACCCGCATGGTCCGCGAGTTCGGCCTCTCCCCCGAACTCGGCCCGATCGGCTACGCCTCCTCCCACCCACACTTCCTCGGTGAAACCACCGACGAGCCCGGTCGCCCGGCGTACTCGGAGCAGACCCAGCGCATCGTCGACGAGGAGGTCGCCCGCCTGCTGCGCCAGGCCGAACAGCACGCGATCACACTGCTGCGCGGCCACCGGGCCGCCCTGGAACACCTGGCCCAACAACTGGTCACCCACGAGACCGTCGACGGCTCCGTCGTCCTCGACGTCCTGCGCCAAGAACGCAGCCAGGCGGACGGAAGAGTCGATGACCACGCCCTCAACGCGTCGTCGCCTCCTGGACGAAGCGCACCCGGGTGAGCCGTCCAGCAGGACACGGTCGCCCCGGATGACGGCGATGGGGCAGTACGCGTGGTGCAGCAGGGCCATGGTGACCGAGCCGGGCAGCAGCCCCGAGAAGCCACCACGACCACGGGCACCGGCGACCATCAGCTGCGCGTCGCGGCCGGCCTCAAGCAGAGCCGAACGGACCCGGGAGCGCACCAGTCGCCGCTCCACGGCGACCCTGCCCGGTCGGCATCGTGGCCGCGTATGAGCTGATGAAGATGGGCGGCGTTCAAGTCCTTCCGACGCCGTGAGATCTTCGGCCAGGTCGGCTTCGGCACCGGCGGCTGGGACATCGACTTCCCGAACTCCGTCCTGGAGATCCTGCGCGTCGTCTACACCGAGGCCGACGACCACCACCGCGGCATCGTCGGCGGCAGCCAGCGGCTGCCGCTGCGCCTGTGGGAGCGCGAGCCGGAGAAGATCGTCCACTGGCCGTACGGCACCTCGCTGAAGTCCCTGCACGACGGTAAGCCGCGTCCTGCCGTCACCCGGCTGGACCGTCCGGAGGGAACCGCATCGCGGTCACCGATGCGACTGGGGGAACGCTCACCTACAAGGCGGCTTGCTTCACCGCTCAGAGCTGGGGATCGTCCAAGCTCTTCGTCCCCGTCGACCGGCCGTTCTGCCTGGACAAGGTGATGGAGTCGTCCCTGCCGCTGGCGCACGGGAGCGTGACCGTGTCCGCCCGATCCGAGGCCGCATGCCGGTCGACGGCCTCGTGGGCGATGTCGAGTCCGCCGCCGGCCAACCCAGCGAGTGCGTTGCGCTCCTGCGACCAGAGGAACGCGGAGCCGACCCGGTCGTAGTCGCTGAGCGGGGAGGGACGGCCGAAGCGGTGTCCTTGTGGATGGATTCCACGTCCCGTACACAGACCACTGCCGTAGCCGATGGTGCATCGGCGCCCACGATCGCGTTGGCCGCCTCCACAGGGATCGCGTTGGCCGCCTCCACAGGGTTCCGGACGGTGTCACACCAAGTCTGTGACAGGCCGTTGAAGACAAGCGCTCGCCCCGATACTCACTCAGCCGGACCGGCCCCTTGTACTGCTGTGGGCCGACCGGTACGGACAACGGGGTCGGAAGGCCCATGGTGAGACACCTCCGTGCGGTGTTGGATGACGGCGGAAGCAGGACGAGGGGCATGAGCTGCTGGTTCGGTCAGGCCGCGGCACCCCGCATGCGCCCTTGTCAGTACCGCCGGGTCACTTCCCGTCGCCGAAGTGGTAGGGCCGTCCAAGCAACTCCGCTCGACCATGAGACCGGCGAGGAGGGAACCGCGGACAAGGTGCGGTGTCCGGCGGAGACCATGATCCGTTGCGACATGGAGGAGTTCCGCGGTTCCAGCGGCGGCGAACACCGATGTCCCCGGGAGAAGCAATGACTGATCCGATCATGGTCGGAGTCGACGGCTCCGGCCGCAGTCTGCGAGCTCTGGTGTGGGCCGCCCACGAGGCGGCGCTGCGTCACTGTCCTTTGCGCATCATCCACGTCCTGCCCCTGTTCCACTCGTACGCGACCAACGAGGCGGAACGCATCGGGGAGAGGAACCACTGGGACCACGGAGTCGTGACCGAGGCGACCGCCATCGTGCGGGAAGCCCATCCAGACCTTGAGGTGACATCCGCCCTCCCCTCGGGGAACCCGGCGGCGGTGCTACTGGCCGAAGCGGAGCACGCCCACACGGTGGTGCTCGGTGCGAAGGGAATGGGCGGCTTCGGAAGCCTGCTGATCGGTTCGGTCGCCATGCAGGTCGTCGGTCACGCGTCCAGTCCAGTGGTGATCGTCAACCACGTCCCCACCGGGCACGGCCGCATCGTCGTCGGCGCCGACGGGTCGGCATACTCCCGGGCAGCCCTGGCCTACGCCTTCGGGCAGGCGTCGCTGCGCGGCGCCCCGTTGCACGCCGTGCACGCCTGGAGCCATCCAGGGCCCCACGCCTATGTCAGCGAGGCCCAGGATGCCGTGGCCAAGGAGCAACGGCAGGCGCTGGAGGAGTGGCTGGCTCCGCTGCGCCACGAGTATCCCGATGTCGAGGTGGTGGAACAACTACCCGACGAACCACCGGTCATCGCGCTGTCCCGGGCCTCGGACCGCGCCGACCTCTTGGTCGTCGGCTCGCGTGGACTCGGCGGCTTCCACGGACTGGCCCTCGGCTCCGTCAGCCACCACCTCCTGCAGTTCTCCCAGTGCCCGCTGGCAGTCATTCGCCCACGGACCTGAGATCCCCACCTGACCATCACATGCCGACTGGGCCGTCCCTCGACGCCGCCCCGGGGTATCCCGACAATGCGGTTCGTCGACGAGCGGGAACAGGTGGCCCACGCACTGGCTCCGCTCCACCATTGCTCCTCCGACGGGCCTGGCCGACCCCCGCTCGGGTGCCTGCCGAACGTCGTACTCGGCTCGGCCCGCGGTCACGCCGACCTGATCCGCCGCGGTGCCGCGCGGTACGGAACGCACTGATCCGCCGTGGCGGAGGGAGGAGACGGCATGGCTCCGGAGTCGCCGACCGTCTTCATGGAGGCACTGTCGGTGGCGCGCGCAGCCGGCCGCGCAGCGGTCCACACGCGTCACTCATCGGATGGAAGGCGACGCCGGCCCAGTGGCGGACAGGCCGATGCATTGCGCCCTGCGTGGTGGGCATGCCGCTGAATCGCTCCCGGAACCTCAGGGGCACTGAGGCGAGCAAAGGTTTCGTCCACACGGCGTCACGGTTGCTGGTGCGCGCAGGGGGCCGGGCGCCCGGAGAGCCGACCAGCTTGCCCCTTGCGTGGCTCCCGCCTGGGTGAGCCGTCTGGCCTGGCCGATGTCTGCGCCGATCCGGACTCCGGTTGGTCGGCGTGGTCTCAACGCGCACATCAGAACCCGGACGGCCGACCGAGCACATGCAAAGGATCAAGCAGAACTATGGCTTCCTCGCAGGCGAGTCCGCATCAGTCGGTATCTGCGCGAGCAATTGAGCAATGCTCATGACCTGTGGCGTCGCTCTCGTCCGCGCCGGAGCCCGCTTCGAACGCGGCCACCTCGTCGAACGCCCCGAAGCCCACGCAGCATGAACAACCTCAGCAGTTCCGTCGATCTTGGCAGTTACTCAGCCATCATCTGACGGGATGCGTGCGATGACGGGTGTGAGCGCTCGACCGCTTCCTCTGACGACGTGGCCGGGCCCGGGGCACAGCCGCCCCGAGTCAGTCCACCGCTTCGACGTACGACGCCAGGTTGTCCAGCGATGAGGAAATCCCGGCCTCGTGGACCGCTTGGTCGATGCCGGGCGGCACGTCCGTGGCGGTAACGGTCACCTCGGTCCCCTCACCGGTGGCAGCGAGGTGCCACGTCATCGTCATGGTGCCCGCGTACGACGGGTCGTCAGCCTGGAACACTGCCCGCTGCACCACGCGCTCCGGCGGCACCAGGGCGGCGAACCCGACGTCGACGACATCGGTCGCATCTGACGTCTTGCCGGGGCTGTCAGCGGGGTCGAGGTACGTGAGGACCATCCGGAACCCGCCACCAGGCCGGGGATCCCACCGCTCGACCCGCCCGCGCATGCCATCCGGCGGCAGCCAGACCTCGAGGGACTCCCGGTCGAGGAGGGCGCCGTAGACGGTCTCCGGTGGTGCCGCGATCACCCGGCTGGCGCGGTCTGTCCTACCCATGACCAGATTCTAGGACTGAGGTTCCGCCAGGCCCATCCTCATCAACCGACCCACTTAGACGCCGTCTCATTTGGAGTGTTGGGTAATCTGCACCGTGTGGTGATGGTCGAACGCATGGTGCCGGACGGGTTGTGGGAGCTGTTCCAGC
>NZ_JBVIJE010000031.1:0-96626 GCF_055581585.1 Streptomyces sp. NPDC031426
GGGGGTAGGGGGGGGGGGGGGGGTTTGGGTGGGATGTCCCCCCCCACGCCCTTTTTTCTTTTAGACACAAAAAACCCCCCCCCCCCCCCCCCCCCCCTCTCCTCCCTCCCCCCCTCCCCCCCCCCCCCCCCCCCCCACCACACGATGCGCTGACCTGGCACCGATCGGTGCGTATGCCGGTGCGTCGGCTCTACGGGCAGGCAGCTGCACCACCTCGACCCCGTACCGCTCCATGAGCCGAGGAAGCAGGTCTGGGAGGCGCTGACCGACGCCGACCTCACGGTCGCCTACTGGGGTCACCGCAACGAGTCCGACCGGCGGCCCGGCTCCCGCTGGGCGCACGTGCGCACCGACGGCTCGGGCATCGAGGACGTGGCCGGCAAGGTGGTGGAGAGCGAGCCGCCCACCCGGCTGGAGCCCTGGCTGGTGCCGGGACGCCGAGCGGACGGGGAGGGAGGCCGGCCCGCCCTGCGGACCGGCCTCCCTGCCACCGGTTCTCTTTCGTGTCCTTTCCCCGCGTCTCCCTTACGGCCTGGGGGTGCTCCGCGCCGCCGTACCGGCACAGACCAGGCCGAGTACGAGCGCCACTGCGCCGATGATGACGTTGTTGATGATCACTCCCTTGTCCGGGCCGCTGCCCACGATCCAGGGAGCGATGATCAGCCAGATGCCCATGGCGCACATGGCCCAGCTGAGGCCGTACATCCGCTCGGGGGCCCGGGTGAATCCCAGTGCCAGCAGACCTATCGCGATGCCCATGATCAGGTTGTGGGTCATCAGCGCGGGCTGGCTCGTCGTGTAGTGCACTATCCACGGCGATGCGGCGCAGTAGAGCCCGAGCAGGAAGACCGGGCCGTCCACGAGTGCCACATCACGACCACCGAGCATGCGGGCGTAGCGTTCCCGCATTTCGGAGACATCGGGGTGAGTCGACAGATCACCCCTGTGCAGGTTGGCCATGACTCGTCTCCTTTGACCGTGCAGGCCAGACTGCGTCTGGTGCGCTGTGCGGTTACCACCGCATACACCCAGTTTGCTCTTACTTTTTCTTTATGTGTAGGTCTCTGCCGCCTCCGTCAGTTCCCGCGCCCGGCGCACGAACGCCGCGTGCAGGTCGCGGGCCGCCCGCGGCACCGACTCCGCGCGCCGGCGCTGCAGCATCAGCAGCACCCGGGTGGTGTCGTCGGCGATCGGCCGGCAGGTGATCGTGCCGGACCGCTCCAGCGGATCCCCGACGACGCTGAAGTCCGGCAGCACCGTCGCCCCGAGCCCCTCGGCGACCATCAGCTTGCCCATCTCCGCCCCGTCGGTGGAGTACGAGAACGCCGGCGTACGACCGGACAGCAGCCGGTGCACATACCGGTGCATCACGTACCCGGTCCGCATCGCGATCAGCGGCACGCCGCGCAGGTCCTCCGCGCCGACCGCCCGGAGCCGGGCTAGCGGGCTGTCCGGACGCAGGCACACCACCGGGCGGCCGCGCAGCAGCTCCGTGGACTCCATGCCGGCGGGCACGTCGTCGCCGTCCAGGTGATTGACCAGCCCGAGGTCGAACCCGCCCTCGGCGAGCCCGCGCCGGATGTCCGTCTGCTGCGCGCCCACCACCTCCACCTGGGTGACCGGGTGTGCCGACCGGAACTCCCGCAGCACGGGAATCAGCAGCGGCACGGTCGCCGCGTTGACCGTGCCGACGCGCACCATGCGGCTGATGCGGTGCTGCTCGCCGGCCGCCGCCCGCAGCCGGTCCACCGCCTCCAGCACGTTCACGATGTGCGGCAGCAGCTCCCGGCCGGCCGCGCTCATCGTGGCCCCCGACCGTTTCCGCTCGAGCAGGTCGACGCCGAGTTCGCGTTCCAGATTGCGCACGGTCTCGCTCAGGGCGGGCTGGGACAGGCGCAGTTCGTCGGCCGCCCGGCGCAGTGAGCCGAGCCGGGTCACGGCCGCTATGTATTCCAGCTGTTCGGTCCGCACCGTCGCACAATGCGTGCTCGCACAGGCCCGGTTCAAGGGTTTTCCTGTCACACCTTCGTGAAATTCAATGGTCCGCGATACGAGACCGGTCGGGTTTTCCTTGACGGTCCTGACCGGCGGCTGCCACGATCGACGGCATGATGATGCGACTGGACCTCACGCGGCGACGCCATGTCGACCTCGCGCGCGTCTCCAGCGCCTCCTGTTGCGCCGCGGCCTGATCACCCGACTCCTCCCGTCGATCCGCCGCTCTCCGCTGCCCCTCCGGCACCGCCCGAATTCCCGGCCTTTCCCGCGCCCGGAATTCCGCATGCCCGGAAAACGTCACCGAGCAATTGCGCACCAGGAGTTCCGCATGCCCGCAGCGCCCGTGAAATTCGCCTACTGGGTCCCCAACGTCAGCGGGGGACTCGTCACCAGCACGATCGAACAACGCACCGACTGGGGATACGAATACAACCGCGAACTCGCCGTCCTCGCCGAGAACAACGGGTTCGAGTACGCCCTCAGCCAGGTCCGCTACATGGCCAGCTACGGCGCCGAGTACCAGCACGAGTCGACCAGCTTCAGCCTCGCCCTGCTGCTCGCCACCCAGCGCCTGAAGGTCATCGCCGCCGTCCACCCCGGACTGTGGCACCCCGGTGTCCTCGCCAAACTCGGCGCCACCGCCGACCACCTGTCGGGCGGCCGTTTCGCCGTCAACGTCGTGTCCGGCTGGTTCAAGGGCGAGTTCACCGCGCTTGGCGAACCCTGGCTGGAGCACGACGAACGCTACCGCCGCTCCGAGGAGTTCATCACCGCCCTGCGCAGGATCTGGACCGAGGACCACGCCGAACTCGCCGGTGACTTCTACCGGTTGCGGGACTTCTCCCTCAAGCCCAAGCCCCTCGCCGCACCCGGACGGCCGCACCCGGAGATCTTCCAGGGCGGCAACTCCACCGCCGCCCGTCGGATGGCCGGCCGGGTCTCCGACTGGTACTTCTCCAACGGCAAGGACTTCGACGGCGTCGTCGAGCAGATCGCGGACGTCCGCGCGGCCGCCGCCGAAGCGGGCCGCACGGCACCGAGGTTCGGCCTCAACGGCTTCCTCATCGCCCGGGACACCGAGGCCGAGGCCCGCGAGACGCTGCGCGAGATCGTCGCCAAGGCCGACACCGAGGCGGTGGAGGGGTTCGGCGCCGCCGTGAAGCAGGCGGGGCAGTCCACGGCCGACAACAAGGGCATGTGGCAGGACTCCGCCTTCGAGGACCTGGTCCAGTACAACGACGGCTTCCGCACCGGGCTCATCGGCACCCCGGAGCAGATCGCCGAACGCGTCGTCGCCTACAAGAAGCTCGGCGTCGACCTGCTCCTGCTCGGCTTCCTGCACTACCACGAGGAGGTCGAGTACTTCGGCAAGCGCGTGCTGCCCCTCGTACGGGAGCTGGAGGCCCGACTCCCCGACAGCGAGCCCGAGTCCGTCCCGGCCCACGCCTGACACCGGAGGTCACTCAGTATGAGCAGCACCGCCACGCCCACCGACTGGTCCACCCGCCCCACCCCCGCCACCGCCCAGGACTGGATCGCCCGCGCCACCGAGGTGGCCGCCGTCCTCGCCACCGACGCCGCCGCCCGGGACAGGGCCGGTGCCACCCCGCACGCCGAGGTCCGGCTGCTGAAGGACTCCGGACTCGTCACCCTGCTCGGTCCCGTCGAGCACGGCGGCGCGGGCCAGGACTGGCCGACGGCCTACCGGGTCGTCCGGGAGATCGCCAAGGCCGACGGCTCGATCGGACAGCTCCTCGGCTACCACTACCTGTGGTTCTGGGCCGCCCGTCTGGTCGGCACCCGCGAGCAGTGGGAGCAGGTGGAGGCCGAGGCCTCCCGCGGCCGCTGGTTCTTCGGCGGCGCCGTCAACCCGCGCGACAAGGACGTGACCGTCACCGAGGACGGCGACGACCTGGTCTTCACCGGACGCAAGTCCTTCTCCACCGGCAGCAGGGTCTCCGACGTCACCGTCCTGGAAGGCGTCTTCGAGGGCACCGACCGGCACGTCTTCGCCATCGTGCCCTCCGACTCCGCGGGCCTGACCTTCCACGACGACTGGGACAACATCGGCCAGCGGCTCACCGAGAGCGGCAGCGTCACCCTCGACGGCGTCCGCACCCCGTGGTCCTCCGCCGCCGGATACGTGGACAAGGAGTTCCGGCCCCGGGTCTACAACACCCTCAACGTCCCCACCATCCAGCTCGTCTTCGCGAGCTTCTACCTCGGCATCGCGGCCGGCGCGCTTCGGACGGCGGCCACCTACACCCGTACCAGGTCCCGCTCCTGGCTGCACGGCGGCCATGAGCGCGCGGTCGACGAGCCGTACGTCATCGACACCTACGGCGACCTCACCGCCAAGCTCTGGGCCGTGGAGGCGTTCGCCGACGCGGTCGCCGCCGAGGGGCAGAGGCTGCACGACGATCCTGACGCGGTGACCACGCAGGCGCGCGGCGAGTTCGAGGTAAGGGTGGCCGCGGTGAAGGCACGCGCCACCGAGGTCGCGCTGGAGATCACCAGCCGCATCTTCGAGGTGACCGGCGCCCGCTCCACCGCCACCGCCGAGGGCCTCGACCGCTTCTGGCGCAACGTGCGCACGCACACCCTGCACGACCCCGTCGCCTACAAGCGCCGCGAGGTCGGCCGCTGGGTCCTCGAAGGCGAACTGCCCGAACCCACCTGGTACTCCTGACCGATCTCCTCCCGGGCGCCCGTCCCCGTACGGGCGCCCGGCGCACCCCAGAAACGAGGCACCCATGGCCACCGTCCTGTCCGTCTCCGGCAGCCCCTCCGCCTCCTCGCGCACCGGCCGCCTGCTGCGCCATCTCGATCAGCGGCTGACCGCCCAGGGCCACGAGGTGATCCAGCTGGACGTCCGCACCATCCCGGCCGAGGCCCTGCTCGGCGCCGACTTCCGGCACCCGGCCATCGCCCGGGCCACCGAGCTGTTCGCCCGCGCCGACGGCGTCCTGATCGGCACACCCATCTACAAGGCGTCGTACTCCGGGGTTCTCAAGGCGCTGCTCGACCTGCTCCCGCAGTACGCGCTCACCGGCAAGACCGTGCTGCCGCTGGCCACCGGTGGCTCCACCGCCCATGTCCTCGCCATCGACTACGCGCTGCGCCCGGTGCTGAACTCCATGGGTGCCGCCCACATCGTTCAGGGCTGGTTCACCCTCGACAAGGACATCACGGTGCACGAGGACGGCTCGGTGACCGTCGCCCCGGCCACCGACGAGGCGCTGGGGCAGGTGGTGGACCAGTTCTCCGCCGCCCTCGACCGCACCCCGGTGCTGGTGGCGGCGAGCTGACCGTCATGACCGCACATGTCATCGCCGACGACGCCGAGGCGCTCGCCGTCGCCGAGGCCCTGGCTGCCGGGTTCCGCGCCGGGGCCGCCGAGCGGGACGCACAGCGGCGGCTGCCCCGGGCCGAGGTGGACCGGCTGTCCGCCTCCGGGCTGCTCGCCGTGACCGTGCCCGCCGAGCACGGCGGCGCCGACGTACGGGCCGTGACCCTGGCGGAGGTCTTCCGGCTGCTCGGCTCGGCCGACGGCAGCCTCGCCCAGATCCCGCAGAGTCACTTCGTCTACGTCAATGTGATCCGCCGTCAGGGAACCGTGGAGCAGCGGAAGTTCTTCTTCGCCGAGCTGCTGGCCGGGCGCCGCTTCGGCAACGCGCAGTCCGAGGCCGGCACCCGGCACGTCCAGGACATCCGTACCCGCCTGGAGCCGCGCCCCGACGGGTCGTACCTGCTGACCGGCGTCAAGCACTACTGCACCGGAGCGCTGTTCGCCGACTGGATTCCGGTGCTGGCCCGCGCCGAGGACGACAACCTGCACGTCGCGTACGTCCCCCGGGACGCCCCCGGCGTGAGCGTGGTCGACGACTGGGACGGCATGGGCCAGCGGACGACGGCCAGCGGCACCGTCCGCCTGGACGCGGTCTCCGTGCCCGCCGACCGCGTCCTGCCGCACCACCTCACCTTCGAAGGACCCCAACTACACGGGGCCGTCGCCCAGTTGCTGCACGCGGCCATCGACACCGGCATCGCCGGGGGAGCGCTCGCCCAGGCGGCGGAGTTCGTCCGCACCAGGAGCCGGCCCTGGTTCGAGAGCGGGAGCGAGACCGCCGCCGAGGACCCGCTCCTGATCCAGCGCTTCGGCGAACTCGCCCTTCAGGTGCGGGCGGCCGAGGCACTGCTGAAGGAGGCCGCCCGCACGGTCGACGCGGCCCGCGACCGCCTCACCGACGACTCGGCGGCCGAGGCGTCCATCGCGGTGGCCGCCGCCAAGGTGCGGGCGGCCGAGGCCGCGGTGGAGGTGGCGAGCGCCCTGTTCGAGGTGGCCGGCACCCGCTCGGCCCTGAACTCCCTCAACCTGCACAGGCACTGGAGGGACGCCCGCACCCACACCCTGCACGACCCGGCCCGCTGGAAGGTCCAGCACATCGGCCGGTACGTGCTCAGCGGAACCCGGCCGCCCCGGCACGGTCTGCTCTGACGGACACTCGCGAACGGAGACCCACGTGTCCCTCACCTTCCACTGGTTCCTGCCCACCAACGGCGACAGCCGCCATGTCGTCGGCGGCGGCCACGGCACCCCGGCCACCGCCTCCGGCCGGGACCGGCCCCCGACGGTCGCCTACCTGAGCCAGATCGCCCGGGCCGCCGAGGACCTCGGCTTCACCGGCGCGCTCACCCCGACCGGCGCCTGGTGCGAGGACGCGTGGCTGACCACGGCCATGGTCAGCCAGAACTCCGAGCGGCTGAAGTTCCTCGTCGCCTTCCGGCCCGGCTTCGTCTCGCCGACACTCGCCGCGCAGATGGCGTCCACCTTCCAGCGGCAGACCGGCGGACGGCTGCTGCTGAACGTGGTCACCGGTGGTGAGAGCCACGAGCAGCGGGCCTACGGCGACTTCCTCGACAAGGACGCCCGCTACCGTCGTACCGGAGAATTCCTGCACGTCGTGCGGGAGCTGTGGGACGGCAAGAGCGTCGACCTGCACGGGGAGCACCTGCGGGTCGAGGACGCCAGGCTGAGCCGGGTGCCCGATCCGGTGCCGGAGGTGTACTTCGGTGGCTCCTCGCCGGCCGCGGGCGAGGTCGCCGCCCGGTACGCCGACGTGTACCTGACCTGGGGAGAGCCGCCCGCCCAGGTCGCCGAGAAGATCGCCTGGATCCGCACGCTGGCCGCGGCACACGGCCGGACCCTCCGCTTCGGCATCCGGCTGCACGTCATCACCCGCGACAGCTCGGCGCAGGCCTGGGCGGAGGCCGACCGGCTGCTCGACGGCTTCGACCCGGAGACGGTCCAGGCCGTACAGGCGGGGCTCGCGCGCAGCGAGTCGGAGGGCCAGCAGCGCATGCTCGCCCTGCACGGCGGCAGCCGGGCGGGCCTGGAGATCCATCCCAACCTGTGGGCCGGGATCGGCCTGGTGCGCGGCGGCGCGGGCACCGCGCTGGTGGGCAGTCACGAGGAGGTCGCCGAGCGGATCGAGGAGTACCGCGCCCTGGGGATCGAGGAGTTCGTGCTGTCCGGCTACCCGCACCTGGAGGAGGCGTACTGGTTCGGTGAGGGGGTGCTGCCCCGGCTCGCCGCTCGGGGCCTGTGGACGCATCCCGACGGTCACGCGCCCGCTCCCTCGGCCCAGGTGCCGTTCGCGGGCTGACCGACCGGCCCTGGCAGACTGCCCGTTCATGACACGAGAACCGAACGAGGTCACCGGGGCCGTCACCTGGGGTCTGCTGGTCGCATGGGCCGTGCACGACACCGAGGAAGTGGTCATGGTGCCGCGGTGGGTGCGCACCCAGGTGCCGGAGCTGCGCAAGAGGTTCCCCGGGGTGCCGGAGTCCGTGTGGCGGCGGCTGGAGGCCGTGGACGCGCGGGAGTTCGGCACCGCGGTCGGCGCGATGGCGGTGGTGCTGGCCGCCGCGTGTGCCGACGGCCACCGGACCGGGGGCCGGTCCGCCGTCTACCAGATCGCGCTCAACGCCTTCGGCCTGCACGGTCTGGTCCATCTGGCCCAGGCGGCGGCGATGCGCGGCTACACCCCGGGCTCCGCGACCACGCCCCTCGTGGTGCTCCCGTTCACCCTGTGGGCCCGCGGCCGGCTCCGCCGCTCCGGCGCCCTGCGCCCCACCCGCGCACGGCAGCTCGCCGAGGGCCTCGCCTTCGCGGCGGCGGCCACGGTCGTCACCCACGCAGTGGCCCAGGGCGTGCTGCGCCGGCGGTGACGGCAGTACTTCCGGCCGGCGGTGATGCCGAAGCCCCGGCTCAGGCACCGCCCAGCGCCCGCAGATGCGCCGACCGCGTCTCCGCCGTCTGCCCCTGCACCAGCAGGAACAACGCCTCCCGGGCGAGGCGCTGGGCTCGGCTCGTCAGGGCCATCGACCGGCCGCCCCCGGCGACCACCGCCGCCGTAGTCGCCGTACGCAGCACCTCGTACGCCTCCGCGCGCACCGCCAGCCGCTCCGCGACCCGCTCCAGCGGCGCCGGATGGTCGGCCAGGGCGTAGGCGCGCCGGCGCACGTCGGCCAGGCGAGCGCGCAGCGGCGCGGCCGTGTCCTCGTCCGGCAGGCAGAGAGCGGCCTCCGCGACGCCGAAGACGGCGGGGTTGGCGTTCAGCGTTCTGGCCCGGTCCCCGGGCGCCCACCGCTCGTACGGCGTACGGAGGGCCACCGCCTCTTCCGGCAACCACAGGCCGGCCAGCTCCAGGGAGACCGTGCGCGAGGCGGTGAGCGCCGCCAGACGCATCGGCTCCGAGGCCCGCAGCCCCGGCTGGTCGCGGGCTTCGGCGAACGCGAACAGCACCTCGCCCGCCTCGGTCGCCCCGGCGAGCAGCATCACGTCGTTCAGGCCCCACCCGGTGTACCAGGGCACGGTTCCGTCGAACCGCCAGCCGTCGCCCTCCCGGCGGACCCGCACCGGCACGCGCGGGTACGACCGCAGATGCGCGTACGCCACCCCGGACAGCAGCTCCCCACGCGCCAGCGGTCCCAGCAACCGCTCGCGCACGGGCAGGTCGCTCTGGGCCAAGGTCTGCACGGGTGTGTGGTGCTGGGTCTGCACGAACCAGGTCGCACAGCACGCCCCGGACAGGATCTCCGCGATCCGGCGGACCACGTCCGGCGGCGCGCCTGAGCCGCCGTACCCGACCGGAGCGCCCGCTCCGAGCAGCCCCGACCGTTTCACCGCCTCGATGTGGCTCGCGGGCACGCCTTCCCGGTCGACCCGCTCGGCCTCGGGAATCAGCAGGTCCGAGGCGAGCCGGTGGGCGCGGTCGAGGAGCGGATGCGCGGTGGAGGCTGTCATACGGAAGATTCTTTCGAAGATTTCTTCCGGCGCCGTGTCGATCGGGAGGCGGGCCGTTCGTGTAGGAGGTGACACAGACCCGAGAGACCCTTGAGTCACCGAGGAGGACGTCATGAAGCACTACCTGCTCAGCGTGGTCCAGCCGGCCGGCGGGACCCCGCCGGCCACCGAGGCCCTCGCCGAGATCATGCGCAACGTCGAGGCCTTCAACGACGAGTTGCGCGCCGCCGGGGCCTGGGTCTTCGCCGGCGGCCTGCACGGCCCGGAGACCGCCACCATGCTGCGCCCCAAGGACGGCGAGGTGCTCATCACCGACGGCCCCTATGCCGAGGGCAAGGAGTACCTGGGCGGCCTCTGCCTGATCAGGGCCGCCGATCTCGACGAGGCGCTGGAGTGGGGCCGCAAGGCCGCCCTCGCGACCACGCTGCCCATCGAGGTACGGCCCTTCGTCGACCAGCACTAGCCTCTGACCGGAACACCTCGGGAGGCTGGTTCATGCCAGCCTCTCGTCCTTGATCGCCAGCTGCCGGTCTCCCCGCCGGTAGCCCACGGTGCGGATGCCGAGCGCGTCCTTCAGCTGTCGGGCGGGCACGACCTCGGGAGCGGGGGCGGGTGCCTGCCCCGGCTTGGGCAGCGGGTAGGCGGTGGTGGTGGCGGAGTGGAAGGTGATGTTGCCCTCCGTCTTGGTGAACAGCTGATGGACGTGCCCATTGAGACAGGTGACCGAGGAGAAGCGGCGCAGCAGCGAGATCACCTTCAACGCGTCGTCCGTGCTCCAGCCCCACCGGGGGTACATGGCGAACAGCGGGATGTGGCTGAAGACCACGACGGGGGTGTCCGACGGCAGACCCGCGAGGTCCTTGCGGATGAAATCGATCTGCTCGGTGCCGAGGTGACCCAGCTTCTCCAGCCTCAAGGTGTTCACCAGGGCGACGAAGTGCACACCGTGGGTGTCGAAGCTGTACCAGCCGTCGCCGAGCGTGCCCTTGCCGAAGGCCTGCCGGTAGGCACGGCCCGCGTCGCCGATGGAGTCGTGCTCGCCCGGCACGGTGAAGACACGATCCGTCCGCAGCCCGGCCAGCATCTGCCTGACCTGGTCGAACTGTCCCGCCGTGGACAGGTGGGTCAGGTCGCCGCTGTGCATGACGAAGTCGGGCCTGTACCCGAGCCCGTTGACCCGATGGATCGCTTCGGTGAACGAGCCGACCACGTCCGTGTTGGCCGGGCCCTGGAAGCCGATGTGGCTGTCGGAGACCTGCACGAACCGCAGTGCACCGGTCGGTGCCGCGGCGGCCCGGGCGGTGGTGTCCCCGGAGTCGGCGACATGGCTGATCACCTCCCCACCGGCCACGGTGAGCACCACGGCGCCGCCGAACCATCCGGCGTGCCGCATGAGTTGACGCCGTGTCATGCCGTGTTCGGAAGGGGTTTCTTCGGCGCCGCCGACCGGTGCCGCGCTCGGCTGGTCGTCGTATGCGGTCATGAGGTCACCTCCACGGTGCCGGTCATGAACGGATGGATGGTGCAGAGGTAGGCGTAGGCGCCGGGCTTGGTGAACGTGTGGGTGTAGGTGCCGTGCTGGGCGAGGGAGGACGAGTGCAGCGGGCCGCCCGAGCCGGCGCTCGTGACGGTGTGGGTGTCGGTGTCCTGATTGGTCCAGGTCACCGTCGTGCCCGCCCTGACCTTGAGCGTGGCCGGGGAGAACGCGAAGTTCTTGATCGTCACGGTGTTCGCGGACACCGGTGTGGCGGCCGTACCGCTGCTCGGAGAGGACATGGGCATGGTCATGCCGGGTGTGCCGGCCAGTTGATGCTGACCCGGGCCGGGCGTGAAGGAGCCGGGGTCCGAGGCGCGGGGCGAGTGACCGCACGCGCTCAGGAGCCCCAGTACACCCGCGGTGGCGACGGCCAGCCCGGCCGCACTGCGCGATCGGCGGCCCACAGGGCGGAAGTTGACGTACATGATGTGTATTCCCCACTGATCAGGTGATGCCGTGTGTGACGGCTCATGCCTGGTTTCACGGACGGTGGTGTCGCGTGGTTCGGTCGGTACGCATCTTTTTCGCGCTTATCGCTGTTTCCCGGTAGTAACTGGGCATGGCACGACAAATACGCGGATATGCGTGATGATCGGCCTATGTCATGGCGTGCCCGAAAACGTGGTGAAGCGGCCGATCCGAATCACTCCGGGCGCCGTGTCTCGGGTAACGGGACCATTTCGACCACGGACGAGGAACTGCTCCGGGCTCTGTATGCCGAGCACGCAGGCCCTCTGTTCCACTACGTGCTGCGACTGACGTCAGGAGACCGGCAGTGGGCCGAGGATGTCGTGCAGGAGACCCTGCTGCGGGCATGGCAGCACCCCGCCGCGTTCGACCCGGCACGCGGCCCGGCCCGCGCCTGGCTGTGCACGGTCGCCCGGCACCTGGTCATCGACGCGCACCGGGCCCGGCAGGCGAGGCCGGTGGAGGTGGGCGGCGAGGCCCTGGAGCGGGCCGCGCAGACGGCGGGCGAGGACCGGATCGAGCAGGCGTTGCAGAGCTGGGCCGTGGCCGACGCCCTCCGGACGCTGTCCGCGGACCACCGCGCCGTACTGCTGGAGACGTACTACCGGGGCCGGACCGTGGCGGAGGCGGCGCGGGTGCTGGGCATCCCGCCGGGCACCGTCAAGTCTCGCACGTACTACGCCCTGCACGCCCTGAAGCTGGCACTGCGGGAACGGGGCATCGAGCCATGACCACGGCATGGAGGAGGTGCCGGCCATGAACGCGGACCACGAGGCCCTCCGGCTGGCGCTCGGAGCATACGTCCTGGGCACGCTGGCCCCGGCGGAGGCGGAACGGGTGCGTGCGCACCTCGCTGAATGCGACGAGTGCCGGGCGGAACACGCCGAGCTGGCCGGACTTCCGGCGCTGCTCGCGACGGTCACCGCGGCGGAGGCCGAGGGCCGGCCCGTGCCCGTCGGCGACGAGGACCCCGCCGATCGGCTGGTGCGGCGGGCGGCGGAGGGCGCCGGGGACTCACTCCAGCCGCCGCCCGGCGCAACGGCGCCTCGGGCCCCCGAGGCGGGACTGCTCGACCGGATGCTCCAGCAGGCCGCCGCCGGGCGCCGCAGGACCCGGCGGCGGCAACTGGCCGGTGCGGTCGCGTCGCTGACGCTGGTCGCCGGGGCCGCGGTCGGCGGCACCTGGCTGGCGATCGGCGGAACCGTGACCGGTCAGGCGACACGACCCGCACCGGTCACCCCGGCACCGTCGCGCGTCTTCTTTGGAAGCGATCCCGGCACCGGCGTCACCGCGTCGGTGCGGGTCTCCCCCTCGGCGTGGGGCAGTGTGCTGCAGATCTCCGCCCATGGGGCACCCGCGGGCATCACCTGCCGGTTGCAGGCGGTCGGGCCCGGGGGAACCAGGTCGGAGGCCGCCACCTGGCGTGCGGGGACGTACCCGCCCGGCACCACCGTACCCGGGGCGGTCCCCCTGTCCCCGGCGGCCATCGAGCACTTCGAGATCGTCGCGGGCAACGGTCAGAAGCTGGTCACGATCCGGGCGTGAGCCGATCCGGGGATGAGTCAAAGAAGTTGGACAAAAAGGGCGAACGGCTCGAACCATATGCGCTCGTCGTCCGTAGAACTGAATGAGTGCTCACATTCGGGTTCCTACGCAGAAGAGCCGGAAGACCATGTTTGTGACCGATTCTGCCCGTGCCGGCTCACCCCCCGCACGGTCCTGCCGCCACCAGGCGACGCTCACGCTGCCCGCTCAGGAGGCGCATGTCCCCGCTGCCCGTCATCTCGCGGCGGAGCTGCTTGAATGCTGGTGCGTGCCCGAGAGCGACCGCGACTCCGCCGTCCTCATCGTCGACGAACTCGCCGCCAACGCTGCCCAGTACGGCCGCGAACGCATGACGCTGCTGCTCGCCCTCGACGGCGGCACCCTGCACATCGTGGTCAGTGACTCCGGAACGGCGGTCGAGCGCGTCCGCCACGACATGGCCCCGGACGAGCACGGCCGCGGCACCGGCATCGTCGACTCCCTCGCCCAGTCGACCGAGGTTCACCAGACGCGCGGTGGCCGAGAAGTCCGCGCCTGTCTGCGCTGTTCGGCATGATCGAGCCCGTACGCTTCGGACGATCGCAGAAGGGCACGGGCGCCCATGGCGGACACCGTCGATGTCGAGGCCGTCTTCCGCGCCGAGTACGGGCGCGCGGTCTCCGTCCTCGTCCGCTTCCTCGGCGACATCGACCTCGCCGAGGAAGCGGTGCAGGACGCCTTCACCACCGCCGTACGGACCTGGCCGGAGTCCGGTGTGCCGCCGAGCCCGGCCGGCTGGATCATCACCACCGCGCGCAACCGGGCCATCGACCGGCTCCGCCGCGAGTCCTCCCGGGACGCCCGGCACGCCGAGTCCGCCCGGCTGTACGCGCCCGACGCGCCGGCCGAGGAGGGCCCCGTGCGGGACGACCGGCTCCGCCTGATCTTCACCTGCTGCCACCCCGCGCTCGCCCTCCAGGCCCGGGTCGCCCTCACCCTGCGCCTGCTCGGCGGCCTGAGCACCGGCCAGATCGCCCGCGCCTTCCTGGTGCCGGAGCCGACCCTGGCCCAGCGGCTGGTAAGGGCCAAGGCCAAGATCCGGGACGCGGGCATCCCGTACCGCGTGCCCAGCGACGCCGATCTGCCCGAACGGCTCGGCGGCGTCCTCGCCGTCGTCTACCTGATCTTCAACGAGGGCTACACCGGCGACCCGGCCCTGGGCGCGGAGGCGCTCCGGCTCGGCCGGCTGCTCGCCGCGCTGATGCCGGAAGAGCCCGAGGTGACCGGCCTGCTCGCGCTGATGCTGCTGACCGAGTCCCGGCGGCCGGCCCGGCAGGGCGCGGACGGCGTCCTCGTCCCGCTGCCCGAGCAGGACCGCACACTGTGGGACCGCGAGCTGATCGCCGAGGGCCAGGACCTGGTCCGGCACTGCCTGCGCCGCGGCAGGCCCGGGCCGTACCAGATCCAGGCCGCGATCAACGCCGTGCACAGCGACGCGCCCACCGCCGAGGCCACCGACTGGGACCAGATCCTGCGCCTGTACGACCAGCTCATGGCCGTGGCACCGTCCCCGGTCGTCGCCCTGAACCGTGCGGTCGCCGTGGCCGAGGCCGAGGGGCCGGCCAGGGCGCTCGGCCTCGTCGACTCCCTCGACCTCGGCCGGTATCACGTGCTGCACGCCGTCCGTGCCGACCTGCTGCGCCGCCTGGGCCGCACCGACGAGGCCGCCGCGGAGTACGGCCTGGCCGTCGAACTGGCCGGCAGCGAGGCCGAGCGGGGCTACCTGGAGCGGCGCCGCCGGGAGACGCACCCCGACGCGAGGTGACCCGCGTCACCATGACCCGCCGGAATGAACTTGAGGACCTGAAAGGTTGGCAAATACACCCAACGACCCAGGCCCGGGCCGCACCGCCCGTGCACCACCAGCGAGGCACACCTGTGAACCGTCCCGCCATCGAGCAGCCCGCCGACATCGTGGCCCGGCTGCGCGCCACCTTCGCCACCGGCCGCACCAAGCCCGTCGAGTGGCGCACCGGCCGGCTGCGCCGACTGCGCGCGATGCTCACCGAGCGCGGCGCCGACCTCGCCGCCGCCCTCCGCGCCGACCTCGGCAAGAGCAGCACCGAGGCCTACCGCACCGAGATCGACTTCACCATCCGCGAGATCGACCACACCTTGGAGCACCTGGCGGACTGGCTGCGCCCGGAGCCGGCGCCCGTCCCGGCCCACCTCGGCGCCGACGCGACGGCCTGGACGCAGTACGACCCCCTCGGCGTCGTCCTCGTCATCGCCCCCTGGAACTACCCGGCGCAGCTGCTGCTCGCCCCCATGGTGGGCGCCCTGGCCTCCGGCAACGCGGTCGTCGCCAAGCCGAGCGAGCTGGCCCCGGCCACCTCGGCCGCCCTCGCCGAGCTGATCCCGGCCTACCTGGGCACCGACGCGGTCGCCGTGGTCGAGGGCGGGGTCCCGGAGACCACGGCGCTGCTGGCCGAGCGCTTCGACCACATCTTCTACACCGGCAACGGCGCCGTCGGCCGGATCGTGCTGCGCGCCGCCGCCGAGCACCTCACCCCGGTCACCCTCGAACTGGGCGGCAAGTCCCCGGTGTTCGTGGACCGCGGCACCGACCTGGACGTGGTCGCGGACCGGCTGGCCCGCGGCAAGTTCCTCAACGCCGGCCAGACCTGTGTCGCGCCGGACTACGTCCTGACCGACCCGGAGACGGCCGCCGCTCTTGAGGCCGCGCTGGCGCGCGCGGTGGAGGCGCTGTTCGGCGCCGACCCGGCCGAGTCGCCGGAGTACGGCCGGATCGTCAACGAACGGCACTTCGACCGGCTCTCCGGCCTGCTCGGCTCCGGGCGGATCGCGGTCGGCGGCGAGAGCGACCGCATGGCGAAGTACATCGCGCCGACCGTCCTCGCGGACGTCGACCCCGCGTCGCCCGTCATGCAGGAGGAGATCTTCGGCCCGATCCTGCCCCTCGTCACCGTGTCCGGCCTGGACGAGGCGATCGCCTTCATCAACGACCGGGACAAGCCGCTCGCCCTCTACGTCTTCAGCGAGTCCGAGCGGACCCGCGCGCGCATCGCCGCCGAGACCTCCTCCGGCGGCCTCGGTCACGGCCTTCCCCTCGCCCATCTCACCGTCTCCGACCTGCCGTTCGGCGGGGTGGGGGAGAGCGGCACGGGCAGCTACCACGGACGCTACTCCATCGAGACGTTCAGCCACCGCAAGGCGGTCCTGCACAAGCCGCTGGGCTGAATTCCCTTGCACGGCGGGCCGGATGTGCGAAACTCCGCCGAATGACCGTTCAAACGATCACCGCGGACGCCTCCGGCACCTTCCAACTCGGTGACCTGCCCGTCCACCGCATCGGCTTCGGAGCCATGCGGCTGACGGGCAGCGCCGCGTTCCACCTCGGCACGCCCAGCGACCGCGCCCGCTCGATCGCCGTGCTGCGCCGGGCCGTCGAACTGGGCGTGAACCACATCGACACGGCAGCCTTCTACTTCTCCGCCACCCGCTCGGCCAACGAACTGATCAACACCGCCCTCGCCCCGTACCCCGAGGACCTGGTCATCACCACCAAGGTCGGCCCCTTCCGCGACTACCACGGCGAGTGGGGCGACCCGGCGCGCCCCGACCAGCTGCGCGGCCATGTGGAGGAGAACCTGCGCCAGCTCGGGCGCGACCACCTCGACGTCGTCAACTTCCGTCGGCAGGAGCAGGATTCGATCGCCGAGCACTTCGGCGCGCTCGCCGAACTGCGCGAGGCCGGCCTGATACGCCACCTGGGCATCTCGGGTGTCGGGCCGCGCCACCTCGCCGAGGCACTGGAGATCGCCCCGGTGGTGTGCGTGCAGAACCGGTACGCCCTGGACCGGCCCGATCCACTCGACGACGAGATGCTGCGCCTGTGCGGCGAACACGGCATCGCGTTCGTCCCCTTCTTCGCCGTCGCGGGCCAGGCCGGACCGCGGGCGGCGGCCGACACCCATGACGACACCGTGCGCGACATCGCCCGCGCCCACGGAGTGAGCCCCGCGCAGCTCCGCATCGCCTGGACCCTGCACCAGGGTCCCCATGTCCTCGCCATACCCGGCACCGGCAACCCGGACCACGTCGCCGAGAACGTCGCGGCGGGCGCGCTGCGCCTCACAGCGGACGAACTGGCCCGGCTCGACGCCCTGCACACCCCGGCGAGCTGACACTCCCGGCCGCAACCCGGGGCCTTCTCCTGGAAGGCGGCCCGCCGGGCCCCGGGTCCTCTGTCGCCCGGACGGCCGCCCCGTACGATCGGCGCTCCCATAATGGGTGCGGGGGCACAGCCGTACGAAGACTCGATTGACTACCATCGTGTAGACGGTCGCCCGGGCCGCACACGAAGACGGGGTGAGGGACGTTCCATGACCGAGGCGAAGGACGAGCGCCGGCCGGCCGGCGAGCTGGAGGCGAGCGTCATGGCCGCACTCTGGGCCGCGGGCGGACCGCAGACGCCCGGCCAGGTCCAGCGGAGCCTCGGCGCGGACCTGGCCCGTACGACGGTGACCACGATCCTCACCCGCCTGTACGAGAAGGGCGTCGTCGAGCGGCACCGCCAGGGTCGCGGCTACGCCTACCTCCCGGTCCGGGACGTCCAGGACGCCCACGGTCTCACCGCCCGCCGGATGCACAGCGAACTCGACCGGGACAGCGACCGCCAGACCGTCCTCGCCCGCTTCGTCGCCCAGCTCAGCCCCGACGACGAACGGATCCTGCGGGACCTGCTCGAACCCGACGAACGATGACCGCGCTCCTGCTGCTGCCCCTGCTGCTGCCGTTCGCCCTGCCGGCCCTGGCCCGCCGGGCCCTGGACCGGCTGGCCCCGGCCGCCGCGCTGTGGGCCGTCACCGGCTGTGCGGTGGTGCTCGCCGGCTGCTCGCTGGCCGCGCTCGGCTCGTTCGTGCTCATCGGGCTGCTCAAGGTCCCGCTCTTCGCCGCGCTCGGCGAGCTGATACACCCGCTGCGCACCGCCTCCGACCTCGTCGTGCTGCCGGCCGCCGCGACCTCCGTCGGCGCGCTCGCCGTCTGCGGCTGGACCCTCGTGCGCTCGGTGCTGCACCAGACCCGCGCCTTCCGTGCGGCCCGCACGGAGGCCGGGCACGGCCCCTCGGCGGGCGATCTGTGCGTGGTGGACTCGCCGCGCCCCGACGCCTACGCGCTGCCCGGCCGCCCGCACCGCATCGTCGTCACCACCGCGATGCTGCGCAGCCTGGACGGCCCCGAGCGGGAGGCGCTGTTCGCACACGAACGGGCGCACAACGACGGCCACCACCACTACTTCCTGGCCGCCGCGGAACTGGCCGCGCACTGTCATCCGGCGCTCCGCCCGGTCCGCGGGACCATCCGCCTCGCCGCCGAGCGCGCCGCCGACGAGGCCGCCGCCGCGAGTGTCGGCGACCGGCGCCTGACCGCCCGGGCCATCGCCCGCGCGGCCCTCGCCGGACAGGCGGCCGGCTCAGCCCACTCGGAGCGTCCCGACTTCGCGCCCGCCGCTACCACCGGCCCCGTCCCGCAGCGCGTCCAGGCCCTGCTGGCCGCACCTCTGGTGCCCCGGGCCGGCCGTGCGATCGCCGCCCTGCTCATCGCCTGCACGGCCGTCTCCTGTGCCGCCTCGGTCGCCGGCATGGCCGACTTCCACCACCGGGTGGAGATCGCCCAGGGCGACGAACGGCCCTGACGCGCCACACCCGAGAACGGCCGCGGCAACCTTTCGGCAACCCTGGCGCAACGCGCGTAGACGAGGACTGGCGCCAGCGAGGTTTTACGTATAACCTCACCCGCTAACCACCTCCACCGGAAGGTCCCGATGCGACGCGTCGCCCTGGTCACCCTCGTCGTCGACGACTACGACGAGGCCATTCGCTTCTACACCGAGGCCCTCGGCTTCCGGCTCGCCGAGGACGCCCCGCGCCCCGACGGCTCCCGCTGGGTCGTCGTGGAGCCGGGCGGCGCCGGCACCGGGCTGCTGCTGGCCCGCGCCAAGGGCGAGGCCCAGCGGGCGCGCGTCGGCGACCAGACCGGCGGACGCGTCGGGTTCTTCCTGCACACCGACGACTTCGCCCGCGACCACGCCCGGATGACCGCGGCCGGCGTGACCTTCCTGGAGGAGCCGCGGCACGAGCCCTACGGCACCGTCGCCGTCTTCCAGGACCTGTACGGCAACCGCTGGGACCTGCTCCAGCCCGCCACCCACTGATCAGCACCGCACCACCTGCCGAGGAACGAAAACGCCATGACCGCGCCCCGCATCGACACCGAGACCCTCCGCCGGCTCCCCAAGGCCGTGCTGCACGACCACCTCGACGGCGGCCTGCGCCCCGCCACCGTCGTCGAACTCGCGGCGGAGATCGGTCACACCCTGCCCACCACCGACCCCGACGAGCTGGCCGCCTGGTACTTCGAGGCCGCCAACTCCGGCGACCTGGTCCGCTACATAGCCACCTTCGAGCACACCCTCGCCGTCATGCAGACCCGCGAGGGCCTGCTGCGCACCGCCGAGGAGTACGTGCTGGACCTCGCCGCCGACGGTGTCGTCTACGCCGAGGTGCGCTACGCCCCCGAGCTGAACACCCAGGGCGGGCTGTCGATGCGCGAGGTCGTGGAGACCGTGCAGGAGGGCCTCGCCGCCGGTATGGCCAAGGCGGCCGCCGCCGGCACCCCCGTACGCGTCGGCACCCTGCTGTGCGGCATGCGGATGTTCGACCGGGTCCGCGACGCCGCCGACCTGGCCGTGGCCTACCGCGACGCCGGTGTCGTCGGCTTCGACATCGCCGGCGCCGAGGACGGCTTCCCGCCCGCCGACCACCTCGCGGCCTTCGAGCACCTGCGCCGCGAGAGCGTGCCCTTCACCATCCACGCCGGCGAGGCGCACGGCCTGCCCAGCATCCACCAGGCCCTGCAGGTGTGCGGCGCCCAGCGCATCGGCCACGGCGTGCGCCTCACCGAGGACATCCCCGACCTCGCGGCCGGCAAGCTCGGCCGGCTCGCCTCCTGGGTGCGCGACCGTCGGATCGCCCTGGAGATGTGCCCCACCTCCAACCTGCAGACCGGCTGCGCCACCTCGATCGCCGAGCACCCGATCACGGCCCTGAAGGACCTCGGCTTCCGGGTCACCCTCAACACCGACAACCGACTGGTGTCGGGCACGACGATGACCCGGGAGATGTCCCTGCTGGTCGAGGAGGCCGGCTGGACCGTCGAGGACCTGCGCACGGTCACGGTGAACGCCCTCAAGAGCGCCTTCATCCCGTTCGACGAGCGCACGGCCCTCATCGAGGACGTGGTCCTGCCGGGTTACGCGGCCGCGCTCTGAACGAGCCCCCTGAGGTAGGCGGCCTGTCCGATGTGCTGAAGGTCGTCGGACAGGACGCTCATCAGGCGGACACCCAGGCTGACCGGGGGATCCCAGCGCTCGTCCACGATCCGTTCCAGATCCTTGGCGGCGAGGCCGCGCAGCGCGCCGAGGGTCTGCTCGTGCACCGCGTCGTAGTACCCGGTGAGCAGGTCGGCGGACTCGACCCGCACCTTCGCGACCTTGGCCGGGCTGTGCCCGTACCCGGTGTCGTGGCGGGGCAGGTCGAGGCCGAAGCGCTTCTCCCAGTCCTGGGAGAGCCACACCTGGTCGAGGTCGAAGGCGTCGGCGATGTGGTCGTCCTGCACCCGGGTCAGATGCCAGACGAGCCAGGCGACGGAGTTGGCGTCGGGCGCCGGGCGGTGGTGCAGCGCGTCCGGTCCGAGGCCGTCGAGGACGGCATGGACTTCTTCCTGGATGCGGCCGTAGCCGTCGATGAGGATGTCCTTTGCATGCATACCGTCCACCATCCCAAACAGCGGGCGTTCACGCGTCCGGAATCCAGCTTCCGTGGAAGCCGAGCGGCACCCGGCCGGGCAGGTGCACGCGGGCCACGGGATCGCCGGTGAAGTCCTGAGCGGCGAGGATCACCAGGTCGGCGGCTCCGCGGTCCGGGTTGTGGACGTACGCGATCGCGTATATGGGGCAAACGCCCCTTCCGGAAAAGGACAGTGACGACCCGTCATCCCTCCTGCGGGATGTGCCGCCGCCCGGCCCGCGCCGAGACCGGTGAGTGCGCCCGCCGCCGCGAGTCCGGCCGTCCCGCGCAGCACGGTCCGCCGGGTGTGTTCCGCCATGACATGTCCTCCTGACCGTCGTCGTGGCCGACGGTCCCGAGTCTGCGGTGGCGGGCGGCCGTGATCAGGAGGGCTGGGACCCCTCCTGGGGTGGTGCCAGGCCCCCTGTTCCGCCGCCGGTCTCCAGCAGCGTGACGAGCGCCCGGGCGGCGGGACTGGTGGCACGGTCCGGCGGCAGCAGCGCCACGGTCTCGTACTCCGTCTCGCCCGTGCCCTTCAGCGGCAGCGCGGTGAGCGAGGGCCGCTTGTGCCGGAAGTGCCGGGGTACGACCGCGATCCCCAGGTTCTCGTCCACCAGGTCCAGCAGGCTGTGCACGTCGTTGACCTCCAGCGCGACCGTGCGCCGGACGCCGGCCGCGGCGAACGCGGCGTCGGTGCTGCGGCGCGGGCCCCAGTCCGGGTGGAAGTCCACGAAGACCTCACCGGTCAGGTCCTCGGGGGTCAGCACCGCGCCGGCCGAGGCCAGCCGGTGGCCGGGATGGCACAGCACGGTCATCGGCTCGCTCGTCAGTGACACCGAACGCAGCTGGTCGCTGTCCGCCTGGGTGCGGTAGGCGAAGGCCAGGTCGAGCCGGCCGGCCGCCACTTCCTCGGCCAGCGCGCCCGAGCCGGCCTGCCGCAGCCGGATCTCCACGTCCGGATGCCGGCCCCGGAACGCGGCCAGCAGCCGTGCCACCTGCACCCCGGCGATGCACTGCTCGGTGCCCAGCGCCAGCGTGCCGCGCAGCACGCCCTGCACCGCCGCGACCGCCTCGTGCGCCGCACGGACCTGCGCCAGGATCCGTTCGGCCTCCACCAGCAGCGCCCGCCCCGCCTCG
Source organism: Streptomyces sp. NPDC031426 (assembly GCF_055581585.1). NCBI lineage: Bacteria > Bacillati > Actinomycetota > Actinomycetes > Kitasatosporales > Streptomycetaceae > Streptomyces > Streptomyces sp. NPDC031426. Next base: position 21,845 of record NZ_JBVIJE010000031.1, read on the forward strand.
GTGAGCGTCACCCGCCTGGTGGTACGCACGAACAGCGGCGCCCGCAGCTCCCGCTCCAGCGCCCGGATGGACGCCGACAACCCCGACTGGGACACCATCAGGCGTTCGGCGGCCCGGGTGAAATGCTGGTCCTCGGCGACGGCGACGAAGTGCTGGAGATGGCGCAGTTCCATGATTGAGAAGCCTAGCCGCTGAATTCCATCGGATTCTTCTGTTGGACCGCTGCCCGCGCCCCGGGGAAGAGTAGAGCCGGTAGATCGTGTGCCAACCCCTCTGGAGTCGCGTTGTACACCGCACACCCCGACCGTTACGCCGACATGCCCTACCGGCGCACCGGACACAGCGGGCTGAAGCTCCCCGCGCTGTCCCTCGGCCTGTGGCACAACTTCGGCCCGGACCGGCCCGCCGAGACCCAGCGGGCCATCCTGCGCCGTGCCTTCGACCTGGGCGTCACCCACTTCGACCTCGCCAACAACTACGGCCCGCCGCCCGGCGCCGCCGAGTCCGCGCTCGGCGAGGCCCTGAAGGCCGACTTCGGGCCGTACCGCGACGAGCTGATCATCTCCACCAAGGCCGGTTATCTGATGTGGCCCGGCCCGTACGGCGAATGGGGTTCGCGCAAATACCTGCTGTCCTCGCTCGACCAGAGCCTGAAGCGCATGGGCCTGGACCACGTCGACATCTTCTACTCGCACCGCCCCGACCCGGACACGCCGCTGGAGGAGACGATGGGTGCCCTGCACTCGGCGGTGCAGCAGGGCAAGGCGCTGTACGTCGGCGTCTCCAACTACTCGCCGGAGCAGACCCGCGAGGCCGCCCGCATCCTCGCCGACCTCGGCACCCCCCTGCTCATCCATCAGCCGCGCTACTCGATGCTCGACCGCCGGCCCGAGCAGCAGGACCTCCTCACCACCCTGGACGAGCTGCGGATCGGCTCCATCGCCTACTCCCCGCTGGAGCAGGGCCTGCTCACCGGCCGCTACCTCGACGGCATCCCGGAGGACTCGCGGGCCGCGAGCGACAGTCCCTTCCTGAACTCGGACGCGGTCACCGAGGACCTCGTGGCCCGCCTGCGCTCACTCGACGAGGTCGCCAAGTCCCGCGGCCAGAGCCTGGCCCAGCTGGCCCTGGCCTGGGTGCTGCGCGGCGGCCGGGTCACCTCCGCGCTGGTCGGCGCAAGCAGCCCGCAGCAGCTCGAGGACAGCGTCGGCACCATCCGCAACCTGGACTTCGACGCCGAGGAACTGGAAAGGATCGACGCGATCGTGCAGGGCTGAGCTCCCCCCGTTTCGGGGCCCATCGACCTCAGCCGGGGGAGCGGGGATCTGCTGCGGTACTGCCTCAGCGAGGCCGACGGGCTGCCGCCCGGCCGGCTGCCGGCGCCGGCGGACGAGCGCCTGGCCCCGGCCCCGAGAGCGCCCTCGGCGACCTTCGAGCACTGTGGGTGCCGAGCGCGGCCGGACCGCATGGGTCCGGCCGCCGCTTAGCGGGCGGACCGTCGTGCGCGGCGGACTCACCGCGGCCAGGCGGTGTCAGGCACCGGCCGGCACCCGGTCCAGAAAGCCCAGTACCTGCCGGATCCGGCCCTCGTCGTCCAGCGTGACGACGTCGAACCCGGCCACCGGCGCCGAGCCGTCGGCCTCGTTCACCAGCTCCCAGCCGAAGCGCGCCGTGTCGTGGTGTCCGTCCACCGTACCGAGCGGGCGGAAGACGAACCCGGGGAACTGCTCCTGCGCCGCGGCGATCACGGCCGCGATGCCCTCGTGGCCGCGGACGTCGGCGAGGGGGTCGGTGTAGCCGCCGTCGGTGGTCCACGCGGCGGCGACCGCTTTCGTCAGCGCCTCCGGCTCGGTGGCGTTCCAGGCCTCGAAGTAACGGGCGGCGGCGCTCTCGTAACGGTCGGTGTTCACGGACATGGTGCATCAGCCTCCATCGAGGTCGCATCTGCTGGTTAGTGCTGGTCAAAGCCGGATCCGGGGCTTCGCCGATCCGGTGTGACCACCATGCCGGAGCACCGAGGGACGGGTCGATTACCTGCCTGGTAATGCCCGCGCGAACGCGCCGGTGCGTTCCGGCCAGAACCGGCGGTGAATATGCCAGCAGACTGGCCGGAAAGTCATGGTGACAGTGTTTCGGGAGTGGCGATACTCGAACGTCAGGGGCACTTCACCGCACAGGAGCCGCACGGAGAGCGAGGCCGGTTCGGGCGCAACCAGCGAGGCGACGGGGGAGTGAGACGTGCACGACGAATTCCTGTGCCATGTCACGGCGTACGGCATGTGCGACGGTCGGCGCATCGGGGTACCGCTCGGCACCTATCGCGCGCCCACGCTGGCCCTGGCCCTGTGGTGGCTGCGCGACCGCGCGTCCTGGATCGCCGAGCGCCTGGACCCGAGCCCGGAGGACCCCGCCTTCCCGGTGGGCGCGCTGGTGCCGGTCGCGGACACGGTGGCGGACGTGCCCGCGCTGCTGCGCGCCTGGTGCGCCGACGGCGTCCGGCAGGAGCTGGTGGCCGACGAGCTGGCCGGCGGACGGCTGGTGCGGATCGCCGCCAGCGACGACACCACCGAGTACGAACTGCTCGCCGAGTCCGTCGACGCGCTGCGCATGCAGCGCACCCTGCCGGCGCTCGTCGTACCCGTCGCCTGACACGTGTCCGTCGCGGTGCCGCGCCTCGACTCCAGGCGCATATGTGGACGAATCGGTAGAATTCTGGCCATGGCCGAGCGGCCGATCGCCCCGACGGCGCCCGAACTCGTCCTGGAGACCGACACGGGCTCCACGGTCATGAGCCCGGGCCACGACTACCACGTCGGACGCGACCCGTTGAGCGACATCGTCATCGACGATGCCCGGGTCTCGTGGCACCACGCCGTGCTGCGCTGCGACCAGGACCGCTGGACCCTCACGGACCGGCACAGCACCAACGGCACCTACGCCGACGGCCGCAGGATCAGCGAATGGGGCGTACGCCCCGGCAGCGTGATCCGCTTCGGCAACCCCACCGATGGCCCCCGCGCGGTCCTCGCCGGCGCCCCGCGGCCCGACCCCGACCGCCCCTCCGCGGTGTCCCTGCCCCAGCTGACCGGCACCTTCCGCCGGCCCAGCAGTGTCCGCCCGCTGTCCGTGCGCTCGATCCGCATCGGCCGGGCAGCCGACAACGACTTCGTGGTGAACGACCTGGTCGTCTCCCGCCGCCATGCCGAACTGCGCGCCCACAGCGACGGCACGTACGAGATCGTCGACCTGGGCAGCCACAACGGCACCTACCTCAACGGCCGGCCCGTCACCCGCGCGCCCATGGGGCCCGGCGACATCGTCGGCATCGGCCACTCCGCGTTCTGCCTGGTCGGCGACGAACTCCAGGAGTACGTCGACACCGGCGAGATCTCCCTGGACGTGCAGGACCTCACCGTCGCCGTGGACGGCGGACGCAAGGTGCTCCTCGACCACGTGTCCTTCCCGGTGGGCGAGAAGTCCCTGCTCGCGGTGGTCGGACCGAGCGGCGCCGGCAAGTCCACGCTGCTGAACGCCCTGACCGGGCAGCGTCCGGCCGACCGAGGCACCGTCCTGTACGACGGCCGCGACCTCTACCGCGACTTCGCCGAACTGCGCCAGCGCATCGGCCTGGTCCCGCAGGACGACATCCTGCACCCCCAGCTCACCGTGCGCGCCGCCCTGACCTACGCCGCCGAGCTGCGCTTCCCCGAGGACACCGCCGCGGCCGAGCGGCGGGCCCGGGTGGACGAGGTCATCCGGGAACTCGGCCTCGAAAAGCGCGCCGACCAGCCCGTGCACAGCCTCTCCGGCGGGCAGCGCAAGCGGGTCAGCGTGGCCCTGGAGCTGCTCACCAAACCCTCGCTGCTCTTCCTGGACGAGCCGACCTCCGGCCTCGACCCCGGCATGGACCGGTCGGTGATGAACATGCTGCGCGGCCTCGCCGACGACGGCCGCACCGTCATCGTGGTCACCCACAGCGTCCTCAGCCTCGGCGTCTGCGACCGCCTTCTGGTGCTCGCCCCCGGCGGCAAGGTGGCCTACTACGGGCCGCCCGACGACGCCCTCGCATTCTTCGGCTTCGAACAGTGGCCGGAGGCCTTCGAGGCCTTCGACCGCGACCCGGACCGCGACTGGGCCAGGGAGTACCGCGAGTCGCCGTTCCACCGGCACTACGTCGCCGAGGCCACCACCCAGCCCCACCACCCGGGCCCGGCCGCCGTCTCGCCTGCGCCGCCGCCCCGCCCACGCGGCTGGGGCGCCCAACTCGGCACGCTGATCCGCCGCTACGCGGCCGTCCTCGCCTCCGACCGCACCTTCCTGCTCGTCATGATCGCCCTGCCGTTCGTCATGGGCGCCATGGCCCGCGCCCTGGCCGGCGGCCGGCTCGCCCGGGACACCGCGATGAACGCGCTGCTCATCCTGTGCGTCGGCGCCGTGCTGACCGGCGCCGCCAACGCGGTGCGCGAACTCGTCAAGGAGCGCGTCGTCTACCAGCGCGAACGCGCCGTCGGCCTGCCCCGTTCGGCCTATCTGATGTCCAAGATCGTGGTACTCGGCACGATCAGCGTCGTCCAGGCCGTCGTCCTCACCCTGGTCGCCCTCCTCGGCGTCGACCTGAACACCCCCGGCGGCCGGGGCGTCCTGCTCCCGCCCCTCGCCGAGATCGCTCTGGCCACCGCCCTGCTCGCGTTCACCGCGATGATGCTCGGCCTGCTGGTCTCCGCGCTGGTGCGCAAGGAGGAGGTGACGATGCCGCTGCTGGTGCTGCTCGCGATCGTCCAGGTCGTGTTCTGCGGAGCCCTGCTCCCGCTCAACGGTGTGCCCGGCCTGGAGCAGCTGTCCTGGCTCGTGCCCTCCCGCTGGGCGCTCGGCGCCATGGCCGGCACGGTCGGGCTGTCCCGGATCGTCCCGGGCAACCTGTCCGCCGACCCCCTCTTCCGGCACTCGACAGGCGTCTGGCTGCTCGATCTGGCCATGCTGGTGGTGCTCTCCGTCCTCTACGGACTCGTGGTCGCCCGGCTGCTGCGCCGGCACGAGCCCGCTGTGATGCGGAAGTAGGCGAACGCGATGGCACACACCCGGAAGCAGGCGCCCCGATGAGCAGAGCGGCCAGTCCCGGATTCCAGCCCACGCACGTCGTGCCGCGGCACGGCATGCCCGCCTGGGAGGCCCCCGACCCGGCCCGGCCCACCGTGCCCCTCGACCCACTGCTGCCGGTGGAGCTCGTGGAGCGGCGCGGCGACTGGGGGTACATCCGCTGCGCCAACGGCTGGGGCGCCTGGGTCGACGGCCGCCGGCTCGTCGCCGTACCCGAGGACCCGCCCGCCGCCGACGGCCCGGCCGGCGCCGCCGATCCGCGGCCCCTGCTGGCCCACGTCGAACAGGCCCTGGCGGATTACCGGTCCGCGGTGGAGGAGCTGGCCGCCGGCACCCTGGACGGCGAGGACTTCGAGGACCGCACCCGGGGCCTCAGGCTCGGGATCGTCGTCGACGCGGAGGCCATGTGGCTGTACGACCCCGAGGAGGGCCGCTGGGTGTACGGCGACGGACGGCGGCTGACCACCTACGCCACCGACCGGGAGGTCACCGGCGAGGACGCCGGCGAGGACGCCGCCGGGCACGCCCCGACCCGGCTGGTGGCACCCGAAGGTGAGCGCTGATGGCGGGCGAGACCAGCCTGTTCTCCGGTCGACCCTCGGAACTCATCGGCCGGCAGATCGCGAGCTACCGCATCGAGAGCGAGATCGGGCGTGGCGGCATGGCCGTCGTCTACCGCGCCCGCGACCTGCGCCTGGACCGGACGGTCGCCCTCAAGCTGCTCGCCCCCGAACTCGCCCGCAACGACACCTTCCGCAAGCGGTTCATCCATGAGTCCCAGGTGGCCGCGGCGATCGACCACCCGCACATCGTGCCGGTCTTCGAGGCCGGCGAGACCGACGGGGTGCTCTACATCGCCATGCGGCACGTCTCCGGCAGCGATCTGCGCCACGTCCTCGACCTGCGGGGACCGCTGCCGCTGCCGGATGCCGTGCGGATCGCCGCCCAGGTGGCGTCCGCCCTCGACGCCGCCCACGAGCACGGCCTGGTGCACCGGGACGTCAAACCCGGCAACATCCTGGTCGCCGAGGGCATCGACACCGACCACCCCGAGCACGTCTACCTCACCGACTTCGGGCTCACCAAGAAGTCGCTGTCCCTCACCGGCTTCACCAGCGTCGGCCAGTTCGTCGGCACCCTCGACTACGTGGCCCCCGAGCAGATCTCCGGCCGCCCGGTCGACGGCCGCTGCGACGTCTACGGTCTGGCCTGTGTCGTCTACGAGAGCCTCGCCGGCCGGCCCCCGTTCCTGCGCGACGACGACATGGCGCTGCTCTGGGCCCACCAGTACGACGATCCGCCCCCGCCGAGCGAGGCCCGCCCCGGCCTCGACCCGGCGCTGGACCCGGTCTTCGCCAGGGCCCTGGCCAAGAGCCCCGACAGCCGCTACGACACCTGTCTCGCCTTCGTCGCCGCCCTGCGCGCCACCATGGCGACCCCCGCCGGCCCGGCCGACGTCCGCCCGGCGCAGGAGCCCGACACGGAGACGCACCACAGGGCGACCGGCCCGCCGAGCCCCCCGCACTGGGCGGACCCGGTGTACCGGGCCGACGCAACCGCGCGAAACCCCTCCTGAAACCAACACACCTAGGGCCCGCTCACCTCGCCCCGCCGGTGCACCCGGCGGGCCAGCAGGCCGCCCAGGAATCCGGCGGCCAGTCCCCACAGCGCGCCCAGGCCCACCGCCTGCCACAGCCGGGGCCGGAGGAACAGTTCCCCGGACAGGCCGCCGCCCAGGTTGCCGATGCCGAGCAGGGAGAGTCCGTAGTGCGCGGAGACACGGCACGTCAGACAGATCATCAGCACCGTCAGCGCCAGCGCCACGGCCAGGTGGACGGCGTGCTGCCACAAGCGGATCCGGGCCGGTGAGGTCGCTGCCGTCCAGAAGGCCACCGCCAGCAGCAGCACCGCGTCCACGACCACCAGCCACCACCACCGGCCGTCGTAGTCGGTGAGCGAGCCGAGGTTCAGCGACGAGACGTCCGGGGTGCGCAGGATCGCGTCCAGGACATGCGGCATGGGCAGGCCGAACGGGCCGTGCACCCGGCCGTTCCAGGTCGCTCCCAGGCCGATGGTGAGGGCCAGCCAGGCCAGATTGGGCAGGCCGAGCAGGATCAGCGCGAAGGTCGCCGGGGCGTGACCCCGGGTGGCCGCCGTGATCAGCGCGGCGACCAGGCCGACGACCACGTACGCGAGGAGCAGCACCACCATCGCCTGCGCCGCCGGGCGCACCGACTCCTGGAAACGCAGCAGCCGCCCCGGCACCGGCGCCCCGCGCGCCACCAGCAGCGCCAGCGCCAGCACCCCGGCCAGCCACAGCAGGCCGAACAGCACCGTCAGCGGCACGTCCGCGCTGAAGCCGACGCGGGGCGCGGCATTGAACAGGCCGGTCAGGTCGCTGAGGGTGCCGCTGCCGACGTCCACGGCGAAGGTCTGCCGGGCGCCGAGGGCCAGGCCGATCAGCGCGAGCAGCCACAGCACCGCGATCCGGGCCGCCCAGCCGGCCAGTTCGCCGACCGAGGCGACCGCCCGGTGCCGCAGCGGGCGCAGAAAGCCCCCGCCGATCACCAGCGCGCCGACAAGCGTCACCGACAGCGGGATCATGGTGACCCCGGCCCGGGTCTGCGCCAGCACGCCCGCGTTCCCGGAGAGCTCCACACTTCCGCCGACCGCCGTGACCAGGGTCGCGGCCACCACTCTCGGGAAGGCGTCGTCCGGCAGGTCACCCGCGCCGGCCGCCCACAGGCCCAGCGCCGCCACCAGCACCATGACGGCGAGCCCGGTCAGCACCGCGGCCACGGCCTGCGCCCAGCCATGACGGACGGCGGGCCGCGGGGAAACGGTGGGAACGCTCACGGTTGACACGCTAGGCAGCGGCCGCACACCCCGCCCGCCGGGTGGGCCGTTCGCGTCGGCTTGCGAGCCTCACCGCCCTGCGACACACAATGGGATCAAAGTGCAGCCAAATGCACCAAAGGGAATTTGACTGATCAAAGCCGCGTATCGCACCGCGTGTCGCATCGCGTATCGCGACGATCGCGACGGGAAGAAGTGCTCGTGAGCGCCGATCCTCCGTCCTCCGGCCGCCCGACCGGGCCGCCCTCCGGCCCGCTGTCGGGCTCCTCGCGGCCCCCGTCCGGACCACCGCCCTCCCAACCGCCGGGTGGCGGTGGCGGAGCCCAGGGTCCCCACGGGCCGTGGTGGAAGTCCGTGCCGCGGGTGGCAGCCGTCAGCGCCGCCGTGGTCGCCGCCGTGGTCCTCGCTGTGGTCTTCACCCGGCCGGGCGGCGGATCCGCCAAGGGCGGCGAGGTCTTCCTGCAGTCCGCGAACAGCACCGGCCAGGACCCGTTCACGGAGTCCACCGCGAGGCAGAGTTCCGCCCCTCCGCCGCCCTCCGCCGCGCCCTCCGGTACGACCAACGCGGTCCAGGGAGTCGACGGCGGTGCGCCCGGGCTGTACGGCGGCACCGCCCGCACACCAGCCTGCGACGTCGAGAAGCAGGTCAAGTTCCTCCAGGCCGACCAGGGCAAGGAGAAGGCCTTCGCCTCCGTGGTCGGCGTCCAGCCCTCCGGCGTGCCCGCCTATCTGCGCTCGCTGACCCCGGTTCAGCTGCGCGTCGACACCCGGGTCACCAACCACGGCTACCGCGACGGGGCCGCCACCAGCTACCAGTCGGTGCTCCAGGCGGGCACCGCCGTGCTGGTGGACAGCCACGGCGTCCCCCGCGTGCGCTGCGCCTGCGGCAACCCGCTGAACGCGCCGGTCGCCCAGAAGAGCACGCCGAAGCTGGTGGGCCCGCGCTGGCCCTCGTACCGGCCCTCCAACGTGATCGTGGTGACGCCCGCGCCGCAGGTCGTCAACGTCTTCGTGCTCTACGACAACCACCACCAGGACTGGATCCACCGTCAGCGCGGTGACCAGTACGGCCGGCACGACGAGCACGCCAGGCCGCCGGCGTTCCCGCACCCCTGGAACCCGCCCCGGCCGCCGTCCCCGTCGACGTCGTCCTCGTCGAGCGCGTCGCCGTCCCCGTCGAAGTCCTCCCCGTCCTCTTCGCCCTCGTCATCCTCATCCTCATCCTCGTCCTCGCCGTCGTCGTCGAGTTCGTCGCCGTCGTCCTCCTCCTCGTCCCCGTCGTCGTCCGCTTCGTCCTCCAAGTCCTCGTCTTCGTCGTCGTCCTCGCCGTCCGGATCGAAGTCGTCGGAATCGAAGTCACCGTCGGAGTCGAAGTCGTCGGCATCGCAGTCGTCCGCATCGCAGTCGTCCGGGTCGAAGCCGTCCTCGACCCAGCCGTCCTCCGCCGGGCCGGCGTCGCCGTCCGCGGGCTCTCCCTCGGCGCAGACCTCCAGCGCCGGCGAGAAGTCGTCGCAGCAGCAGACGACCGGCTCCATTCAGCGGTCCTCGGAGAATTCCGTTCCGGCCCCGCCGACCCCGGGGACGCCCGGCGAGTCGGGCGCGATCACGCCCACGCAGCAGGCACCGCAGGGCTCGCCTTCGCAGTGAGCGGTCGCCGCTCCGGGCGGCGTGACCATCGCCACTGTGCGCGGTGGGCGAACGCCCGGGGGGACTGCCGAGCCCGGCACGGGGTACGAGGACAGGTGCACCAGGCGACCGGCCGGGCCGGGCTTTCCGAGAGAGACAGCATGACCAACCACCTTGACGAGGCAGTCATAGCGACTGGCTTCGACGTACCCGTGGAGCCGCTGTGGCGGACGGCGCACTACACCGGCGAACCCGGTTGCATCGCCGAGGCACGCGCCTTCGCCTCCCGGTTCCTGGAGCAACTGCGCACCGAGTGGTGCGCCATCGCCGACCGCCGCGCCTACGGTGAGCTGCTCCTGGTCGTGAGCGAACTCGTCACCAACGCCGACCGGCACAGCAACGGCCCGTACATCCTGGAACTGGAAGGCACGGACAGTGCCGTCACGGTGTGCGTCTACGACAGCAGCTCCGCCCTTCCCCGCCGCTTCCCGAGGGACCCCGAACGCGTCGGACAGCACGGTATGGAGATCGTGCACGCCCTGGCCTCGGAGGTCACCGCGGAGCGCGTGCCCGTGGGCAAACGGGTGCGCGTCCGCTTCGAACTGAACCGCTGAGCCGAACCGGGGCGCCGTCTCAGGCGCGGTCGAGTTCGCCGAGCATCCCCTCGCGCAGCCGGGCGATGATCCGCTTGATCAGCCGGGACACATGCATCTGGGAGCAGCCGAGCCGTTCCCCGATCTCCGCCTGGGTGGCCTCCTCGACGAACCGCATATGGATGATCCGCCGGTCCCGCTCGCTCAGTTCCGCCATCAGCGGCGCGAGCGCCTGGAAGTCCTCGACGAGCCGCAGCCCCTCCTCCTCCACGCCGATGAAGTCGGCGAGCACCGCCTCGCCGTCCTCCGTCCCGTCACCGGTGAGCGCGGCGTCCAGGGAGGAGGAGTTGTACCCGTTGGAGGCGAGCTGGGCCTCGACCACCTGGTCCTCGGGGATGTTCATCAGGGTCGCCAGCTCGGCGACCGTCGGGTCCCGGTCCAGTCGGCTGGACAGCTCCTCGCGCGCCTTGGCCAATTCCACCCGCAGCTCCTGGAGCCGGCGCGGCACGTGCACCGCCCAGGTGGTGTCCCGGAAGAACCGCTTGATCTCGCCGACGATGTACGGCAGCGCGAAGGAGGTGAACTCCACCTCGCGGGCCAGCTCGAACCGGTCGATGGCCTTGATCAGGCCGATCATGCCGGTCTGGACGATGTCCTCCATGTCGTCGCCGCGGTTCCGGAAGCGTCCGGCCGCGAAACGCACCAGCGACATGTTCATCTCGATGAGGGTGTTGCGTGCGTACTGGTACTCGTGCGTGCCCTCCTCCAGCTCGGCCAGCCGGCGGAAGAACTGCCGGGACAGCTCCCGTGCGTCACGTGGTGCGACGGACGCCGGGTCCGCGATGCCGGGCAGTGCTGCCGATACCTCGCCCGGCCTGTCCTGCGCGGTCCTCTCGGCGACCTCTGCTTCCGGCCGGATCCCGGCGGTGTTCATGTGCCTCTCCCACGAAAGTCCTGGTCCTGTGTCTGCCTCGGCGACCTCAGTGTGTCCGTTCTATGTCGTTTGTCCGGTTTACCCATCACTCGGTGTTTCACACGTACCAGCTGATGCCGCTGACGGGGCGAGTACCCCCGGTCACGCCGCGCATGCACACGCGGCCGCCGGTCCGGGGAATCGGCCGACGCCGGACCGGCCGGCGCAGCCCGGGCCCGAGCCCATGGCGGAGAAGGAGCCGCTGTGGCGCGACATGGTCGGCGAGGGTGCTGCGCCGTGAGCGGCGGGCACAGGACCGCAGCCCGAGGGACGTGTCCGACGCGGCCAGGATCTCGCTGCCCTGCTCTGCCCTGCCCCGCCGAGATCGAGCGCGGCCGCACGTGGCCTCCTCGGAGGTCTTCGTGGCCGCGGCGCACGCCCTCGGCGACCTGCTCTCACTGACCCACGACGGGCCGACCAGGCGCACGGGCGCGCAGCACCGGACCATATTGTTCGGCGGCGCGGCCGATGAGTTTTGCCACGAGGATCGGTCGACACTGGTGACCGCGTTCCCTCGCCAAGGAGGTACTCATGACCACCGACGGATTCCTCACCTGTCTCTGGTTCGACGGCCAGGCCGAGGAGGCCGCCGAGTTCTACGTGTCGGTCTTCAAGAACTCCAGCCTCGGCCGGGTCAGCCGCTGCACCGACTCCGCTCCCGGTGAGACCGGCTCCGTGCTGACCGTCGAGTTCACGGCCAACGGCCAGAAGTTCGTCGCGCTCAACGGCGGCCCCCAGTTCAGGTTCAACGAGGCCATCTCCTTCCAGATCCTGTGCGCCGACCAGGCGGAGATCGACCACTACTGGACCAAGCTCACCGAGAACGGCGGCGAGGGCGGCCCCTGCGGCTGGCTGAAGGACAGGTTCGGAGTCTCCTGGCAGGTCGTCTACGACCGGATCCCCGAGATCCTCCACGACCCCGACCCGGAGAAGGTCGACCGCGCCATGAAGGCAGTGATGGGCATGGGCAAGCTGGACGTCGCCGCGCTGGAGAAGGCGTACGCGGGGGAGTAGCGGACCCCGTCGGTCCGCGACCGTCACCCGGCCTCGGCGAGGATCTCGGTGATCACATGCCGGGAGTTCTCCGCCAGGGCCGGGTTCGTGTCCCAGTAGTACGGCAGCTGGATCAGCGAGATCGACAGCGCCCAGCCCCGGCCCCGCGCCCACTGAGCGTCGTCGGCGCCGACGGCCTTGCGGAAGGTGTCCCGGACGGACGAGGGCAGCAGGTTCCAGGCCACGATCAGATCCACCGCCGGGTCACCCGCTCCCGCGCAGCCGAAGTCGAGTACCGCGCTCAGCCGGCCCTCGTCGACCAGCACGTTCCCGGGGGAGAGGTCCCCGTGGGCCCACACCGGCGGTCCCGTGTGCTCCGGGGCCCGCAGGGACTCCTCCCACAGGGCCGTGACCGCGCCGGCGTCGACCCTCGGGCCCAGCTCGGCGACGGCCGCCCGGGTGGGCTCGTCCCGGTCCCGCAGCGGACCACCCCGGTAGCCGGGCGGCGCGTCCTGTGGCGCGATCCGGCGCAGCGCGCGCACGAACGCCGCGAGATCCTCGGCGAAGCGTTCCGGCTCCCGCACGGCGCCGGCCACCGGATTGTGCCCCTGCAGCCAGCGGTAGACCGACCAGGGCCACGGATAACCCTCGCCCGGCTCGCCGATGCCCACCGGTTCGGGCACGGCGACCGGCAGCAGCGGCCCGAGCCGGGGCAGCCAGCGCTGCTCCAGCCCCAGGTCCCCTACGGCGCCGGGCCGCCGGGGCAGCCGCACCAGCAGGTCGGTGCCCAGCCGGAACATGGCGTTCTCGGTCCCGGCGGACGGCAGCCGGCGCACCGGCAGCGCCGCCCACCGCGGGAACCGGCGGGCGATCAGGCGCTGGACCAGCGGGGCGTCGAGGTCGATCTCGTCCGCGTGCATCCTCGGCGGAGTCTGGCTGTCGTGGGCACTCATCGAGGCCCATCCCAGCGCCTCGGCGCGCTCGCCGTCCAATGGATTTCCGTCCTCCTCAGACCCGGTCGGCCGCGATCAGCAGGTACTGGAAGCTGCCGTTGCGGTAGGCGTCCAGGAACGTGTCCTCGATGCCCGTGAGCAGATGGTCGGCCTCCCTGCGCAGTTCCCAGTAGGGGAGTGTCGCCCCGGTCAGGTCCTCGACGTGCACCGGCACCAGGCGGTTGCGGGCCATCGCCTTGAAGTACTCCGAGCGCGGGTGGATGTCGCAGATGTAGTGGGCGTTGATGAGCGACACCTCGCGCGAGGCCTGCCCGTAGGTGTCGTTGTAGCAGCCGGTGATCACCACATAGCGTCCGCCACGGCGCAGCAGCCGGGCGTGCTCGGCGAACAGCAGGTCCAGCTCGACGTACATGGTGGACTCGTTGTTCCACGAGGCCGCGTACGCGCCGGTCTCGAAGCCGGTGTCGAGCATGTTGCGGTGGTGGTAGCGCACCTTGTCGTCGATGGCCCGGGCACGGGCCTGCTCGTTCGCGAACTCGGCCTGCTTGGCGGAGATGGTGACGCCGTCGGCGTGGCAGCCGTACCGCAGATGCGCCACGACACTGCCGCCGCCCCGGCCGCAGCCGGCGTCGAAGACCCGGTCGGCGGGGGACAGCGGGCCGAGATGCGCGGCGAGCAGCTCGGCCTGGGCGTGTTCCAGGCGGTGCAGTTCGGCGGTGACGCGGGCCCGGCGCCGGTCCGGATCAGGCTCGTCGAGCACCGACCGGTCGGCCTCTCCGATGCCGTAGTGATGGTGATACAGGTCGTCGATCTTGCCGAGTTCGAGGTTGACCGGGTTCTCCTCGGCGTTCCAGTAGTCCGCGACCCGGTTCTGGTAGACGGACTGGGTCGGGATCGCAGCGGGCGTGGTCCGGGCGACGGGGGCGGTGGTCAAAGGTGGCTCCTCGCGCATGTGGCGGTGTTCGTCGTGCATGTGACGGTGTTTCGGGAGAGGGCGGTCACCAGTAGTCGGGCAGGTGGTAGCGATGGGTGTTGGTGGCGTGCCACTCGTGGTTGCCGGACACCCAGGCGGCGAGCCCCCGGGCGTAGCGCTCCACCAGCGGCGAGGTGGCCGACAGCAGGGCCGACTCCTCCTCGAAGGCCGCCATGATCCGGTTGTGGATCTCGACGGACTTCAGATAGGCGGCCTTCAGCCCGCGCCGCTCGTTGGCGGCGACGACCTGCGGCAGGTTCAGATGCTCGGGGTCGCCGGCCAGTTCCTTGGTGAAGGAGTACAGGTCGTTGACGATCGTGGTGGCGTTGCAGGCGAGGGCCGTGACCCGCTGGATCTCGGGGCGGGCGTACACCTGCTCGGGCAGCTCGTAGCCGTCCACGGCGTCGACGATCGACAGACAGGGGCGGAAGTTGTTGAACTGCCGCATCACCAGGTACTCCCAGATCCGCGGCTTGTACCGCGTCTCCGCCCAGGCGGCCTCCGCGAGGTAGCCCAGGTGCAGCCGGGCGATGTCGTGCACGAACCGGTCGGTCTGGCTGGGCGTGGCGAAGCCGGCGAAGTCCTCCAGGGCGAAGTGGTACGAGCGCAGCGGACCGTCGGCCCGTACGCCCTGGCGCCATTCCTCCTCCAGCTCCGGAATGCCGTGGTAGGGATCGAGCGCCGACTGGGCCAGGATCAGCCGGCCGGCGAGGCCGCGGCGTGCCGCGCCCCGGCCCTCGTCCTCCTCGCAGTAGCAGGAGTCGACGATGTTCTCGGCGAGCAGCAGCTTCCCGGCGGCCGTCAGCCGGTCCAGGTCCAGCGCGCCCGGATGCTGCAGGACGACGGCCCGGCCGAACTGGAAGCCGGAGAAGTCCCCCTTCCACGCCTCCGGGAACAGATCCAGGCCACGGGCCCAGGTCTCCAGCCTGCGGTCCACCTCGGCTGCCTTCACCGGGTCGGCGGGCACGGCCGGCTGGTGGTGCAGTCCGGGGACGGCCCCGGTGCGGCGGGGTCTGCGCAGGCTCGCGGCGATGTCAGGCGGCCCCGGCAGCGGGTAGGAGGGAGTGGGCGTGCCCGTGGTCTGCTCGGACGTCATTCGGGGAACCGGCCGATCTGCACGTTCTCCAGGATCCCGGCCGCGTCGGGCACCAGGATGGCCATCGAGTAGTAGGCGGTCACGAGGTAGCTGATGATCGCGGCCGAGTCGATGCCCATGAACCGGACGTTCAGCCCCGGCTGGAACTCCTCCGGGATGCCGGTCTGGTGGAGGCCGACCACCCCCTGGTCCGCCTCGCCGGTGCGCAGCGCGATGATGCTGGTGGTGTGGTCCTCGCTGATCGGGATCTTGCTGCACGGGAAGATCGGCACCCCGCGCCACGCCGGCACCTCGTGTCCGTCGACGCTCGCCGTGCCGGGCACCAGACCACGCCGGTTGCACTGCCGGAAGAACGCCGCGATCGCCTTGGGATGGGCGAGGAACACCTTGGTCTTGCGCCGCATCGACAGCAGTTCGTCCAGGTCGTCCGGCACCGGCGGGCCGGTGAAGGTGCTGATCCGCTGGCCGTGGTCGACGTTGTGCAGCAGCCCGAACTCCCGGTTGTTGACCAGCTCCCACTCCTGGCGCTCGCGGATCTCCTCGACCGTGAGCCTCAGCTGCTGCTGGGTCTGGTCCATGGGGTGGTTGTAGAGGTCAGCGACCCGGGTGTGCACCCGCACCACGGTCTGGGTGAGGGACAACTCGTATTCGCGGGGAGCGAGTTCGTAGTCCACGAAGCCGCCCTGCAGGGTGGGCTCGCCGACATGGCCGGCCTGCACCGGCACCTCTGCCTCGCCCTTGCGGTTCATCGGCCGCTGCTGCCGCTCCACATAGGCCCGGAGATGGGCGGCGAGGGACGGGACGCGCTCGGTGAACTCCTGCACGACGGCCCAGGGCAGCGCGAGCACCACCCCCGCGGTCTCGGCCCGCACCGAGGTCAGCCACAGCGGATCGGACTGCCCGACCGCCTCGTCGCCCATCTGGTCGCCGTCGGTGACGACCCCTGTGATCTCCTCGTCGCCGTACTTGCCGGCGGTGTAGCGGGTGAACCGGCCATGGACGACCAGATAGGCCTCCGTCACGGGCTGACCCGCCTCGAACAGCACCTGCCCGGCACGCACCTCCCGGGAGTGGAAGCGGCCGGCGATCTCCCGCAGCACCTCGCCGTCGGGGTAGCCGCGCAGGATCGGCAGCTCGGTCAGCGTCTGAGGGATGACCCGGATGTCGTCGGCGCCGTTCTGCTCGAAGTGCACCCGGCCGCGGCCCGTGCGCAGGGTCAGGCGGCGGTTGACCCGGTAGGTGCCACCCCGGACGTCCACCCACGGCAGTGTCTTCAGCAGCCATCGCGAGGTGATGGCCTGCATCTGCGGTTCGGACTTGGTGGTCGTGGTGAGCTGGCGTGCCGCCCGGGTGCTCAGGCTGGTGAGCTGCCCGTCGGCCGCGGGGTCGGGGGCGGGTTCGTCGACGGCGGAACCGGTGGCGCTGCCCGGTGTGGTCACATTCCCTCCAGCGGAGCTGCGTGCGAACAGGGGTGGCCGGATCGCCGGGTGGTGAGCGTGGTGATCCAGCACCCTGGCCAAGCCAAACAGTCCTCGTGAGGTGCCCGATACAGCGCGAAGGGGGCTGATCATGACACTGGGGTGTGTAAACCTTCCGATCGGGGCACGACCGGCAAACGGTGTGATCGGGCGCCGGTGCACTGCGCCCCGGCCGGCGTCTGCGCGCGCCGGTGTGGTGCGCCCCGGGCGCTCGGGAGAGGCCGTCGACCAGGGCGCAGGACAGGCTCAGGTCAGGTCGTCGACCAGGACGGCCGCCCCGTCGAACCGGCCGGCCTTGAGGTCGGCGAGCGCCTGCGGGGCGCGGGACAGCGGATAGGCGTGCGTGGTTGCGCGCACGCCGTGCCGGGCGGCCAGGGCGAGAAACTCCCGGCCGTCCGCACGGGTGTTGGAGGTGACGCTGCGCAGTTCCTTCTCGTAGAACAGCTCGGTCGCGTAGTGCAGCGGGGGTACGTCGGTCAGGTGGATGCCGGCGAGGGCCAGCACGCCGCCCCGGTCGAGGGCGCGGAGCGCCACCGGGACCAGGTCGCCGACCGGGGCGAACAGGATCGCCGCGTCCAGCGGCTCCGGCGGCGCCTCGTGCAGGTCCCGCGCGGAGGCGGCGCCCAGCTTCAGGGCCAGCCTGCGGGCGGCGGGCTCCCGGGTGATCACATGCACGGTGGCACCCTCGGCGAGCGCCACCTGCGCGCACAGATGGGCGCTGCCCCCGAACCCGTACAGGCCGAGCCGGCCGCCCTTGGGCAGCCCGGTCCGGCGCAGCGCACGGAAACCGATGATCCCCGCGCACAGCAGCGGCGCCGCCGCCACATCGTCCAGCGCGCCGGGCAGCGGGTAGGCGAAGCCGGCCGGCACGGTCGTGTACTCGGCGTATCCGCCGTCGGCGTCCCAGCCGGTGTACTCCGAGTACGGGCACAGGTTCTCGGCGCCCCGCGCGCAGTACGCGCACACCCCGTCGGTGCGCCGCAGCCAGGCCACGCCGACCCGGTCGCCCGGCGCGAAGTCCCGCACCGCGGCCCCGGCCGCCGCGACCTCGCCGACCACCTCGTGGCCAGGGGTGACCCCTTGCCGGTGCACCGGCAGATCGCCCTCGGTGACATGCAGATCGGTCCGGCACACCCCGCAGGCCCGCACCCGCACCAGCAGTTCGTCCGCCCCCGGCACCGGCACGGGCCGCTCCACCAGCCGCAGCGGATGGTCGTCGACCGGCCCCGGCACCACCACCGACCACGCCCGCATCGTGCTCGTCGTCATCGCACCGTCGCCTCCATTCCCATTGTCCGGGCGGTTCCCCGGTTCGGCGCGCGGGCCGACGGCCGGATGGCTAGCGTGAGCTTCGGGACGCAAGCCTCACAGGCGGGGGACCATCCGTACGGGACCGAAGACCAGGAGGGCCACGAGTATGGCCGTGCAACCCGAGGGAACGCCCTGTTGGGCCGATGCGATGTTCAGCGACGTCGAGGGAGCCAAGCGGTTCTACGGCGACGTCCTCGGCTGGACCTTCGGCGAGTCGTCGTCGGAGTACGGCAACTACACGCAGGCCTACGCGGAGGGCAAGGCGGTCGCGGCCGTGGTCCCGCCCATGCCCGGCCAGGAGGGCCAGTCGCAGTGGTGCCTGTACTTCGCCTCGCCGGACGCCGCCGCCACCGCCGAGAAGATCCGGGAGAACGGCGGCGAGGTGCTGATGGAGCCGATGCAGGTCGGGGACTTCGGCACGATGTGCCTGGCCCGCGAGCCCAGCGGGGCCGTCTTCGGCGTCTGGCAGGCCGGCCGCCACGAGGGCTTCGAGGCGACGGCGACCCCGGGCGCGTACTGCTGGGCCGAGGTCTTCACCCGTGAGCCCGAGAAGGCCGACGCCTTCCTCTCCGCCGTCTTCCCGTACCGGATGACGGACATCGTGGACGACGCGGTGGACTTCCGGATGTTCGACATCGGCGAGGACACCGTCCTCGGCCGGATGCGGATGACCGACGACTTCCCGCCCGAGGTGCCCTCGTACATCAACGTCTACTTCACCGTCGACGACTGCGACGAGGCCGTGGCCCGCGCCACCAAGCTCGGTGGTGTCCTCCGCTTCGGGCCGATGAGCAGCCCCTTCGGCCGGTTCGCGGCGCTCAGCGACCCGCAGGGCGCGAACTTCTCCGTGATCGACATCACGACCACGGAGGGGGAGATGCCCAAGGTCAAGGCGGTCTGACCGGCCCGTCACGGCGTCCCGCGCCGCCGTGGCATGATCGTGCGTATGCGTGAACGTGTGGTGGCCGCGTGCGACGGGGCTTCGAAGGGAAACCCCGGACCGGCCGGATGGGCGTGGGTGGTCTCGGACGGCGACGAGCGGACCCCCGCCCGCTGGGAGGCGGGCCCGCTCGGTCGGGCCACCAACAACGTCGCGGAACTCACCGCCCTGGAGCGGCTGCTCACGGCCGTCGAGCCGGATGTGCCGCTGGAGATCCGCATGGACTCCCAGTACGCGATGAAGGCCGTCACCACCTGGCTGCCCGGCTGGAAGCGCAACGGCTGGAAGACCGCGGCCGGCAAGCCCGTCGCCAACCAGGAGCTGGTCGTCCGCATCGACGCACTTCTCGACGGCCGCACGGTGGAGTTCCGCTACGTCCCGGCCCACCAGGTCGACGGCGACCCGCTGAACGACTTCGCCGACCGCGCCGCCAGCCAGGCCGCCTCCGTCCAGGAAGCGGCCGGCAGCGCGCTCGGCTCCCCGGAGCCGCCGCCCTCGCCCGGCACCCCGAAGGGGGCCGCCCCGCGCGGGAAGGCGCCCCGCCGCACCAGCGGCGCGACCTCCTCCCGCACCATCAAGGCGAAGTTCCCCGGCCGCTGCCTGTGCGGCCGCGCCTACGCGGCCGGCGAGTCCATCGCCAAGAACGCGCAGGGCTGGGGCCACCCGGAGTGCCGCACCGCCGAGGCCTGAGCGCGGCAGGTCCGATCAGCTGTCGAAGGTGTAGTACCGCGTGTGGTCCAGCAGGTCGGTCGGACGCACGTCGTTCCACGGCTTCATCGTCTCGTTCAGGTCGACGACGTCGGGCGTGCCGTCCGTGGGCAGGTAGCCCGCGTCCGGATGCCGCCGCTGCCACTCCGCCCACAGCTTGTCCACGAAGGCGTGGTGCAGCCAGAACACCGGGTCGTTGGGGGAGACCCCGGTGCCCATCTGCCCGCCGACCCAGACATGGACCCGGTTGTGCAGATTGACCCCGCGCCATCCCTCCAGGTTGTTGCGGAAGCCGTCCGAGGCGCTGTTGTACGGCGCCATGTCGTACGTGGGTATCGACAGCACCGACTCCACCTCCGCGCGTGTCGGCAGCTCGCGCACGGCCGTGCCGAGCGAGCGGCGCAGGAACGTACGGCCGTCCACCCGTATGTTCATCGGCCAGTTGCCGGCCGACGCGGCGAACGGCCCGTCCATCACCCGGCCGTCCGTGCTGCGCCCGGTGCCGCCGAGGAAGTCCGGTGCCCACAGCGAGGCACGCACCGTGCGGTCGGTACTCCAGTCCCAGTACGGCAGCGCGACGGAGGAGTCCACCGACTGCAGCGCCTGCTCGAAGTCGAGCAGGAATCTGCGGTGCCAGGGCAGGAACGACGGTGAGCGGTGGCCGGTCCGCTCGCCGGTGTCGGTGTCCGACATGATGAACTCGTTGTGCGTGCGGACGAACTCGTCGTAGCGCCCGTTGCGCTTGAGTTCGAGGACGGCGGACACGAACCGCTTCTTCTCGTCGGCGGTCAGGGCGGCCTGGTTCTTGCGTACGGTCATGGTGCGCGATGCTCCGGAAGGTCCTTGCGGGGGCGGTCAGTTGGCGGGGAAGGGCAGCAGCGGGGCGCCCTGCAGTTCGTCCACCGCGGCCCGGGCGGCGGCGCGCGGGGTGGACACCGGGGCGTAGTGGCTGACGACGCTGATCCAGCTGCCGTCTGCGTTGCGCATCACATGCAGCTGCACGCCGTCGATCAACACCTCGTAGCCGCCGCCGTGTTCGTGATGGTGACCACCGGAGCCCGGCGTCATCGGCCGGCCCTGTATCCGGCGGCCCTTGTAGACCTCGTCGAAGGTCTGCGGCATCGGCATGGGGTGGTCGTGGCCGGCGGCCGAGGCGGTGGGGGCAGCGAGGGTGGTCACGGCGGCCGTCGCGGCGAGCGCCGCGGTCGCGGTGAGCGCGCGGCGCCGGGTGATGTCGGGCATACGGGTCCTCCTGGAGGCTGTTCGGGTGGTGACGACGTATGCCTATCGGGGGCTGTGAGGCGGGCGGAAATCTCCCGGAACCGGTTGGCTGCGATCAGGACAATTGGCCACATGTCGTAAAGCGTTGAACCAAGATGATCTTGCTGTGGGTGGCGGTTGGTGCGGCCCCGAACAGGGAATTCCTTGCCCCGCTCGCCCCGTTTCCGGTGATCCTTCTCGGCTGCCGTCCGTCCGAGTGGCCCGGCTCACCACGTCAAACTGGCGCGATCAGGCGACCCGACCGCCCTGCTACTCTGTGTATCCGGCCGACCGCAACCGGTGACTGTCTGGGGCGTGCACGTGAAGGTCGTCTGTGTCGGAGGCGGGCCCGCCGGCCCGCACCTCGCCATCCCGCACGAGCGCGACCCCGAGGGCTCGGCCTACGGCCGGGGCGTGACGTACCGGCACTGCCTTCTCGACCGGCTGCAGGAGCACGATCCCGCCTCGGCGCGGGTGATCGAGGACGCCTCCCTCCGTAGGAGCGACGGCGTCGCGCACGTACCCGTCCTGACGTCCCGTCACCAAGGTGACGAGGGCTTCGGCACCGGCCGGCACCGGCTGCTCGACCTGCTCGCCGACCGGGCCCGCACGCTCGGCGTCACCGGGCTCGGCATGGACCGGGCGACCGAGGCGGACAGCCTCGTGCTGCTGGAGCGGCTCTTCGCGAGCGTCCTCGACGGCCACCCGCTCATCGGCCGTCCCGGCGGGGGCCGGCCGAACTTCCGCATCCCTCCCCAACCTGGCACCACGGCAACCTGGTACTGCTCGGCGACGCCGCCCACACCACCCACTGCCGTCGGCGCCGGCACCACCCTCGCCCTGGAAGACGCCATGTGCCTCGCCCGCGCCCGGCACGCCGGTCGTCGGACCACCGCGGCCGCGTCCCCGCCCGTTCCCGGCGCCGCCGGGCCACACCGGCTTCCCGCACCCGACTCCGGTTTCTCCCATCTCCCCACACCGAGGAGTTCCGTCCATGGCCGTACCCCTCTCGTTCGATCAGACGTCCACCGGCTACAGCCTGCAACGCGCCTACTGGCTGGCCCGCGCCGCCGACCTGGCCTACAAGGACCGCGCCGTCATCGAGGACCAGGCCGCCCAGTGGGGCTTCGACCATGTGCGCCACCACGAGACCCGTTTCACCCCGCCGTTCCCGCTGCAGGACACGCAGGCGTACACCGTGGCCGGCGACCGGATGATCGTCACCGCGTTCCGCGGCACCGAACCCGACCAGATCAAGGACTGGCTCACCGACGCCACCACCCCGCCGAGGCCGGGACCCGGGGGCAACGGCTACGTCCACCACGGATTCGCCGAGGCCCTGGAATCGGTCTATCCGGCCGTCCACCAGACCCTCGCCGAGCTGCGCACCGACGGCCAGACCGTGTACTTCACCGGGCACAGCCTGGGCGGCGCCCTCGCGATGCTGGCCGGCGCCCGGATGTATCTGGAGGACCCGCACCTGGCCGCCGACGGCGTGTACACCTACGGCCAGCCGCGCACCTGCGACCGGCTGCTCGCCGAGGCGTTCCACAAGGGGTTCGGCGGCCGTATGTACCGCTTCGTCAACAACAACGACATCGTCCCCCAGTTGCCGCCCGAGCCCGTCTTCACTCATGTCCGCGCCCTGCGCTACATCGACTCCCACGGCCGGCTGCGCGAGAGCATGCCCATGCTGTCGGCGCTCACCGACCGCGCGACCGGACTGACCGCCGACGCCTTCGCGCCCGCCTCCGACGGCATCCGCGACCACTTCATGCACAACTATCTGACGGCCCTGGAGAAGAACCTCGACTGAGGGCCCCGACCAGGGCCTGTGCCCACTTGCAGCCTCTCCGCCCCGGCCTGACGGCGTTCGCACTTGTCCTCGAAGTCGTTGACGTACCGGCCGTCGCGAGCCGGGCACCCGTCGGGGCACGGGTCGATGCGCCAGAACGCGTGGACGGGAAGGACGCCGACGCGCGGCTCGTACTGGGAGCCGCGCGAGACGGGACTGCGCGCGGACCTGGACGAGGACCACTGCTTCAACGCACAGCCCCCCCGTCGGAGCGGCTCGTTCCGCGCGTCCCGGTGCCGGATGACACACTGGCGCCATGGACGAACGCGTAATGGGCAGGTCGGGTCAGTGGGCGTCGGTGATCGGTCTCGGCACATGGCAACTGGGTGCCGACTGGGGCGACGTGGACGACAAGGAGGCGCTGTCCGTCCTCGAGGCCGCGGCCGAGGCGGGTGTCACCTTCTTCGACACGGCCGACGTGTACGGCGACGGACGCAGCGAGGAGACCATCGCCTCGTTCCTGCGCGGCCGGCCCGATCTGCACGTCCTGGTGGCGACCAAGATGGGCCGCCGGGTCGAGCAGATCGCCGAGAACTACGTCCTGGACAACTTCCGCGCCTGGAACGACCGCTCCCGCCGCAACCTCGGCGTCGACCGCATCGACCTGGTCCAGCTGCACTGTCCGCCGACGCCCGTCTACTCCTCCGACGCGGTGTTCGACGCCCTGGACACGCTGGTCGAGGAGGAGCGCGTCGCGGCGTACGGGGTGAGCGTGGAGACCTGCGCCGAGGCGCTGACCGCGATCGCCCGGCCGAACGTGGCGAGCGTGCAGATCATCCTGAACCCGTTCCGCATGAAGCCCCTGCAGGAGGTGCTCCCCGCCGCCCGTGAGGCCGGCGTCGGCGTCATCGCGCGGGTGCCCCTCGCCTCCGGCCTGCTGTCCGGCAAATACACGAAGGACACGGTGTTCGCCGCCAACGACCACCGCACCTTCAACCGGCACGGCGAGGCCTTCGACCAGGGCGAGACCTTCTCCGGCGTCGACTACGAGACCGGTGTCGAGGCCGCCGCAGAGTTCGCCGCGCTGGCCCCCGAGGGGTACACCCCGGCCCAGCTGGCGCTGCGCTGGATCACCGAGCAGGACGGCGTGACCACGGTCATCCCGGGCGCCCGCAACCCGGAGCAGGCCCGGGCGAACGCGGCCGCCGCCAAGCTGCCGCCGCTGCCCGAGCAGACGTTCACCGTGATCCGCGAGCTGTACGACCGACGGATCAAGGACCAGGTCGAGCACCGCTGGTAGTCGCCGTGTCACCCGCCGTTTGAACGGACGTCCGGGCGGTTACCCGCAAGCGCATGAAGGAGGAAGAACCGCGCAGGGGGCGGCACGAGACCGAGGAGGAGCGGGCCGACCGGATGTGGGGCGAGCTCATCCAGGAGGTCCGCGTCGCCCAGACGGGCGTGCAGATCCTGTTCGGCTTCCTGCTGACCGTCGTCTTCCAGCCGAAGTACGCGACGCTGCCCCACGCCGACCGGGTCATCTACATCGTGACCGTCGTCCTGGGCGCCTGCGCGACCGGCGCTCTCGTCGGCCCGGTGTCCCTGCACCGGCTGGTGTCGGGCCGCCGGATCAAGCCGCAGACCGTGCGGCTGGCGGCCCGGATGACCTTGGTGGGCCTGGTCCTGCTCCTCGCGACGATGACGTCCGCCCTGCTGCTGATCCTCCGGGTGGCCACGCGGGGCGGCTATGTGCCGTATCTGCTGGCGGCCGTCGTCCTCTGGTACCTGGTCTGCTGGTTCGGCCTGCCGCTGTGGGCCCGGCACCGGCACACGACCGGACCGGCCACCGACCACCTCGGGCCGGGGCCGTCCCCTCCAGCGTCCGGAGCTGACGGCCGTGGACACCGCTGAGCAGCAGCACGGAATCTCCGCGGCGAGCCAACGCGGTTACGGGACAGACGGATTCCCGCCGGCTCCGCGCAGCGCGGCCAGGCAGCTGCCGATGGCCTGCTGGAGTTCCTCCAGGCGCCGGACCATGTCGTCCTCGTAGAAGTCCTGGGCGTCGTCGAAGGTCAGCTCCTCGAACGCCCTCGTCGCCTTCTGCAGGCTGTTGTAGAACTTCGTCCGCCGTTCCTGGACGCGCAGTCCGGGATCGGCCTCGACCGCCTCGGCGACGAGCGACTTCATGGTGTCGTAGGCGTCGGCGGCCCACTCGCCGCCGCCCTCGCCGCCCTCCAGCTCGTCGATCAGCGACAGGTGGCGCTCGGCCTCCTCGCGCAGCTCCGCCGGGGCGTCGACGGTCTGCCCGGCCGGTGTCTTGATCCGCCCGGACTCCGCGATCTGCCGGACGTACCCGATCCGGTCGGCCGCCCGGCTCTCGGTCGCGACGGCCTTCTTCAGGTCGTCGGTCCGTACGACGTCACGCGCCAGTTCCGCCTGCAGCTCGGGGTCCTCGCGCAGCCGGTCCAGCAGTGCGGCGCGGGCCGTGCGGGCGGTGGCGGGGTCGGCGAGGATCGCGGCGCGCAGTGCGGTCGGGTTCTCGGCGACCTCCAGCGCCTTGGTGGGACGGATGCCCTCGGCCTCGGCCGCCTCGGCGATCGCGGTGCCGCGCTCGGAGGTCGCGCTGTTGCGGGAGACGTAGTAGCTCAGCCACACGTCCGCGTCCGGCAACTCGACCCCCTGGCCCGGCCGCAGGGCCTCGAAGTGCGGCACGAGCCCGTCGTCAGCGGCCCGGTCCCAGGCCCTGTAGTAGCGCATGACCCGCTCCGGGGAACAGCCGGCCAGCTGCGCGAACTCCTTCGCGGACACCTTCGGCGTCTCACCGGCGGCCTGTCCGCCCGGCCGCACGCTGCGGGCCACCATCAGCGCGAACGCCCAGCTCCCGGTGCGCGCGTAGCCGCCGAACTCACGGGCGTCGCGCGCCACCAGGTCGGACAGCGGCACCGCGGCCGCAGCGGACGTCTCGGCCGGGGCGGATGCCTCGGACGGGTCGATGACCAGGGTCACGGATGACTCTCCTGCAAGAATGCTCAAGGGACCGCGCCCGGGAGCGGGCGCAGCCAGGAAAGCCTATATGGACGCATTGGCCATGTTGGGCGGACCCGTTACGGCGCGGTCCGCGCGCGTCAGCCGAAGGCCTCCCGCAGCGCGGGCAGCAGCGTCTTCGCCGACCAGTCCAGATACTCCGCCTGCGCGTCGCCGCCGATCTGCACGAGCGCGATCTCCCCGAACCCGGCCTCGGCGTACGGCCGTACGGCCGCCACGAAGGCGTCCGGGTCGTCGCCGCACGGGATGGAGGCGGCGACGTCGTCCTCGTCCACGAACCGCGTCGCGGACTCGAAGGAGTCGGGGTGCGGCAGTTCGGCGTTCACCTTCCAGCCGAGCCCGAACCAGCGGAACTGGGAGTGGGCGCGCTTGACCGCCGTGTCCCGGTCGGGGTCGTAGCACACCGGCAGCTGGCCGACCCGGGGTTTGCCGCTGCCGCCGTGCCGGTCGAAGGCCTCCAGCAGTCCCGGTTTCGGTTCGGTCGCGATGACCAGGTCGGCGAGGTGCCCGGCGAGTGCGCAGGACTGGTCGCCGGAGACGGCGATGCCGATCGGCGGGGGCTGGTCCGGCAGATCCCACAGCCGGGCCGACTCCACGTCGTAGTGCGGCCCGTGGTGGGTGACGTGGCCGCCCTCGAACAGGGCGCGAATGATCCCCACGGCCTCCTCGAGCATCTCGTGGCGCACGTCCACCGGGGGCCAGCCGCCGCCCACCACATGCTCGTTCAGGTTCTCGCCGGCGCCCAGCCCGAGCCGGAACCTGCCCTGGGACAGCAACTGCACGGTGGCCGCCTGCTGCGCCACGATCGCCGGGTGGTAGCGGAGGATGGGGCAGGTCACATAGGTCATCAGCGGAATCCGCGAGGTGGCCTGGGCGGCGGCCCCGAGCACGCTCCACGCGTACGGGGAGTGGCCCTGCGAGGGCAGCCACGGAAAGTAGTGGTCGGAGATCACCGAGAAGTCGAACCCGGTCTCCTCGGCCCGGACGACGTGGTCCACGAGGTCCCGGGGGCCTGCCTGCTCGGTCATCATCGTGTATCCGATTTGCACCATACGTGGCGAGTCCCCGGGGAGGCGGCTCGAAAACGAGCCACGGGTGCCGGTCAGTGCTGCGGCACCCGGAACGTCTGCAGGAACGTCCTCAGCGCCAGCCGGTTCGCGGCGTCGCCCCAGGTCGCGGCGGGGGTCGTGAAGCGCAGCGAGAAGCTGTCGCCGCCGCCCGTCAGAAAGCCCCGCCCGAAGGTGTGCACCCGCGCGTCCCCCGTCCCCGCCAGCCACTCCAGATCGGCGGCCCGGTACCCCTGGTACGTGGTGGCCCGGACGGTGCCGACGCCCTGGTAGCCGGGGAGCCGCTCAAGTCCGGGCTCGACGTCGTCCCGCCAGACGGCCACGGGATCCGGGCCGACGTGTTCGCTGTGCGTGACGGCGAGGGTGGGGGAGGTGCCGCCCCGGCCGAAGATGACGCGGTAGGCGCCGGTGACGCGGGTGGTGGTCAGCCGCTGCCAGCCGTCCGGCAGGGCGACGGAGAAGCCCTCCGGGGCGGTGTAGCGGTGGAAGCCGGACGGCAGGGCGGCCGAGGCGCTCGGCGCCGGGGCCGGTGAGGAGGGCGCGGTGCCCGCGGTGCGCCGGCCGGCCGAGATGGTGGGCTGGGCCGGTGCCTGCGCGTTGCCGACGCCCGGCGACTCGTGGGTCGCGGCCAGGACGGCGGCCGCCACGGTGACCACGGCCAGCGCGGTACCGGCCGCCAGCAGCCCTCTGCCCCGCTCCCGCCCGGCGAGGCGGACACCCGCGTACGCGGCGCGCAGCCGGGGCATGGGGGCCGGCTCCCGGTCGGCGTCGGCGTCCTCGTCCAGGGTCCGGACCAGGGCCTCCCGGACCACCGGCCGGGTCAGCCGCTCCCGCGAGTTCTTCCGCAGCAGCCCCTGCACGGCCTGGGTGAGCGGGCCCGTGCGCAGCGGGGTGCGCAGCGGCAGCCGGTCCACGGCCTTCAGGGTGGCGTCGGGCCGGCCGCGGTCGCGGAACGGCGGCCGGCCCTCCGCCATCGTGTACAGCAGCGCCCCCAGCGCCCACAGGTCGGCGGCCGGTCCGATCCGCTCGTCGCGGGCCTGCTCGGGCGAGGCGTACGACGGTGCCGTGAGCCGTGGCACCAGCGTCGCGCCGGCCAGCCCGAACCCGGTGACGACGACCGGCCCGCTGTCGCGCACGAAGACCTGGCCGGGACTCAACTCGCCGTGGGTGATGCCCTCCTCGTGCGCGGCCTGCAGCACATCGAGCAGTTCCACGCCGATCCGGGCCGCCCGAGCGACATTGAACGCGCCCTCGCGATCGAGGAGTTCGACGAGAGACGTGCCGTCGATCCACTCGGTGACCGTCCACAGGATGCCGGCCTCCACCACGGCGTCCACGACCGTGGCGACCTGGCCGGGGCACAGCAGCCGCATGGTCTCGGAGGTCCGGACGACCCGGGCCGTGACCCGGCGCGCGGTGTCGTCGGCGGAGGGTTCCGGCAGGGTGGTCTGGGCCACCAGCCGGGGCTGCTCCGCCGGCACGTCCTCGGCGTACCACCACAGGCGGTTCGTCTCGCGGGCGAAGACCTCCAGGAGCCGGTACCGTCCGGCGACCAACTGGTGTGCGGAGACGTGCGCCTTGGTCATGGTCATCCCTCGCTGAAACCCTGTTGCGTGTCTCACAGAGGTACGCGGGGCGTGCGGGGGTGTGTTCAAAGAATCCGCGAGTCCGGTGCCGTTCCTGCCTTTCATTCAATTCTTCGAAAGGGCTTGCGAGTTTGGGATGGTCGCACTCGGGGGGCGTTCGACCTGCGGGTAACCGAGGGTAAATACCCGGGTGCGCCCCTGGCTCACAGCAGCCCGAACCGCTCGGCCCAGCCGGTCAGTTCCCGGGGTGTCGAATTTCCGCCGCACACCACGAGTCCGATCCGGGCGCCGTCGCCGACCCGGGCCACGACCTGGCGGACCGCCGGCAGCAGACAGCCCGCCGCCGGCTCGGCCCACACCTTGGCGTGCTCGGCCAGGTCCAGCGAGCCCCGCACCGCGTCCCGGTCCGGCACCACCAGCACCTCCTCCACCAGCGCCGACACATGCTCGTACGTCAGCTGGGACACAGAGGGCGCGCTGAGCGTGGTGACCAGCGACGACAGGGGCACCGGCACCGGTCCGCCGGCCTTCAGCGCGCCCGACATGGCCTCGGCGCCCTCGGTCTCCACACCCCAGACGCGGACCCCGGGGCGCCTGGCGGCGAGTGCCGCGGCGACCCCGGCGATCAGCCCACCGCCGCCGATGCTGACCAGGACGTCCGTTGGGCCGTCCGCCGCGTCCTCGGCCAACTCCAGCCCGACCGTGCCCTGCCCGGCGATCACCATCGGGTCGTCGAACGGGTGGACCAGGGTCAGCCCCTCGTCCCTGAGCCGTGTCACCAGCGCGAAGGCGCTGTCCATGCCGTCGGTCAGCCGCACCTGGGCGCCCGCCTGCCCGGCGAGGGCGACGGAACGCTCGGGCGCGGTACGGGGCATGACCACGGTCGCCTTCACATCGAGGGCCGCGGCCATCACCGCGAGGGCGATCCCATGGTTGCCGCCGCTGACGGCGACCACGCCCGCCGCCCGCTCGGCCGCGCTCAGCGACAGCAGCTTCGCCGTCGCCCCGCGCGCCTTGAACGAGCCGGTGCGCTGCAGCAGTTCGAGCTTGGCGGTGACCGGGACGCCGAGCAGCTCGGTCAGACCCGGACTCGGCACGGTCGGCGTCCGCACGACGTGTCCGGCGATCCGCTCCGCAGCGGCTTCGATCTCCGTGATGCCGATCAAGGTGCTTCACCCTTCCGGCGCGGGGGTGAGGGCCGCGCCGATCGCACCCTGACCCGCCTGGACCGTCGAGGTCAACACGGATTCACCGGCCGGCAGTGATCACAGCTGACGGCCCGCCAGGTGATCGAGGAGCTGGACGAGTTGTCCGGCCGCTTCGGTGGCCAGTGGTGCGGCCGAGAGGAGTGCCCGGGCGGTGGCCGTGTGTGCACGGGCCTGGGTGAGTGCCGCCGTCCGGCCGCCCGCCGCGTCGATCAGTGCGGCGGCCTCCGCCTCCCGCCCCGGTGCGTCGAGGAGCTCGGGCAACCCGCGGGCCGCCGGGGAATCGAGTGCGGCCAGCACCGGGTACGTCTTCTTGCGCTGCCGCAGATCGCCGCCCACGGGCTTGCCGGTGACGGCCGGGTCGCCCCAGATGCCCAGCACGTCGTCGACCAGCTGGAAGGCGATGCCGAGATGCCGTCCGGCCCGGTCCAGCGCGTCGGCCGTGGCCTCGCCCGCCCCGCCGAGCACGGCGCCCAGCGCGGCGGCGCAGCCCAGCAGGGCGCCGGTCTTCCCCTCCGCCATCGACCGGTACTCATCGGCCGTGACCCGCTCCGGCCCGGTCCAGGGCCGGGTGGCGAACAGCAGGTCGTCGGCCTGCCCACGCACCAGGTCGGCGAGGGCCGCCGACAGCAGCCGTACGGTGCCGGCGCCCTGCGGCGCGGTCGCGAGGGTCTCCACCGCCAGCGCGAACAGGGCGTCCCCGGCCAGTACCGCCGGGCCGGTGCCGTACGCCTTCCACACGGCGGGGCGGCGGCGCCGGGTCGCGTCGCCGTCCATGATGTCGTCGTGCAGCAGCGAGAAGGTGTGCACCAGCTCCACCGCGACCGCGGCCGGCACGCCGGCAGCTCCGTCGGCGCCGGCCGCCTCGGCGCCGAGCACCGAAAGCGCCTGCCGTACACCCTTGCCGCCCGGAGCGGCGGCGGGCGCCCCGCCGACCTCGCACCAGCCGAAGGAGTACCCGGCCATCTCGGCCACCCACGGATGCAGCCGCCCGACCGCCTCCCGAAGCGCCGGCTGCACCAACCCCCGGCAACGACCGAGGACTTCTGGAGCCGAAGGCGGAGCCTGTACGGCGGTCACCGGGCACCCTCCGCGTCGAGACCGAACTCCTCCTGGGCCCGGGCCACCATCTCCCGGGCGTGTTTCAGCCCGCTCCGCTCCAACGTCGCTGCCAGATCGGCGAGTTCCGCCGCCGTCAGGGACCGGTCCCGGCCCAGCTGCGCCAGCGACTTGACCAGGCCCAGCCGGGCCAGCGCCTCGCCGCGCGGCTCGCTCATCGCACGGAACTCCGCCAGCGCCAGCTCGTACAGATCCCGCGCCTCGCCGTATCGCCCGGCCCGGTACAGGACGTTGCCACGCATCTTGTGGTTGTAGGCGAGCGCACTGGACAGGTTCATCGCCCGGCAGGAGGCCTCGGCGCGGGACAGCAGCTCCAGTGCCCTTTCGGTGTCCTTGTCGCGCACCGAGAGGATGTCGGCGAGTCCGCGCAGCGCCCAGGCGTGCCCCCGCCGGTCCTCCGCCCGCTCGGCTATCTGCGCGGCCTCCTCGAACAGCGCGTACGCCCGGTCGAGGTCGCCGGTGTTGCGGTGCATCTGTGCGATGCCCTCCAGCGCCCACACCGTGTGCCGGGCCTCCCCGCGCCGGCGCGCCTCGGCCAGCAGCTGCTCGTGCAGCCGGCCGACGGCCGCGTAGTCGCCCTGGATGCGCCCGGTCTCCGCGAGACCGGCCAGCGAGTAGCCGCGGACAACGATATCGCCGCCCCGCTCGCCGAGTTCGGCCGCGAGCCCCAGCAGCCGCCAGGCCAGCGGGAAGGCCCCACGCTGCCGGGCGAGGGTGCCGCCGCTCCACAGCGCCCACGCCATCGCGGCGGTGTCGCCGGCCGCGCGGGCGGCGCGGTAACTCGCCTTCCAGGCCCGGTCCGCCTCCGCCGTGTGGCCGAGCCGACGGTGCGCCTCGGCGACGGCGAGCCCGCAGCGGGCCGCCTCGGCGGGGCACCCGGACCGCTCGGCCTCGCGCAGCTTCTCGGTGCCCTCCGCCAGCACATCGACGAGCGAGGAGTTCACGGACAGGGTGGTCAGGGCGCCCTGGTACTCCGGGGCGAATGCCTTGCCGTACATGCGTACCTTTCTATACACGACGTGTATACATCGCGTGTATAGGGTCTCGGAAAATCACCCCGGCCGAGGGGACCGGGGCATGTCGGTCTGTTGCCGATCAAGACGCGGGTACGGCGACGGGGGTTGCCCGTGCGATGTGGATCACCCTGTGAAGGTTCAGTGCTGCTGGGCCTTCTGCGGGGTCAGCTCGCTCGGGCGCACCACGACGAAGCCCTCACCCTGGAGCATCAGCTGTACGGCTTCACCGGAACCGCCGCGCAGCATCGAGCCGATGGACTGGGAGCGGTGCAGCGAGGTCTCCAGATGCGCGGTCCAGCCGACCGCAGCGTCCGTGTCGACGTACACCGGGGACTGCGCGGAGACCGGGATGACCAGCGGGTTGCCCTCGCACACCAGACCGAGCCGGCCCTGCCCGCTGAACACGCTGTTGAACAGGCCGCCGCCGGCGATGCCCGACCCCTTCACCGTCCTGATGTCGTAGGACAGCGAGGCGTCGAAACACAGCACGTTGCGGCCGTTGACCGTGAACCGGTCGCCGGGCTCGACCTCGACGATGAAACAGTTCTGCGCCTCGTGCGCGAACCAGGCCTCGCCCTGTCCGCGCACCGCCATGAGAGGCAGCCCCTCACCGGTGACGGCACGCTTCAGCATGCCGCCGACGCCCTGGCCCTTGCGCTCGAACTTGAGGCTGCCGCGATAGGCGACCATGGCGCCCTGGCGGGCGTACATCTCACCGTTCACCGCGTACCTGATGCACTTGGCGTTCTCGACGGACATGCCCGGCTCCACGGCCGGCTGCACCACATGCGCACTGGAAAAGAGATCACCCTTCATGCGGGGCATGGTGTCCCGGAGGGTGTCGTTCCGCCAAGATCACGGAAAGTGCGTGCTCCACCACGCGAACGACCGGGCGCGACCGCACGGCCGGGGCCCGATTTGCGGGGTCTGATGGCGCGGCGGAGCATGGGCTGCACGGGCGGAGGCCGGCCCGGCGACATGACCCCGCCTCAGGAATCCCTCCGCAACCGGTGAGGACCATCATGCCCGGAACCTATGACCTCGCCCGCACCGCGATCCTCCTGGTCGACCCCTACAACGACTTCCTCTCCGAGAACGGGAAGGTCTGGCCCGCGGTACGGCACGTGGCTCTTGAGGTCGGGCTCCTCGACCATCTGCGCGCCGTCGTCGCCGCCGGCCGGGAGAGCGACCTGCGGATCTTCTTCGTACCGCACCGGCGCTGGGAGCCGGGCGACTACGACGGCTGGGACCACCCGAACCCCACGCAGCGCAAGATCCAGGAGGCGCACCACTTCGCCAGGGGTTCCTGGGGCGGGGAGTTCCACCCCGACTTCCAGCCGCGACCGGGTGACGTCATCGCCCACGAGCACTGGGGGTCGAGCGGGTTCGCCAACACCGACCTGGACCTGCTGCTCAAGCAGCACGGCATCACCCACGTGGTGGTCGTCGGCCTGCTGGCCAACACCTGCATCGAGGCCACCGCCCGCTTCGCCATGGAGCTGGGCTACCACGTGACACTGGTCCGTGACGCCACCGCGGCCTTCAAGCCCGAGATGATGCACGCCGCCCATGAACTCAACGGGCCGACCTACGCGCACCGCATCACCACGACCGAGGAGCTCCTCCAAGGGCTGAAGAACTCCGGGTAGCCGGCCGGGAGGAGGCACGAGGGACACAACGGTGGTGGTGCCCTGGTCCACACCTGGTCGGCCGTCTCCCGGGCTCGCGGCCGGACTGCCCCGGGTGTGCCGCCTGCAAGGCAGCCCAGTGGTCGTTGACGGCTCGGCGACTTCACCGACGCGCCGAAGACCAGCGCGGCCGACGTGGCGGAGCAGACCATGGAAGCCCTGGTGAACGACCGGATCGAGGTCCTCACCGACGAGCGGACCAGACACGCCAAGCGCGCCCTGTCGCAGCCGCCCGAACGGTGAGCGGACGCCGGTCCCTACCCCTTCGCCGCCTTCCTCCCGCAGAACGCCGAATCCAACGCCCCGGCCAACGCGTCCGAAACTTTCCCGTTGTTGGACGTGTTGGCGACGGCCGTGAGACTCCGCCTGCCGTCCTTCGTGGCGAAGGCGTACGTGGAGTACCCCTGCACCACCCCCGTGTGCCCGTACACGGAGATCCCGCACGGCAGATCACGCCGCCGCAGCCCCAGCCCGTACGCCGTCGTGCCGTTGACCGGAGTGAAGCGTTCCATCTCCGCCAACCGTGCCGAGGACAGCAGCCTGCCCCCGAGCAGCGCGCTGTAGAACGCGTCCAGATCCCGCGCACTGGAGATGATCGCTCCCGCGCTCTGCGCCCATGACACCGTCTGCTCGGTGGAGTCCACCAGCGGGTCGCCGACCTTGTCCGGGGTGAGGTATCCGCGGGCGTACCGGCCCGGGATGCCCGTCGCGGGATGCACGTAGAAGGTGTCCCGCAGCCGCAGCGGCTTGAAGACGCGGTCCTCGTACTCGGTCCGCACCGAGTGCCGGGTGAGCTTCTCGATGAGCATGCCCGCCACCACGAAATTGGTGTTGGAGTAGGAGTACGCGGCGCCCGGTGCGTTGGTGCGGGGCTTCTTCAGGGCGAGGCCGACCAGCTGACGGTAGGTGAAGACCTTGTTCCGCACCGCCTCGAAGCCGGACACGCTGTCGGCGAACAGGCCGTCGGTGTAGTCGTACAGGCCGCTGCGATGACCGAGCAGCTGGCGGACCGTGATGCGGTCGTCCGGCAGCAGCTTGGGCAGATAGCGGTTGACCGGCGCGTCGAGGTCCAGCCGGTGTTCGTCGGCGAGCTGGAGCAGGACGACGGCCGAGAAGGTCTTGGTGACGCTGCCGACACGGAAGCGGTCGGCGGCGCTGATGGCCCGTCGCGTGCTCCGGTCGGCGACTCCGCTCGTCGCCTCGTACGTCCGGCCGTGGTCGTCGATGCGGGCCAGGGCGCCCGGCGCGCCCCGGCCCACCGCGGACCGCACCACCGCGGTGAGGCCGGCGGTGTCGGGTGCCGGCAGGGCCGCCCGAGGGCTCGCGGCCGCCCGGGCGGCCGGCTCTCCCGTCGCGGCCCGCGCCGGGAGCGCGAGGAGCGACAGCGCGACGGCTCCGAGGACCGCGCCTCGCCCCACCGTTGCCGTGACCATCCGTCACCCCCTTTCAGCGATACGAACCGGTACGAGGCGTGATGCGACATCGGTCACATTCCGGCTTCGGAACCTAGGGGATTCAGCGCACGTCTCCACAGCCGACACACAGTTGGTCAGGCAGTGATCACTCTATGGCGCGCATTCGTAAAGGATTGCCATAGAAGGTTGCGAAATCGATCATTCCGCCTTTACGTGGACATGACTGATCCGTAAGGGTTACGCCTTGGGGCCCGACCAGCCCCCGTGACGCGAACGGCGTCATGTCTCAAGGCGGTTGGTGATCCCCGCTGCCTTCGAACGAAGGAACCCTGATCCTTGCGTAGACCGCACATACGCAGCGTTGCCGTCGCCATCGCGGTGACGACCGCTGCCACGGGCCTGGCCGGTACGGCTTTCGCGGGTCCCTCCACGGGGGTGGAGCGGTCCTCGGCGTCCGCCACCACGAACGCCACGGCGGTGGTTGAGGCGGCGCGCACCGCGGCCTTCGCCCACGCCACGGCGACCGGCGTCTCCCAGGGCGACGAACTGCACGCGCAGGACGTGATGATCGACCCCGAGGGCGCCCGGCACGTCCGGTTCGTCCGCACGCACGACGGCATGCCCGTGCTCGGCGGCGACCTCATCGTCCACCTCGACCACAAGCTGGCGTACACCGGCGTGACCCGCGCCGCCGGTCACGCCGTCGAGCCGGCCACCACCGAGGCCAAGCTCACCGCGGACCAGGCCGCCGCCAAGGCCGCCCAGGCCGCCAAGGGCGACGCGGGCACCGCCCAACTGGTCGTCGACGCGCGCGGCGGCTCCTCCGCCCTCGCCTACCAGGTGACCGTCACCGACCAGAACAGCACCAACACCGTCGTCATCGACGCCGTCACCGGCAAGGTGCGCAGCAACACGCCCGACAGCGACGAGTTCCTCTCGCCGAAGCTGCTGGAGAGCCTGCGCAAGCACGGCGAGACCATCGACCCGGCCGCCGGCACCGGCTCCGCCTCCCCGGAGGCCGGCCTGCTCGGTTCCGTCTCCTCGGGCGCCACGACCTACCCGTCGGCCGCCAAGGGCACCGGCAAGACCCTCTTCGTGGGCAGCGTCGGCCTGACCACCACGGCGACCTCGCGCGGCCACTACCAGCTCAAGGACCCGAGCCGGTACGGCACCGAGACGCGGGACGCCAAGGGCTCGTACACGGAGAAGTTCAGCGCCGGCGCGAAGTTCACCAGCACGACCAACGTGTGGGGCAACGGCACGACCAGCAACCGTG
Organism: Streptomyces sp. NPDC031426; assembly: GCF_055581585.1. Taxonomy (NCBI): domain Bacteria; kingdom Bacillati; phylum Actinomycetota; class Actinomycetes; order Kitasatosporales; family Streptomycetaceae; genus Streptomyces; species Streptomyces sp. NPDC031426. The sequence continues at coordinate 57,911 of NZ_JBVIJE010000031.1, forward strand.
CCAGCGCCGCCGCCGACGCCCAGTACGGCATCACCCAGACCCTGGACTTCTACAAGAAGACCTTCGGCCGCAAGGGCATAGCCAACAACAGCAAGGCCGCCCAGGGCATGGTCCACTGGGGCAAGAAGGTCGCCAACGCCTTCTGGGACCCGACCTGCAACTGCATGCTGTACGGCGACGGCGACGGCCAGACCTTCAAGAAGCCGCTCGTCGTCCTCGACGTCACCGGCCACGAGCTGACCCACGGTGTGGTGGACGCGACCGCGAAGCTGGCGCCGACGTACGTCGACTCCGACGGCAACCAGTACGGTGAGCCCGGTGCGCTGAACGAGTCGCTCGCGGATATCTTCGGCTCCAACGTCGAGTTCTTCAGCAACAACAAGAACGACACGCCGGACTACCTGATCGGCGAGAAGCTGGGCCTCGCGCAGAAGTTCCTGCGCCGTCTCGACCACCCGTCGCTCGACAAGCTCGAGGGCACGATCGACTACTGGTCGCCGGACACCTACTACACCGAGGTGCACGCCGGTTCCGGTGTCTCCTCGCACGCCTACTACCTCCTGGCGGAGGGCAGCGGCAGCAAGACGATCAACGGGGTCAAGTACTACTCGCCGACCTACGACAACTCCACGGTCACGGGCATCGGCCGCACCAAGGCCACCGCGATCTTCTACCGTGCGCTCACCCGCTACATGGTCTCCACGACCTCCTTCCACGACGCGCGCGTCGCGACGCTGAAGGCGGCCAAGGACCTGTACGGCGCGAACAGCACCGAGTACAAGACGGTGGACAAGGCGTGGGCCGCGGTCAACGTCACCGCCGCCAACACGCCGGCCGCCCGTCACTGACGCGGCCGCAGCAGCACCGGATGCCCCGCCTCGCGCGGGGCATCCGCATGTCCGGGGTGCGCGCGAACCGCCTCCCGCCGGAGGCGCGCATGCCCCCGATGTCCCCGGCCACCCACCTCCGGCGAGACCACCCACCGTCGCCGACCTGCACCGGCCGGACCGGAAACCCACCGAGGTGCGCATCCGCGGCGGCGGCGGGACCATGACCTGCGTGGGATACGCAGGCCCGTCCCGGACGGTCCGCATGCGACCCGGTCCGTCCGTCGCACTCCGGGACCTCGCGCGATGACCGGCCGGTTCGGACGCGTCCGCCGCGTCGCCGCCGTCCTGCTCATGGCCGTCGTCTGCCAGTCCGCGCCCGGCCGGGCGGCCGCTCTGCCCGCGTCCGCCGAGCATGCCTCAGGGGTCGTCACCTGGGCGGCGAGCGCCGACCGCCTGGGCGAGGGCACCGCCGGACAGGACTACCGGATGATCGTGCGCACCAGCGTCGGCGGCGACGATCTGCGCGTCCGCCTGAGCAACGCCTTCGGTGACCGGCCGCTGACCGTGGACGGCGTCTACGCCGGAGTGCGCGGCGAGGGAGCCGCCCTGCGGCCGGGCAGCAACCGCCGGCTGACCTTCGGCGGCGCCCGTACGGTCGTCGTCCCGGCCGGTGCCACCGCCTGGAGCGATCCGCGGTCAGGCCGGCTGCGCCCCGGCACCGATCTGGTGGTCAGCCTGCACACCCCGGCCGCGGCAGGACCGGCGACCGGTCACGGGCTGGCGATGCAGACCTCCTACACCGGCCAGGGCGACCACACCGCCGAGGAGAGCGCGACCGACTGGACGCAGACCACCGGATCCTGGTGGTACCTCGACGCCGTGTCCGTACGTCCGTCCCGCGGCGCCGGCGCGGCCGTGGTCGCGCTCGGCGACTCCCTCACCGACGGCTGGCACTCCACCGTGGACCTGGACCGCCGCTGGCCCGACTACCTGGCGCGGCGCCTGAACACCGCCCGCGCGGCCGTCCGGGGCGTCGCCGACGAAGGCGTCTCGGGCAACCAGGTGCTCGCCGACGGCGCCGGGCAGAGCGCGCTGCACCGGCTGGACCGGGACGTGCTGTCCCTGCCCGGAGTGCGCACCGTCTTCCTCTTCGAGGGCGTGAACGACCTCAAGGCGCACACCGGCGTCACCGCGCAGGACCTGATCGCCGGGTACCGGAAGATCGCCGAGCGGGTGCACGCGGCGGGGAAGTGCGTGGTCGCCGCGACCATCGGCCCCTTCGAAGGCTGGCCCGAATGGGACCCGGCCGCCGAGGCCGTACGCCGGGAAGTGAACCGGTTCATCCGCACCAGCGGGGTGTTCGACGCGGTCAGCGACTTCGACCGCGCCCTGCGCGGCCCCCACGACTCCGCACGGCTGCTGCCGTTCCTCGACGGCGGTGACCACCTCCACCCCGACGACAACGGCATGCGGGCGCTGGCCGACGCCGTCGACCCCGGCAGCCTCGACTGCCCCCGCTCACCGGCGCTCCGGCCGGCTCACCGTGCCCGACTGGAACGCCCGGAGGGGGCGGGGGCACTCAACCCCGCAGCATCTCCGCCCAGTTCTCCGGCACCCGCCCGGCAGGACCCGGCACCGGCTGTTCGGCGGGGTGACTGACGGGCGGGGCCAGCTGCGGACCCGAGGCGTACATCTCGTCCGTCGCGTAGTCCCAGAACCACTCCTCGCCCGGCTCGAAGCTCCGGATCACCGGATGCCCCGTGGCGTGGTAATGCGCGGTGGCATGCTTCGCGGGGGAGTCGTCGCAGCAGCCGATGTGCCCGCACTGCGCGCACCGGCGCAGATGGAACCACCAGCCGCCGGCCTCCTCGCACTCCACGCATCCCGGACCGCTGGGCGGGACGCCCGGGTCGACTCCGTCGACAGTGGTCATGCGATTTCCTCCACTTCCTCCGCCGGCGTCTCGGCGGTCAGCGGCAGCAGCACCTGGAAGCGGGTGTCGCCGGGCACCGACTCCACGCGCAGGCTGCCGTGGTGCTTGTTGACGACGATCCGCCAGGAGATGTCCAGGCCCAGCCCGGTTCCCTCGCCGACCGGTTTGGTGGTGAAGAACGGGTCGAAGATCCGGTCCTTGATCTCGGGCGGGACACCGGGCCCGGTGTCCTGGAACTCCACCAGCAGCCGCTCGTGGTCGAGCGCGGTCCGCACGGTCAACCTGCCCGTGCCGCCGGCGCTGTTGATGGCCGACACCGCGTTGTCGATCAGGTTGGTCCACACCTGGTTCAGCTCCGCCGGATAGGCGGGCACCGGCGGGAGCGTGCGGTCGTACTCCTTCACGACCTCGACACCGGGGCCGATCTTGCCGGACAGCATCAGCAGGGTGCTGTCGAGGAGTTCGTGCACGTCCACCACGCGGTAGGGCGCCCGGTCCAGCTGCGAGTACTGCTTGGCCGCGTCGACGAGATGCGAGACCCGGGTGGTGGAGTCCTCGATCTCGTTCATCAACAGTTCGGTCTCGATGGTGTAGTTGAGCCAGCCGATCGCACCGGCCAGGATCTCCTCGTCCACGGCCGCCGCTACCTGCTCCAGCCAGTCGACGTCGAGGCCGGCCTGCACGAAGGTGGGCGCCACCTGCCAGCCGGAGTCGATGCCGTGGTCGTCCAGCCAGTCGCTGAGCAGGTCCTCCCGGTCGGCGGTCTCCATCGGACTGAGCACGGGGGCCTTGGCGACCCGTTCGGCGGTGCGCTCCTGGATCTCGATCAGGCTCGCCAACACGTCACGGGAGAAGGGGCCTTCGGCGATCACGGCGAGCTTGCGGCGCATCTTCGCCACCCGTTCGCGGAGCGTGGCCGTCGCCCGTACGGCCGCCGCGGCGGGGTTGTTCAGCTCGTGCGTGAGCCCCGCCGACAGCGAACCCAGCGCCAGCAGCCGCTCCTGCTGCCCGACCGCCGCCTGGGTGCGCTTCGCCCCGAAGAACAGGCCCTCCAGCAGATGCACGGCCATCGGGAACCACTCGGTCATGACGTCCGCGAAGATGTCCGCCGGCAGCACGAAGAACCGCGACGGTTCCGTCACCCGCATCGAGTTGTTGTAGGCCTGCCGCACCCGGTCGCCGAGATAGGCCTGCATCGCGCCCGCGTACACCCCGCGCTGCGAGGTGCGGCTGACCTCCACATCGTCGCCACCGACCCGGCGGGAGAGCACCGCCGTCCCCTCGATCATCACGAAGAAGCAGGTGGCCGGGTCGCCTTCGGTGTACACCGGGCCGGGCTGGAACAGCTCGATCCGCCCCTCGGCGCACAACCGGCCCAACTGTTCGGGACTCAGCTTCTCGAAGAGGAACAGCGAGCCGATCTCCTTGGGATTGCACGGCATGATCTGCCCGCTCATGACTGCTCCAGATCGTTCATGACTGTTCCAGATACCGGTGGACGAGCATCACGGCCATGGCCCCCTCGCCGACGGCGGACGCGACCCGCTTGGCGGACTCGGCACGGGCGTCACCCGCCACGAACACGCCGGGCACGCTGGTCTCGAGGTGGTACGGCGGCCGGTCCAGCTCCCAGCCGGCCGGCGGCCGCCCGTCGGCGGTCAGATCGGGCCCGGCCAGGATGAACCCGCGCTCGTCGCGCAGCACCGCGTCGCCCAGCCAGTCGGTCAGCGGGGCGGCGCCGATGAACACGAACATCCAGTGCGCGTCGACCCGTTCGGTCTCCCCGGTCACGGTGTCACGCAGCGTCAGCTGCTCCAGGCGGTCCGCGCCGTGCGCCGCGTCCACCACGGTGTGCGGGCGCACCGAGATGTTCGGCGCCTCGTTGATCTGCTGGATCAGGTAGTGCGACATGGAGGCCGACAGGTCGGGTCCGCGCACCAGCAGGGTCACCGACTTCGCGCCCCGGGAGAGATACATCGCGGCCTGGCCCGCCGAGTTGGCGCCGCCGACGATGTAGATGTCCTGCCCCTGGCAGGAGGCGGCCTCGGTCAGCGCCGAACCGTAGAACACCCCGCAGCCGGTCAGGTCCACGCAGCCGACGGCCTCCAGCTGCCGGTACTGGACGCCGGTCGCGAGGATCACGCTGTGCGCGGCGATCGCCGTGCCGTCCGCGAACCGTACGACCCGGGCGGCGCCGTTGACCTCCAGTCCGGTCACCTCGCGGGTGGTGAGGATCTCCGCGCCGAACTTGGCCGCCTGCCGACGCGCCCGGTCGGTGAGCTGGGCGCCGGAGACACCGTCGGGGAAGCCCAGGTAGTTCTCGATCCGGGAGCTCTGCCCGGCCTGCCCGCCGGTCGCCGACCGCTCCACCAGCACGGTCCTGAGCCCCTCGGAGGCTCCGTACACGGCCGCACCGAGCCCGGCCGGCCCGCCGCCGATCACGATCAGGTCGTAGAAGTCGGCCGTCGGCATGGTCGCCAGTCCCACTCGCGCGGCCAGTTCCGGCGCCTCGGGCTCGACCAGCGTGGTGCCGTCCGGCGTGATCACCAGCGGCAGCCGCCGCCCGTCCTGCCCGGCGGCCGCGAGCAGCCGCTGCCCCTCGGGTTCCTCCACGGAGTACCAGCGGTACGGCACCTGGTTGCGGGCGAGGAACTCGCGCACGTCCGACGATCGCGCCGACCAGCGGTGCCCGACGACCTTGGTGCTGGGCACGGGCCGGTAGGCGCTGGTGCGCCAGGCCTGCAGCAAGTCGTCCAGGACCGGGTAGAGCTTCTCCTCCGGCGGGTCCCAGGGCTTGAGCAGATAGTGGTCCAGATCGACCACGTTGATCGCGTCGATCGCCGCGTTGGTGTCCGCGTACGCGGTCAGCAGCACCCGGCGCGCACCCGGGTACACGTCCAGCGCCAGTTCCAGGAACTCGATGCCGTTCATCTGCGGCATGCGGTAGTCGGCCAGGATCACCGCCACCAGGTCGCCGCGCAGCTTCAGCTCGCGCAGGGCCTGGAGCGCGGACTCGCCGGACTCCGCGCGCACGATCCGGTACGACTCGCCGTAGCGCCGCCGCAGATCGCGGGCGACGGCACGGGAGACCCCCGGGTCGTCGTCCACGGTCAGGATGACGGTCCGCGCTGCGTCGGCGGCCTGTGCCATACGTCTCCCCACCCCGGGCGTCGGTTCCACGGCTCGGGGTCGTGGGGACCACCGCACCGGTTCGCAGCCATCGTATGTTCGATCCCGCCGGCTCGCCCTGGGATACGTCGGGCAGTGCGCGCAGACCGGCCCGGGGACCGCCGACGGCTCGTGGAGGAGGTCGTCGTGCGCGTGCGCGACCGTGACCGATAGTGGGCACCAGCACCACGAGAGCGGCGACGACGAGGAGGCCCGCGCATGACACGCCCGATCACGGCAGGTGTGGACGGCACCGAGGAGAGCCTGGCCGCGCTGGACTGGGCGGGCCGGGAGGCCGTACGCCGTGGGCTGCCGCTGCGCGTGGTGCACGCCTGGCGGTACGCCGAGTCGCTCCCCACCGCCGACCGGAACACCCAGCGCGGATGGGTGTCGGAAGGGGTGGCGGAGGCCGTGCGGGCCGTCGCCGAGCGGCATCCGGAGCTGGACGTGGGCGTCGACGTGGTCGAGGGCGAGCCCGTGCACGCGCTGGCCCGTGCCGCGGCGGACGCGCAGATGCTGGTGCTGGGCTCGCGCGGGCAGGGGCCCGTCCTCGGTTTCCTGCTGGGCTCGGTCGGCCAGCAGGTGATCGCCGAGGCGACCCGGCCGGTGGTCCTGGTGCGCGCCGGGGACCGGCCGGCGGCCGAGGCCGCCGGGCGGGACGTCGTCGTCGGCCAGCACGGCAACCCGGAGGACAGCGCGGCCGCCCTGCGGTTCGCGTTCGAGACGGCGGCGGCCCGCGGCGCGGCCGTCCGGGCCGTCCGGGCGTGGACCCTGCCACCGGTCTTCGCCTACAGCCCCGGCTCGCTCAAGCTCCTCGACGACGCGGGCGGCCTCGAACCCTACGAGAAGCAGGCCCTGACGGAGGCGCTCGGGCCGTGGCGGGAGCGGTTCCCCGAGGTGCCCGTGGCCGAGCAGGTCGAGATGGGCAGCGCGGGCCAGGTGCTGCTGTCGGTGGCCGGCCGGGCCCAGCTGATGGTCGTCGGGCGCCGGGCGCACCGTACGGCCGTGGGCGCCCGGATCGGCTCGGTCGCGCACGGGATGCTGCACCACGCCGAGTGCCCGGTCGCCGTGGTCCCGCACGAGTGAGCTACTCGGCCTCGGTCGGCTCCAGGCCGGCCCGCGCCGTGGGCAGGACGTTCTCGATGTAGTCCTTGACGGCCGTGTCGAGGCCTATGTCGTGCTGGGCGCGCTCGGACAGGTACCAGCGGTGTTCGAGGAGTTCGTGGTAGATCTCGGCCGGGTCCATCGAGCCACGCAGCTGAAGCGGTACGGCCCGCACGGTGGGCCGGAACACGTCCCGCACCCAGCGGTGGGCCAGCACCTCCGGGCGGGCGGCGAGGGGGTCGCCCGGGGCGTAGTCGTCCTGGGTGGCCATCCAGCTCTCCAGGTCGTTCAGCAGCCGCCGCGCCTGGTTCTCCTCCGTGTCCAGGCCGGTCAGCCGCAACAGCTGCCGTTGGTGGTGTCCGGCGTCGACGACCTTCGGCACGAAGGTGACCGTGTCGCCGTTCGAGGAGTGCTCGATCTGCATCTCGGCCACGTCGAAACCGAGGTCGTTCAGCCGGCGGATCCGGCGTTCGATGTAGTGGTACTTGCCCGCCGGGTACACCGAGGTGCGGGTCAGCTCCTGCCACAGGCCCTGGTACCGGGTGCAGATCTCGTGCCCGAACTCCACCGGGTCCACGGACGGGTGCAGCGCACCGGACGCCTCCAGGTCCAGCAGCTCCCCGCTGATGTTCACCCGGGCCAGATCAAGGTCGTACTCCCGCTGCCCGGGGCTCAGCCGCGGGTGCAGGTCGCCGGTCTCGGCGTCGACCAGATAGGCGGCGTAGGCGCCCGCGTCCCGCCGGAACAGGGTGTTGGACAGCGAGCAGTCGCCCCAGGCGAACCCGGCCAGGTGCAGCCGGACCAGCAGCACGGCGAGGGCGTCCATCAGCCGGTGCATGGTCGCCGGGCGCATGGTCGTCTCGAACATCGAGCGGTACGGCATCGAGCCGCGCAGATGCCGGGTGATCAGCACCGGCTCCAGCGGGGCGCCCGAGCGGTCGGTGCGGCCGGTGACCACGGCGAGGGGGTCGACGGCGGGGATGCCGAGCCGGTCCAGGTCGCGCAGCAGCTGGTACTCGCGCAGTGCGGGGCGCTCGGCGAGCTCCTTGACGGCGATCACCTCGTCGCCGGCGTGCGCGTACCGCACGACGTGCCGGGAGATGCCCCTGGGGAGCGGCACGAGGTACTCCTCGGGCCACTCCTCCAGGGGCACGTCCCAGGGCAGGGCGAGCAGGAGCGCGGGGTGCTCCGGGTTCGTGGCGCTGATCTGCAAGGCCATGGCACGAACCCTAAGGCCCCGTGCGGGTGTTCTAGGAGGCCCGGTCCCGGGCCTGCTCGGCCGCCGCGCGCACCGAACCCCGGTGGACCGGCCCGTGGCCCGGCAGCAGGGTGTCGCCGTCCAGCGCGCCGATCGTCTCCAGGGAGGCCACGACCCCGGCCCGCTCGTGGTGGAAGAAGTCGAGCAGGATCTGCGGCCCCTTGACCCGCGAGGTCGCATGGCCGCTGACCAGGGCGTCGCCGGAGATGACGATGCCCGCGTCGGGGAGGTGGTAGACGCAGTGGCCGCCGGTGTGGCCCGGGGTGTGCACGGGCACGGGGCGGCCGGGCAGGTCCAGCGGCCCCTCGCCGGGGAACGGCTCGGGAGCGGTGACGGGGTTGTGGTCGGTGCCGCCGACGCGGATCACATGGGCCGCCCAGGGAAGGACGCCCGGCCGCCAGGCGTTGCGCACCACGTCGCCGATGGCGGCCTGCTGCAGGAAGTCCCGTCGCGCGTGCGGCACTTCGGCCGGGTGCAGATACACGGGGGTGCCATGGGTGGCGCGCAGGTACTCGGCCGAGCCCAGATGGTCGTTGTGCGCGTGGGTGATCAGCACGGCGGCGACCGCCTCCGGTGAACTGCCCACCTCGGCGAGGGATTCGAGGACTCCCTGGCGGTCTCCCGGATAGCCGGTGTCCACCAGGGTGACGGCGTCCCCGTCCTTCAGGATCACCCAGTTGACGTGGTTGCCGTGCACCAGATGGATGCCGTCGGCGACTTGGTGTACCTCTGCCCGCATGATCTCCCCGAACCCTGTGCGGCTGACCGTCCGGGACAGCCAACCAGATGTGCCGGTGCCCCGCACCGGCGGGGCGCGTCACTGCACGCCGTGCGGCCGGAACTGGATGCTGATGCGCGGCCCCGCGGCCCGGGCGGTCTTCGGCACGCAGTGCTCCCAGGTCCGCTGGCAGGAGCCGCCCATCACGATCAGGTCGCCGTGACCGAGCGGCCGCCGCAGCGTCGTACCGCCGCCGCCCACCGGACGCAGCAGCAGGTCCCGGGGCGCGCCCACCGAGAGAATCGCGACCATGGTGTCCTCGCGGGCACCCCGCCCGATCCGGTCCCCGTGCCAGGCCACGCTGTCCCGGCCGTCCCGGTAGAAGCACAGCCCGGCGGTCGTGAACGGCTCGCCCAGCTCCTCGGCGTAGTGCCGGGACACGGCGTCACGGGCCTCGTCCAGCACCGGATGGGGGAGCGGGTCGTGCGCCGCGTAGAAGGCCAGCAGGCGCGGCACGGCCACCACGTTGTCGTACATCTTGCGGCGCTCCGCGCGCCATGGCACGTCCGCCGCCAGTTTCTCGAACAGGGCGTCGGCCCCGCTCAGCCAGCCCGGCAGGACGTCGATCCAGGCGCCGGCGCCCAGCTCGGTCCGGCGCAGCCCGTCCAGCGGTCCGAGCCGCGGCTCGTCGGTCTGGTCGAACAGGGAGCCCTGGAGTTGCGTGGACATGAACCCAGCGTACTCCTTAATCGAAAGCATGTTCCCTTGTGCTTGCCTGAGGGCATCCGGCTGCGTCACGCCCCTTTCGATACACCGGTGTATCCGATACGTTCATGTATCGAACTTCGGAGGTGGCTGCTGCCATGGAGGAGACGGCCAAGCGCGTCACCCGGCGCCGGGTCCGCACCCGGGCCAGGCTGCTGCAGGCCGCGTTCGAGGTGTTCGCCGCCAAGGGCTTCGGGCGCGTCTCCATCGAGGAGGTCTGCGAGGCGGCGGGCTTCAGCCGTGGCGCCTTCTACTCGAACTTCGCCACGCTGGACGAGCTGTTCTTCGCGCTCTACCAGGAGCGCGCCGAGCTCATCGCCTCCCAGGTGACCGAGGCGCTCTCCCAGGACGGGCCCGGACTCGACGTGCCGACGGCCGTCGACCGTGTCACCGAGGTACTGCTGCTCGACGTGGACTGGCTGCTGGTCAAGACCGACTTCCTGGTGCACGCCGCCCGCGACCCCGAGACCGCCCGGGCCCTCCTCGACCACCGCGCCCGGCTCCGCGAGGCGGTCGCCGACCGGCTCTTCCGGGCCCGCGGCAACACCGAACTGCCCGCCGTGCTCGGCGACGTGGACGGCGCCGCGCACGCGGTGGTCGCCGCGTACGACGGCGTCACCGTCCAGCTGCTGCTGGACAAGGACGTCGAGGCCGCCCGGGCCTGGCTCAAACAGCTCATCACCGCCCTGCTCACGGACGGCAGCACCCCGCACGGCCCCGGCGCGGCCACCCCCGCATGACCCCGCACCGGCCCGCACGACCCCCGCAAGAGGACTTCCAGGAAGGACACAGTCACGATGGACGCGGACGTCATCGTCGTCGGAGCGGGCCTCGCCGGCCTGGTCGCGGCGCATGAACTCACCGGCCGGGGCCGCCGGGTGGCCCTGGTCGACCAGGAGAACGCGAACAACCTCGGCGGACAGGCGTTCTGGTCCTTCGGCGGGCTCTTCCTCGTCGGCTCGCCGGAGCAGCGCCGCCTCGGCATCAAGGACTCCTTCGACCTCGCCTGGAACGACTGGCAGGGCAGCGCGCAGTTCGACCGGCTCGACGACGAGGACTCCTGGGCGGTGCGCTGGGCCCGCGCCTATGTCGAGTTCGCGGCCGGCGAGAAGCGGTCCTGGCTCAAGGGACACGGCATCGAGCTGCTGCCGACCGTCGGCTGGGCCGAGCGCGGCGACCTCAGGGCGACAGGGCACGGCAACTCGGTACCCCGCTTCCACATAGCCTGGGGCACCGGCACCGGCGTGGTCGAGCCGTTCGTGAAGTACGCCCGCCAGGCCGCCCGGGACGGACTGCTGACCTTCCACCACCGCCACCGGGTCGACGAGCTGGTCATCGCGGACGGCACCGCGCGCGGAGTGCGGGGCACCGTCCTGGCCGAGGACCGCTCGCCGCGCGGAGTCGCCTCCAACCGCGACCGCGCCGGCGACTTCGAACTCACCGCCCAGGCGGTCGTCGTCACCACCGGCGGCATCGGCGCCGACCACGACATCGTCCGCCGCTACTGGCCCGCCCGGCTCGGCACCCCGCCGGCCGAGATGGTCACCGGCGTCCCGGCCTACGTCGACGGCCGGATGCTCGACATCAGCGCCGAGGCCGGTGTCCGGCTGGTGAACCGGGACCGCATGTGGCACTACACCGAGGGCCTGCAGAACTGGGACCCGATCTGGCCCGGTCACGGCATCCGCATCCTGCCCGGACCGTCCTCCATCTGGCTGGACGCCCTCGGCCGCCGGCTGCCCGACCCCTGCCTGCCGGGCTACGACACCCTCAGCACCCTCAAGTACCTGCGCACCACCGAGGACATCGCCGGGTACGACCACTCGTGGTTCATCCTCAGCCGGAAGATCATCGAGAAGGAGTTCGCGCTCTCCGGCTCCGAACAGAACCCCGACATCACCGCCAAGGACCGCAGGGGCGTCCTGCGCGACCGGCTGGTCGGCAAGGGCGCGCCCGCACCGGTCAAGGCCTTCCTCGACAAGGGCGCGGACTTCGTGACCGCGGGCAACCTGGAGCAGCTGGTCGGGAAGATGAACGCGCTGACCGACAAGCCGCTGCTGGACGCGACCGAGGTGCGCCGCCAGATCGAGGCCCGGGACCTGCAGATGGCCAACCCCTACAGCAAGGACTCCCAGATCCAGGGCATCCGCAACGCCCGCCGCTACATCGGGGACCGGCTGGGCCGGGTCGCCGCCCCGCACCGCATCCTCGACCCCGCCGCGGGCCCCCTCATCGGCGTCCGGCTGCATGTGCTGACCCGCAAGACCCTCGGCGGCATCCAGACCGACCTCGACTCCCGCGCCCTGGCCGCCGACGGTACGCCGATCGAGGGTCTGTACGCGGCGGGCGAGGTGGCGGGCTTCGGCGGTGGCGGGGTGCACGGCTACAACGCGCTGGAGGGCACCTTCCTCGGCGGCTGCCTGTTCTCCGGCCGGGCCGCGGGCCGGCACGCGGCCGAGCACACCGGCTGACGTCAGCCCTTCAGCAGCTCCAGCAGGACCTGCGCGTGGCTCTGCTCCGGCGTCTTGGACGCGGTCAGCAGGGTCACGCGCTTGCCGCGGGCCGCCTTGCGCAGGCCGTCCAAAAGCTCGGCGGCCTCCGGAGCGTCGAGCTCCGCCTCGTAGCGGCCCCTGAACTCCTCGTAGGAGCCGCCCCCGTGGAACCACTTGCGCAGTTCGTCGGACGGCGTGAGCGCCTTCGGCCACTCGTCCACCCGGGCCGCGTCCTTGGCCAGGCCGCGCGGCCACAGCCGGTCGACCAGGACGCGCAGGCCGTCGTCGGCCTCGGGCGGGTCATAGATGCGGCGCACACGCACGCTCACGGTCGGGCCCCTCTCGGGTCGCGGACGGTCCAGCGAGCGTACTGCGGCTGCCCCCGGCCACCCGGTCACGACGCGGGGCGAGATGACCTGAACAAGACAGTAACCGGGCGCTCGCCACCCCTACTCTGTATCACCCGCCACTTCCTCCAGGAGCCGCATGTGACGCCACCCGGCAGACAGCACCTCCGACGCCCTACCGCGGTCCTCGCCACCGTCCCCGTCGCCCTCGCGGCACTCGTCGGCGCCGCCGGACCCACGGCGCCGGGAACGGCCGGCGCCCCCGGCGCGGGCGACCCCTACTTCCCGCTCAGCGGCAACGGCGGCTTCCACGTCCGGCACTACGACCTCACGCTCCGATACGACACATCCTCCCGGCATCTCGACGGCAGGGCCGTCCTCGACGCCCGCGCCACCCAGCACCTCGGCCGCTTCGACCTCGACCTGAAGGGCCTGAAGGTCACCGGCGTCACCGTCGACGGCACGCCCGCGGCGTTCCGGCGCGACGGCCAGGAACTCGTCGTCACACCGCGCCACACCCTGCCCGCAGGCCGGGGGTTCCGGGTCACCGTCAGCTACGACGGCACCCCGAGACCGGTCACCGACCCCGACGGCAGCGCGGACGGCTGGATACCCACCGACGACGGCGCCTTCGTCGCCGGCGAGCCCCAGGGGGCGATGACCTGGTTCCCCGCGAACAGCCACCCCAAGGACAAGTCGTCGTACGACATCACCGTCACCGTCCCCCAGGGGCGCACGGCCGTCTCCAACGGCATGCTGCTCGGACAGCGCACCGAGCACGGCCGGACGACCTTCCACTGGCGCGAGACCCGGCCGATGGCCGCCTACCTGGCCACCGTCACCGTCGGGGCCTTCAAGGTCGAGCAGTACACCACCCACGACGGCATCCGCGTGTACAACGCCGTCGACCCGCGCGAGGCGAACGCGGCCGCACCGGTGCTGAGGAAGCTGCCGTCCGTACTCGCCTGGGAGAGCAAGCTGTTCGGGCCGTACCCGTTCCGCTCCGCCGGTGCGATCGTCGACCACGCCCCGGCCGTCGGCTACGCCCTGGAGACCCAGACCCGGCCGCTCTACGACTCCGCGCCCGACATCGGCACCCTCGTCCACGAGAGCGCCCACCAGTGGTTCGGCGATTCCGTCTCGCTGACGGCCTGGAAGGACATCTGGCTCAACGAGGGCTTCGCCACCTACGCCGAGTGGCTGTACACCGAGCAGCACGGCGGCGACAGCGCCCAGAAGACCTTCGACGCCCTCTACGCCCGCCCGGCGAGCGACCACCTGTGGGCCTTTCCGCCCGGCGACCCGGGCAGCGGCAAGAACATCTTCGACACGCCCGTCTACGCCCGCGGCGCCATGACCCTGCACGAACTGCGCAAGGCCGTCGGCGACCGGGACTTCTTCCGCATCCTGCGCGCCTGGTCGGCCGCACACCGCGACGGCCATGGCACGACGGCCCAGTTCACACAGCTGGCGGAGCGGATCTCGGGGAAGCGTCTGGACGGGCCGTTCCACACCTGGCTGTTCACGAAGGGCAAGCCGAACAGCGCCTGAACCCTTACCGGTTCCAAACATGTGTCGGCCAGAGTCGACACCATGATCCATCGCAGAACCGCCGTCGCCGTCCTCGCCTCCCCGCTGCTGCTCACCGGCTGCGGCGGCGGAGCCGAGGCGACCGAGCGCCGGACACCCCCCACCGGCCCGGCACCCACCGCCGCGCCCACCCCCGCGGTTCAGGCGGAGCAGGCGCGCCAGGGCATACCAGGTCTCGGCCCTGCCAGGTCGGCGGCCATACCCGACCGCTGCGAGCAGGCCGTCGTGGTCACCGGGCGCGGCATGGACTCCCCGCTCTGCACGGTCGTCCTGCACCAGCGGACCGCCGCCGGCTGGCAGTCCGGCCCCGTCTGGCCCGGCCACAACGCCCTGCGCGGCTGGAGCGCCCACCACGTGCTGGGTGACCTGCGCTCCCCGCTCGGCGTCTACACCCTTTCCGACGCCGGCGGCCTGCTCGCGGACCCCGGCAGCAAGCTCCCGTACCATCGGTCCGGCGGTTTCCACTCGCCGGGTACCGGCTTCGAGGGCGAACCGCTCGAAGGCTGCTTCGACTACGTCATCGCGATCGACTACAACCGCGAGCCCGGCACCTCCCCGCTCGACTGGACCCGGCCGCTCGGCCCGAAGCGCGGCGGCGGAGTGTGGCTGCACGTCGACCACGGCGGACCCACCCACGGCTGTGTCAGCCTCGCCAAGGCCCACATGAGGGAACTGCTGCGCACCCTCGACCCGGAACGGCATCCGGTCGTCGTCATGGGGTACGCCGACTGGCTCGCCGCCTCGGCCGCCTAGGATCCGAACTCGTGTGCGCACATGTACTGGTCGCCGAGGACGACGAGAAGCAGGCCGAACTGATCCGCCGCTCCCTGCTGGCCGAGGGACACTCCGCCACGGTGGTGCACGACGGCGCCGCCGCGCTGGAGGCGGCCCGCCGTCTCCAGCCCGACCTCGTCGTCCTGGACCTGATGCTCCCGGTCCTCGACGGCTTCGGCGTGTGCCGGGCGCTGCGCGGCGGCGCGGACCCGGAGATACCGGTGGTCATGCTCACCGCCCGCGCCGCCGAGGACGATCTGCTGCTCGGCCTCGAACTGGGCGCCGACGACTACATGACCAAGCCGTACAGCCCGCGCGAGCTGATGGCCCGGATCCGTACGGTGCTCAGGCGCAGCGGGCGCGGCGTCGCCACCCGGGACGAGGACCCCGTGGTCCGGGCGGGCGGGATCAGCGTCGATCCCGTACGGCACGAGGTGCGCTGCGACGGTGCGACGGTGGACTGCACGCCCGCCGAGTTCCAGATCCTGCTGGCCATGGCCGCGGAACCGGAACGGGTGTTCACCCGGCGGCAGTTGCTGCAGTACACCCGCGGCTTCGACCGGGCCTCGACCGAGCGGGCCGTCGACGTGCACATCATGAACCTGCGCCGCAAGATCGAGACCGACCCGCGCCGCCCGGTACGGCTGCTGACCGTGTTCGGCGTCGGCTACAAGCTGAGCGGCACCCGGCCATGAGGCGTGGGGGCGGCGTCGGCGTGGCGTGGGTCGGCCGGAGTGGGGTGAGAGGCGCGCGTGCGGCGTGCGCGCCGGGTGGGCGGTGTCCCTGAGACTACGGAGGCTTCGAGAAGGGCGGAGACGCGTGATGCGCCGGCAGGTCCGGGCTCGAGCGGCGCCGTGGGATGTCGGTGGGCCCGAGTTGGGCGGAGGCTTGTGAGGTGTCGGCTGGTCCGGGTTGGGTGGCGGCGTCGTGGGATGTGGGCTGGTCCGAGTTGGGCGGAGGCTTGTGAGGTGTCGGCTGGTCCGGGTTGGGTGGCGGCGTCGTGGGATGTCGGTGGGCCCGAGTTGGGCGGAGGCTTGTGAGCTGTCGGTGGGGCCGGGAGGGGTGGCGGCCCCGAGCTGGGCGGAGGTTCGTGAGGCGTCGGCAGGTAGGGGATGGGTGGCGGCGTCGTGAGATGTCGGTGGGGCCGGGAGGGGTGGCGGCCCCGAGCTGGGCGGAGGTTCGTGAGGCGTCGGCAGGTAGGGGATGGGTGGCGGCGTCGTGAGATGCCGGCGGGCCCGGGAGGGGTGGGGGTGCCCGTGAGATACCGGCAGGTTCGAGACGGGCGGAGGCATCCGTGAGGCGCCGACCGCTGCGGGTCCGGCCCGGCGCGCCCGTACAGCCAGGGCAGGGGGGCGCGGGCCCGCAGGCGCCGGTGAGGCGGTGGATCCCGCTGCGCAAGCGGCTTCTCGTCCGGCTGCTGTCCGTCTCCGCCCTGATCGCGGTCTGCTCGGTGGCCGCCACCGCCTGGCTCGCGGTGACCACCACCACCAGCGCCCTGAAGGAGGAGCAGGGCCAGGACCTCGCGGCCGACAACCGCATCCTGGCCCGGCTCAGCGGGTACGCCGCCACCCACTCCGACTGGACGGACGTCCGCCGCACCGTCCGGCAGCTGGCCGCCGAGACCGGACGCCGGATCGCGCTCACCACCGCCGACCGCACCCTCGTCGCCGACTCCGCGCCCCGCGGCACCCCGCTGCCGCCCCGGCCCGCCGCCACCGTCGACCCGCTGCGCACCGACACCTACAGCGAGACCGGCGCCCAGCTCAGCGGCATCGACCCGCGCGTGGTCGGCCCCTACCTGCTCCCGGCGAAGGAGCGCGCGAATCTGGACGCGCTGGCCGCCAAGCGCAGGCAGTGCTACGAGCGTTACGGCCTCCAGCCCGGCATGGTCCGCACGGCGAGCGGGCGGCCCGTCGTCACCCTCCCGGACGGCACCGACCCGGCCGGCTACGGCGCGGCGGTGTGCGAGGACGGGCTGCTCAACACGCCCACACCGACGGAGCGCAAGGCCCTGGCCGACCTCACCGACCTCGCCCGGCCGTGTCTGAAACAGGCCGGCCTGGACCTCGGCGGGCAGCTCTTCCTCACCTACGACCCCAGCGGCAAGGACCCTTTCGGCGGCGGCTACCTGGTCGCCAAGTACGCCAGGGCGGGCAGGGCGGCGACGGCGCGGGCGGCCCAGCACTGCATCCTGACCGCCCGGCGCACCCAACTGGAGCCCTATGTCGCCCCGGTGGCCGACCTGTTCCTCGGCATCGGCGACCAGAACCCCTCCCGCTTCGACATGTCTCCGGCCAACAAGGCCAAGGTGATCGGCGCCGCCGGACTGGTCCTCGCCGTCACCGTCGCCGTCACCGCCCTCGTCGCCGTCCGGCTGGTACGGCCGCTGCGCGCGCTGACCGAGGCCGCCCAGCAGCCGCCCGACCTGCACGTGCGGGTGCCGGTGACGACCCGGGACGAGACCGGCATCCTCGCCGAGGCCTTCAACGACCTGACCGAGCGCCGCGCCCGCCTGGAGGCCCAGCGCAAGGCGATGGTCAGCGACATCGCGCACGAGCTGCGCAGCCCGCTCACCAACATCCGCGGCTGGCTGGAGGTCGTCCGCGACGGAGTCGTCGAGCCCGACCCGCCCCTGCTGGACTCGCTGCACGAGGAGGCGCTCGTCCTCCAGCGGATCATCGACGACCTCCAGGATCTCGCCGCCGCCGACGCCGGCACCCTGCGGCTGCACCGCGAGCCGCTGCGGGCCGGCGAGCTGCTGGACCAGGTCGCCGCCGCCCACCGGGTCGCAGCCGGAGCCGCCGGGGTCGCCCTGCGCACCGAGGCCGACGCCGGCGCCTGGCTCGACGCCGACCCGGTGCGGATGCGGCAGGCTCTCGGGAACCTGGTCTCCAACGCGCTGCGGCACACCCCCGCCGACGGCACGGTCACGCTCGCCGCCCGCCGGGACGGCGCGGACGTCGTGCTGACCGTGACCGACACCGGCACGGGCATCGCGCCCGAGGACCTGCCGCACGTCTTCGACCGGTTCTGGCGCGCCGAGAAGTCCCGCAGCCGCCGTACCGGTGGCAGCGGCCTGGGCCTGCCGATCGTGCGTCACCTGCTCGCCGCCCACGAAGGCACGGCCGAGGCCGCGAGCGAGCCCGGCGGGGGCGCGGTCTTCACCCTGCGGCTGCCCGCGGCCGGCCCACCCGCGGACCCCACCTGATCGTCTCCGATTCCCCGCGCGCACCAGGGGTACTCCGGTCGCGCGGCGCAGTCGAAGGAGATCAGGCCATGAGCACACCGGAGGACCTGCCGGTCGTGTCCACGCTCGCCGAGCTGGCCCGCCTGGTGGACGAGCAGCAGGGCCTGTACGTCCGCTGGTCCCTGGGGCCCGGCACCGACCTCGCCGAGGTCTCCAGCACCGACGACCTCACCGGCGTACCCATGCCCGGGCTGTCCGCCAGTCCGCTCGACGTCGAACGCTGGTGGGCGGACCGGTCGGTGGAGCTGTGGGTGGCCCGCCGTCTCTACGACTACGCGCACCTGCCGCACGACAAGGGGCCCGGTGTACGTCCCTGGGTCCTGCGGGGCCGGGAGGCCGGCCGGGGCCCCGACAACGAGCCGCTCGTCACCGATGCCGAGCCGCTGTGCTGGATCGCGGACGAGGTGACCGACGCGGCGAAGGAGCAGGTGGCCCGGCAGGAACGGGAGTGGGGCACGCTGCGCCGCGGTGGCAGCTGAGGCCCGGACCGCGCACGCCGGGGTCAGCCGGAGCGCGGCCGGGAGCGGACCGGGCGGTGCAGGGCCCGGCGCTCCGACTCGGTCGTCCCGCCCCAGATGCCGATGCCCTGGCCGGTTCCCAGCGCCCAGTCCAGGCACTCCTCCCGGACGGGGCACCGGCCGCAGACCGCCTTGGCGCGCTGGGTCTGCACCTGCGCCGGACCGGTGGTGCCGATGGGGAAGAACAGGTCGGGATCCTCGCGACGGCACGCGGCATGGTCGCGCCAGTTGTCCATGGAAGTCTCCTGGATCCGATCGAAGTCGTCCGTGCCTGTCGAATGCGTACTGCGGCTTCGGGTGACCGGTCGGGGCGGTGTGAAACGGCGTGTGCGACAGGGGGATCGTGCGACGACCGCGATCCGGCCACGGGCGCGCGTACGGTCCGCGGCGAGCCGTGCGCGCTCAACGGGCCGGGAACGGGGCGGACGGACCACCGGGCCGTGGGCACCCGTGCCCGACCGGGCACCGGGGGCGCGGAGTTGGGGGCGGGAACCGGCCGGGACCGCCGTCCGCCGCGCCACCGCCCGACCACCGTACTCCGCAGGGCCCTTCCGTCGGGGCGGAACGAATAAAACGTCAACGGATGAACGTGTCCGGCCGTCAGCGGCGCAGTGCCTCGGCCGCAGTCGCCGTCACCGCCGCGGCGAGCGCGGCCAGCGCGGGGGAGTCCAGCCTCCACTGCTGCCAGTACAGCGTGACGTCCATCCACTCCCCGGGCGCGAGAAGCACCAGCCGGTCCTGCGCCAGCAGCGGACCCGCCTGGACCTCCGGCACCATGCCCCAGCCGAGTCCGGCGGCGACCGCGTCCAGGAAGCCCTCCGAGGTGGGCACGAGGTGCCTGAGCGGGCCGGCGGAGCCGCGGCCCAGCCGGCGTACGAAGGCGTCCTGGAAGTCGTCCTTGCGGTCGAAGACCACGACGGGGGCCTCGGGCAGCGCCTCCGGCAGCGGCCGCCCGCCGAGGTGGGCCGTGGTGAACTCCGGTGCGGCGACCGGCAGATACCGCATCCGGCCGAGCGGCCGGACCGTGCAGCCCGGCACCGGATCGGCGGCGGTGGTCACCGCCGCCATCACCAGACCCTCGCGCAGCAGGGCCGCGGTGTGGTCCTCGTCCTCCCGGTGCAGTTCGAAGCAGAGCCCCGCCACCCGCGTCAGCGCCGGCAGGAACCAGGTCGCCAGCGAGTCCGCGTTCACCGCCACCGACACCCGCGTCGGCTCCCCGGCGCCGCTCAGCCCGAGTTCGCCCCAGGCGTCCCGTTCCAGCCGGGCGAGCTGCCGGGCGTACCGCACCAGCACCGCGCCCGACTCCGTCGGCCGCACCGGCTTGGTGCGCTGCAGCAGCACCCGGCCGGTGCGCTGTTCGAGCGCCTTGACCCGCTGGCTGACCGCCGACGGGGTCACATGCAGGGCGGCCGCGGCGGCGTCGAAGGTGCCCTCGTCCACCACGGCGAGCAGGGTCCGCACCTGCTCCAGGGGAAGCTCGGTCATCACAAGCGCTAAGGGTACGTAAGAATCTTTAGCTGTACTTGCGGGGCACCGGCTTCTTAGGTTCGAGGCATGAACCACGCCCTGACCGCCGCGGCCGCCGGATTCGGCACCGGCCTCTCCCTGATCGTCGCCATCGGCGCCCAGAACGCCTTCGTCCTGCGGCAGGGGGTGCGCCGGGACGCGGTCCTCGCCGTGGTGGGCATCTGCGCCCTGTCCGACGCGGTGCTCATCGCGCTCGGCGTCGGCGGGGTGGGCGCGGTCGTGGTGGCGTGGCCGGGCGCGGTCCGGGCCGTCGGGATCACCGGCGGTCTCTTCCTGCTCTGCTACGGCGTCCTCGCCGCCCGCCGGGTGCTCGGACCGGGCGCGGCCGGCCTGAGCACCGAGGGCGAGGCCGCGGGCTCCCGGCGCCGGGCGGTGCTCACCTGTCTGGCGATGACCTGGCTGAACCCGCACGTCTACCTGGACACGGTGTTCCTGCTCGGCTCCCTCGCCGCCGACCGGGGCGCGCTGCGCTGGACCTTCGGGCTCGGCGCCGCGCTCGCCAGCCTGTGCTGGTTCGCCGCCCTGGGCTTCGGCGCCCGGCTGCTCGGCCGCTTCCTGGTCCGGCCGACGGCGTGGCGGGTCCTGGACGGCCTGGTAGCCGTCACCATGCTGGCGCTGGGGGCCACGCTCATGGCCGGATCCTGAGGCCGGATGCCGAGCAGAACCCGTTCGGTGTGCACAGGGACTGCCGAGATAGTTAGGCTCTCGAATCGAAAAGATGCAGCGAGCAACCTCCATCGGCAACAGGACACCCGTGGACACCAGCGAGAGCAGCAGCACCACCGAATCCGGCGCCGCGCCGGACGCCGCCGCGCCACCCCGGCGCGGCTGGCGCCGCTGGGCGATGGACACCCGTCCACTCAGCATCCCGGCCTACCGGCGCCTGTGGACGTCGACCATCGTCACCGCCGTCGGCAGCCAGCTCACCGCCGTGGCCGTGCCCAAGCAGGTCTACGACGTCACGCACTCCTCGGCGTGGGTCGGCTACGCGAGCCTGGCCGGACTCGTGCCGATGGTGGCGTTCGCGCTGTGGGGCGGCGCGGTCGCCGACACCGTGGACCGCCGCAAGCTGCTGCTGGTCACCAACACCGGTATCGCGGTCACCTCGCTGCTGTTCTGGGCCCAGGCCGTCACCGGGACGGACTCCGTCGCCGTCCTCATGGTGCTGCTCGCGTGCCAGCAGGCGTTGTTCGGCCTCAACTCCCCGGCCCGCAACGCCTCCATCGCCCGGCTGGTCCCCGCCGAGCAGTTGCCCGCCGCGGGCGCGCTCGGCTCCACCGTGATGCAGACCGGCATGGTCGCCGGGCCGCTGCTCGCCGGTGTGCTGATCCCGGTCATCGGGCTGCCCGAGCTGTACCTCATCGACGCGGTGGCGCTGTGCGTGACCGTGTGGGCCGTCTTCCGGCTGCCCGCGCTGCCCCCGCTCGGCGCGGCCGCCGCCCGCCGGGCCGGGGTGCGTGAAATCGCCGCCGGGTTCAGGTACATCTCCCGGCACAAGGTCCTGCTGCTGTCCTTCCTCGCCGACATCGTCGCCATGGTCCTCGGCATGCCCCGCGCCCTGTTCCCGCAGCTCGCGGCGCAGACGTACCACTCCTACGGCGAAGGGCTCGCGCTCGGTGTGCTGTTCGCCGGCATCCCCGTCGGCGCGGTGCTCGGCGGCCTGTTCTCCGGGGTGTTCTCCCGGGCCCGCCGGCACGGCTGGATGGTCGTCGGGGCGGTCGTCGGCTGGGGCGTGGCCGTCGCGGGGTTCGGGCTGAGCCGCAATCTCTGGGTGGCCCTGGCCTTCCTCGCCGCGGCCGGTGTCGCCGACATGGTCTCGATGGTCTTCCGCGGCGCGATCCTCCTGTCGGCCGCGACCGACGAGATGCGCGGCCGGATGCAGGGCGTGTTCACGGTGGTCGTCGCGGGCGGGCCGCGCCTGGCCGACGTACTGCACGGCACGGCCGGCTCGGCCTTCGGCCCGCGCGCCGCGGTGGCGGGCGGTGGCGCGCTGGTGGTCGTGGTGATGCTGGCCCTGGCCGCCGCCGTACCGGCGCTGCGCCGCTACCGGATCTGAGTCACACCAGGCCGCCGCGCCCCTTGGTCATGTACTGGTCCATCAGCTTCCCCCGGGTCGTCTCCAGGCGGTGGGCGAGGATCTCGGCCACCGTCCGCACCAATGAGAGCCCGAGCAACGGGTCTTCCACGCACAGCGCGAGCACCGAGGGCCCGTCGAACTCGTAGGCCCGTACATTGCTGAAGGCCACCGCGCCGAAGTCCCACTGGTACGGCGGGAACAGCCAGGACCAGCCGAGCATGTCGCCCGCGCCGAGCGTGGCGACGGTGACCCGCTGCCGCGAGGTGACCTGCTGGTCCAGGTGGACCGCCCCGGAACGGATCACCCAGAACCGGTCAGCGGTGCCGCCCGCCTCGAAGATGCGGGTGTCCTCCGGGAACGAGACCTCCTTGGCCAGTTCCATCAGGCGCTCGCGCTGCGCATACGGCAGGGCGGTCAGCAGTTTTATCGCTTTGGTCATGGCGCGGGGCTCCTCGCCGAGGGGGTTCGGGGGTGCTTTCCCTAAGCCCATTTCAGCCGCTGCCGCCCCTGCGGGCACCTCGAAGGGCCTGGATTTCCTCGGCGCGTGCCCGGCCCCGCGCCGGTTGCGGGCAGCAAGAAGCCCTGGCTGGACGGGGGAGGCCAGCCAGGGCCGTCTGCGGTGACGCCATGGGGGGAGGAAGGACGGTTCCGGTCACCCCCGGCATCACGTATGTATGAACGATAAACCATCCGGCGGGTGTTCTACCAGTCGGTAGCAGGTCACGTGACCTGTTTCACGCCTTCCGCGGGATCCCGCGGTCCACCCGGGCAGACGATCTCCTCCAGCACCCGCGCCACCGCCTCGAACGCCCAGGCCCGGGCCGTCGCTTCCCGAGCACCGTCCGGATCCGTCGCCGTCAGGTTCTGTGCGCGTTCCCGCCAGGCCCGCTCCTCCGCGGCCGCGTGCTCCCGGCCGCGCTGGATGCGCCGCAGCAATTCATCCGCGTCCACGACATCGGTCATACCGGTCTGGTACCCGCATGGCCGCAGTGATGACACGGGCACCGACGGTGTTTGACAGCTCCGGAAGGGGTGAGGCGGAAAGCAGGGAGCCCGGCAAACCGGGCATTCATCTTGGCATCGCCTCAGGGAGGAAGGGATGCGCGACAAGCACCGGACCAGCTGCCGCGCGACGCTGCGGGAACCGCGCCGCCGCCTGCCGTGCCGGCCGGCCGAAGCCCGCAGAACCGTGGAGAGCGTGGTGGCCGAGCGATGCCGGGCCCGCGCCATCCCCTGCGGTGCGGCGGCCATGGAGGACGCCCTGCTGGTCACCTCCGAACTCACCACCAACGCCATCCTGCACGGCGGTGGCATCACCGGCTTCGACGTCGACGTGGACTCCGGCGGCGTACGGGTGTCGGTGAGCGATCGCAGTGACGACGTGCCGGTGGCCGCCCCGGCCGCAGAGCGGGGCCCCGCCCGGCTCGGCGGCCGGGGCTGGCCCATTGTCTGCCGCCTGGCCCGGGACGTCCGGGTCGCCCAGCTGCCCTGTGGCGGCAAGCGCATCACGGCCGTCGTACCGCTGCGCTGAAGCCGTGCGGAAGGCGAAGGTTCGCGTCCGGCGTGTTTGCTCCCCGGAGCGAGGGGCAGGCGGAGTCTCGTGCTTCGGACCGGAGGCGCGCGCCCAGTGGGAACCGTACGACTGCCTGGGTCCCCCTCTCGTCGGACCGGGCGAGCGACCCGCGGCGAACCCTGACACCACCGTTCGGGCCCGGCCCCAGAACCCTTTCCGGCCGCGCGCCCTGAAACCACGTTCAGGAGCGATTCCGCATGCTGACCGACATGTCGACAAGCCGTCCCGGCACCACCACCACGGACTCCGCCGCTGCCGCTCCCGCGCGGCGGACCCATGACGACGCCCCCGACACCGCCGCCCTGTTCGCCCGGCTGGCGGCACTGGACGACGGCCCCGAGCGCGACGGCGTACGCGACGAACTCGTCGCCGCCTGGCTCCCCATGGCCCACCGGATCGCCGGCCGCTTCCGGGACCGGGGCGAGTCCGTCGAGGACCTGCGACAGGTGGCCGCGCTCGGGCTGGTCAAGGCCGTCGACCGGTTCGACCCGTCCCGCGGGGCCTTCGAGAGCTACGCCGTGCCGACCATCACCGGCGAGGTCAAGCGGCACTTCCGGGACCGGATGTGGGCCCTGAGGGTGCCGCGCCGGGTGCAGGAACTGCGCAACCGGGTGCGCGTGGCCCGGCGCGAGCTCACCCAGCACCCGGGCAGCCCCGAACCCACCCTCGCCGACATGGCCGCCCACACCGGCCTCACCGAGGAGGAGGTCGGCACCGGCCTGGAGGCCCTGGAGAGCTTCAGCACCCTGTCCCTGGACGCCGAACTGTCCACCGGGGACGACGGCTACAGCCTCGCCGACACCCTCGGCGCGACGGACACCTCGTACGATGTCGTGGTCGACCGCGAGGCCGCCAAGGAGGGACTGCGCCGGCTGCCCGAGCGGGAACGGGCCATCCTCTACATGCGGTTCTTCGAGGACATGACGCAGAGCCGCATCGCCGACCGGCTGGGCATCTCCCAGATGCACGTCTCCCGGCTGATCAGCCGCAGCTGCGCCCGCGTCCGCGACGAGGCCATGGGCCGGCGCGCATGCGGCACGGACCCGGCATGAGCGCACGTCCGGCGGCCGTCACTTCTTCGGCCGGTCCGCGCCGCTGGTGAGGCCCAGCGGCCGGGCCAGGCCCGAGACCGCCTCGTCCAGCCGCTGCAGATGGCGCAGCACCCGGTCGGTGACCCGGCCGTAGCGCGGGGTGCGCAGGGTTCCCGGCTCCAGCATCGAGGCGATGCTGGAGCCGGTCTCGATCTCCGCCGTGGCACGCGGGTCGGCGACATGCGCGGCGATCGCCTCGATGTTGTGCACGATCCGCGCGCCCGCCCCGCGCAGGCGGGGATCCGCGGCGATCGACGGATGCGTCGGCAGCAGCTCGGCCGTGGCCGCGAGCGAACGCCCGTGGTAGGCACAGGTCTCCAGCAGCGCCACCACGTACCGGGCGGTGTCCCGGCGGGAGCGCAGCGGGGTGATCGGATGGGTCAGCGGCTGGGTGGCCGCGCGCAGGTCGGCCAGCGCCTGGTCCAGATCGCGCGCCTGCTCCACCAGATCGGCGCCCGCCCCGCCGCTCAGCTGGTCCACGGCGGCCCGGGTGACATCGGCGAGCCGGTCCAGGACCGTCACGAGCAGTTCGTTGGTACGGCGGTCGGTGCGGATCGGCAGCACCACCGCCGCCGCGACCACCCCGCAGGCCGCGCCCAGCGCCGTCTCCTCCACCCGCAGCACCAGCACCGACATGCTGTAGGTGTTCAGCAGCGTGTACAGCAGGCCCAGCATCGCCGTCACGAAGAACGACATCAGCGTGTACGACAGCGGCGCGGTGTAGAACATCGCGAAGATGAACACCAGCACCAGGCCGAACGCCGTCCAGGTGTGGTGCCCGACCAGACCGGCGAGCACGATACCGGCCAGCACGCCGAGGACCGTGCCCAGCAGCCGCCGGTAGCCCTTCACCAGGATCTCGCCGGTCGAGGCGGTGTTGAGGAACACGATCCAGCAGGTCAGCACCGCCCAGTACCAGCGCTGGCCGGACAGCAGCTCGCCGCCCGCGATGGCCAGCGCGGAGCCGACGCCCACCTGGACCGCGGCCCGTGTCGTGGGCCGCTGCAGACCGCTCGGCCCCGGCTCCTCCGCCTCGGCCTCCTCGCCCGCCTCGATCGCGGCGTCCTCCGCGTCCAGCTCCTCGCGCGAGCGGGTCGTCGCCGGGGTGTCGTCGGACTCGTCCTGCGGCCCGTCCAGCGCGACCCGCAGCCCCAGCGAGGCCCTGGCGGCCTCGCCGAGCCCACGGAAGACGTCCTGTACCGCCGGCGAGGCCTTGGGGAGGTTCTCCTCCTCGCGGTAGCCGAGCAGCCGGTTGCGCACCTGGGCGAGCGCGGTGCCCCGCGCCTCGCCGACCGGCCGCAGCATCAGCAGCCGCAGCGCCTGCAGATCACGGCGCAGCGCCGCCGTGGCCTCGTCCCGCACCGGCAGCTCCCCGCCGGAGGGCAGTACGGCGCCCGGCAGATGCAGGGTGAGGGTGTCGGTCCGCTCGGCGCTGCGCGCGGTGAGCAGCAGCAGCCCGAGCCGCTCGGAGGCGATCTCGGCGTCCGCGATCCGGCGCTGCAGCAGGCGGCCCACCGCCGCGTCGGAGGTGCCGTCCTCCAGCCGCCCCTGGATCAGCAGCGCCGTCTCGTGCAGCCGAGCGGTGGCGGTGCGCAGAGCGTCCAGGACCTTGTCCACGTCGTCCGGTCCGGCGTCCAGCAACTCGGTCTGTACGGCGATCAGCTGCGCGAGCCGGGCGCGGAACGCCCGCCGCAGCCGGTCCAGGGTGCCCGCCGGGGTCTGCGGCAGCAGCACGAAGCGCGCGGTGGCGCTGCACGCGAAGGCCACGCAGATGCCCCCGTACAGCGCCGGCAGCGCCGCGGTGGTGGCGTGCACGAACAGGGAGAGGAAGTAGATCTGAAAGCCGATCAGGCCGAGCGCCGTGCCGCGGTCGCCGAACCGGCGGCTGTAGACGGCACAGAAGATGAGGACGACGAAGAACAGGTCCCCGACGACAACCCGTTGGTTCAGCAGTGCGCCCAGCGACACCGACGCCAGTGCCACCGGCAGGCCGAGCGCGAGCGTCACGGCCTGCGCCGAGCGCTGCTTCTCCCGGATGGCGAAGGTCGACACCATCGCCGCCATGGCACCGGCGACCAGTTGGGGCACCGGCACCCGCAGGGCGGCCAGCACGGCGAGGGTGAGCGCGATCGCGGTGACCGTGCGCAGCCCGGCGGTGAGCCGGAGCAGCCCCGGATCGGACGCCGCGAGCCGGTCCCACATCCGTACCCGCCCAGGTCGTCCCGCTGTGCTCACGCCGCCGCGCTCTCTCCCGTGCCGGAAATCGATCTCCGACCCAGCATCGCACGACGGCCTGGGCTACTTGTGTCCCCTCCTCACCCTCAGGCGCTCCCGGCGCTCGTGCCCTCCACCCGGGCCCGCACCTGTTCCGGGGACAGATACGAGTCGGTGAACTCGAAGTCCTTCAGCCGGGCCGGCTTGCGGGCCTGGAAGCCGGTGCGCACGAAATCGTCGCCGGCGACGGCGTTCAGCAGCCAGTTGGTCATCACCCGGGTCTTGGCGACGTTGGTGCGCAGCGCCGACCAGTGGTAACCGCGGGCCACCACCTGGGCCGGCAGCCCGCGCAGCTCGACGCCGAGCGGCTTGGACACCGCGTCCTTGCCGCCGAGGTCGACGACCAGACCCAGATCGTGGTGCACATACGGCGTCAGCGGCTGCCCCCGCAGGGTCGCGATGACGTTGTCGGCGACCTTCTTGCCCTGGCGCATGGCGTGCTGTGCGGTGGGCGGGCAGACCGCGCCCGGCTCGCCCTTGGCCTCGTCGGGCACGGCGGCCGCGTCCCCGAGCGCGAACACGCCGTCGTGACCCGGGAGGCACATCTCGGCGGTCACCGCCAGCCGGCCGCGGACCGTCTCCGCGCCGAGCGTGCCGATCAGCGGGCTGGCGACCACACCGGCCGTCCAGATCAGTGTGTGCGTCGGCACCACCCGGCCGTCGGTGAAGGTGACCTCCTCCGCGCCGGCCTTGTCGATCGACACGCCCAGCGACACCTCGATGCCGCGCCGCCCCAGGATCTCCTGCGCGCTGCGGCCGAGCTTCTCGCCCAGCTCCGGCATCAGCTTGGGCGCGATGTCGATCAGATGCCACCTGATCAGGCCGGGATCCAGACGCGGATAACGCTGTACGGCGGCGTGCGTCAGCCGTTGCAGACAGGCGGCGGTCTCCGTGCCGGCGTATCCGCCGCCCACCACCACGAACTGCAGCCGCGCCGCCCGCTCCACCGGGTCGTCGCTGGCGTCCGCGAGATCGAGCTGCGAGATGACGTGGTCACGTATGTAGGCGGCCTCGGCCAGGGTCTTCAGCCCGAAGGCGTGCTCGGTCAGCCCCGGGATGTCGAAGGTACGGGTCACGCTGCCGGGGGCCAGCACGATGTAGTCGTAGGGCTCGTTGACGATCTTGTCGGTGATGGTGCG
This sequence comes from Streptomyces sp. NPDC031426, assembly GCF_055581585.1. NCBI lineage: Bacteria > Bacillati > Actinomycetota > Actinomycetes > Kitasatosporales > Streptomycetaceae > Streptomyces > Streptomyces sp. NPDC031426. The sequence goes on from NZ_JBVIJE010000031.1 coordinate 86,336, forward strand.
GACGACGCACACCTTGGACCTCAGGTCCACGCCGATCGCGCCACCCGGGATGATCCGGGTGCGGTACTTCTTGCTGCGGCGCAGGCTCAGGGCGATCGACTGCGGCGTGAGCACGCCGGAGGCGACCTGGGGCAGCAGGGGCAGATACAGCTGGTAGGAGTACGGCGTCACCAGGGTGACGTCGGCCTCGGCGGGAGCGAGTTTCCGCTCCAGGCGGCGGACGCACGCCACTCCGGCGAAGCCTGCGCCAACCACCAGGATCCTGGGTCGTGTCACGGTGTTCATCCCTTTCTGCGGCTCCAGGCGGTCCGACTCCACGCCGTTCGCCTGCCCTGATCGGTGGCACCAGCTTTGATCCCACCGTGCCCTGAGCCGTTCCGCCAGCCGGGCGCGGCAGGCAGACGAACGCGTGGGCACCAGCATGCCCCCGCTGCGGCTGGAGTAACCGGTTGCCGCACAGGTACACGTCGTACACACATCGCGGTCACCACGGCAGGAACACATGGACGTCCTTGCCCTCGTCGTCGACGACGACGCTGACCTGCGTGCACAGCGTGTGCACCAGATGCCAGCCGATGCCGCCGCCGCCCGTGCGCGGATGGAAGGGCCGCGGTTCCGGCTTGGTGGTGCTCGTGTCGCGCATCGTCACATGCACGCCGTCGAAGGTGCGGCGCATTCGCAGACCGAACGGCCCGGGCGCGTACTGGATCACGTTCGCGGCCAGCTCCGTCACCACCAGCAGTATGTCGTCCCAGTACTCGGGCGCGGCGGGCGGCGCCTGTGTGGCGAGCGCGCAGAGGAAGTCCTCCGCGGCGAGCCGGGCCTCCGTGACATTGCGCAGCTCACCGGCGAAGGAGAAGGTGCGCTCGTACCCGTCCTCCGCGGGCGGTGTGTCGTCCCCACGTGGCTGCGTCGCCATCTCGCAATCCCCGATCCTGGGCGGTCGGGGGCGCGGCGGGACCCCCCGGCCAGGACGGCTGTCGGTGCCGATCTCATTCTGTGCTGCGAGTTCCCGCAGCCGGGCGGGATATCCGTCCGACCCGGTTCATGCCCCCCTTCGGATGCTCCGACCCGGCGGACGGCGTCAGCGGAAGACGTCGTCCGGCTCGTCCCAGTCCGCCGGCTCCTGCGCGACACGCGCCGCCCGGGACCGCGCCTGATACATCGCGTCGATCTCGGCGGCGTAGTGCCGCACGATCACGTCCCGGCGCAGCTTCATCGACGGGGTGAGCAGTCCGTTGTCCGGGGCGAACGGCTCCGGGAGCACCCGGTAGACCCGGATGGACTCCGCGCGGGAGACGGCGCTGTTGGCCGAGGCGACGGCCCGCGCTATCTCGTCCCGCAGCGCGTTCTCCTCACGGCTCTCCCGGCCCGGACTGTCGCCCTGGAGCGCCAGGGAGCCCCGCCAGTGCGCGAGGAAGTCCGGGTCCAGGGTGATCAGGGCGCCGACACAGGGCCGGTCGTCGCCGATCACGACCGCCTGGTGGAGCAGCGGATGCATGCGCAGCCGCTGCTCCAGGGGGGCCGGGGCGACGCTCTTGCCGCCGCTGGTGACGATGACGTCCTTCTTGCGCCCGGTGATCGTCAGATAGCCCTCGGAGTCCAGCCGCCCGATGTCCCCGGTGGCCAGCCAGCCGCCGCGCAGCGCGGCCCGCGTCGCCGCCTCGTCGCCGACATAGCCCTGGAACACCGACGGGCCGCGCACCAGGATCTCCCCGTCGTCGGCCACCTGGACCTCGGTGCCCGGCAGCGGCCGGCCGACCGTACCGGACTTCTCCCGGCCGAGCGGCTGCATGGTGATCCCGCCCGAGGCTTCGGTGAGGCCGTACCCGTCGTGGACGAACACCCCGATGCCCTCGTAGAACAGGCTCAGTTCCCGGCTGAGCGAGCAACCGCCGGAGGTGCCGCGCACCGCCCGCCCGCCGAGCGCCGCGCGCAGCCTGCGGTACACCGTCCGCTCGTACAGGGCGTGCTGCAGCCTCAGCTCGAAGCCGGGCCCCGGCCCGGTGCCCAGCCGCTGGCGCTCCAGTGCCTGGGCGAAGTCCCGCGCGGTCTGCGCGGCCCGCTCGAACAGGGCACCCCGGCCCGCTTTCTCGGCCGCCTGCAGGAACTTCTTGTAGAGCTTCTCGAACACCGACGGGACGCCGTACAGATACGTCGGCCGGAACGTGGTCAGGGCCGAGGCCAGCGACGCCTCGGTCAGCTCCGGCTCGTGCCCCATCAGGACGCCGCCGCGCACGCACATCAGCATGATCATGAGGCCGTACACATGGGAGAACGGCAGAAAGGCCAGCACGGAGGGCTGTACGCCCGGCGGGGCCGCGGTGTGCAGCCAGCCGGCCAGCAGCGTGTCGCAGGGGTAGGCGAGGTTCCGGTGGCTCAGCGCGCAGCCCTGGGGACGGCCCGAGGTGCCGGAGGTGTAGACGACCGCGGCGGTCGCGTCCGGCAGCACGATCCGGCGCAGCGACTCCACCGTGGTGTCCGGCACGACCGTGCCCCGCTCGACGATTTCCGACAGCGCGCCCGCGTCCAGCTGCCAGACGTGGCGCAGCCGCGGCAGCCCGGTGCACACCGTGCCGACGGTCATGACGCCCTGCTCGTCCTCCAGGACCACGGCCACACAGCCGGCGTCCCGCAGGATCCACTCGACCTGGTCCCGTGAGGAGGCCGGATGGATCGGCACCACCTCGGCGCCCACGGCCCACAGCGCATGGCTGAACACGGTCCACTCGTAGCGGGTGCGGGACATCAGGGCCACCCGGTGGCCGGGGGAGATCCCGGTGGCGATCAGCCCCTTGGCCAGGTCGACCACCTGGTCGCGCAGCTCGACGGCCGTCACCTCCTGCCACACGGTGGCGGCGGGATCCACGCGATGGGCGAGCACCGGCAGGGCGGGACTGCGCTCCGCGGTGTCGAAGACGCTGTCGGCGAGGCCGCCGGTGAGCGGCGCGGCAACGGCGGGAGCGAGGGCGACGTCGCGCATGCGCTGCTCCTGGATGTACAGAGGGTCACCGCCGATCGGCTCATTGTCGGCGGTGCTCGAATGTAGCCCAGCGGACCGCGTTCGGTGCCGGGAACGGGCAAGTCGTGATCGACTGATGATGTGGACGTGTCCTGGGGACTCGGCAGACATGAGTCATGTGAACCCCGATCCCGAACCCGAGCGGACCACCGGGCTGGAGCCCGGCGGCTCGGTACCGCCCGGCGAGACCCCGCCCGCCGAGAGCAGCCTGCCCGGGGCCGGGCCCCGTGAGACGCACAATCCACCGCGGGGCTGGGCCAAGGTGCCGCTGACGCTGATCCTCGTGCTCGTCGTCCTCGTCGCGCTGTTCTTCCTGGCCTACGCCCTGGTGCTGATCGTCTGACCGCGGGCGGTCAGCCCTGGGTACGCCGGACGCACTCGGTGACGACCCCCCGCAGGCCGCCGCCGTGCTCCAGCAGCCGACGCTGCTCGCGCGCCCCGTTGCCGCGCCGCAGCAGCTCCGTGATGCCCTGCTCCGCGCGGTCCGCGTCGTCGGCGGCGGTGAGCGCGTCCTGGGTGTACGCCAGCAGCGACCGCAGCACCTGCGGGGCGGGTTCGGGCCGCATGGCCACCGGGTCGAGCAGATTCTCCTCCAGGCCGAACCGGGCGGCCTGCCAGTCGGCGAGCCGCAGCAGGCTCACACTGTGGCCGGGCGCCGGCCGGCCGGCCCGCCAGTCCCGCGCGGCCGTCTCCACGAGCGCCCGGGTCAGCGTCGCGATCAGCACGGCGGTGTCCGCACCGAGACACACGTCCGCCACCCGGACCTCCACGGTCGGATAGCGGGCGGACAGCCGCGCGTCGAAGTAGACCATCCTCTTGTCCAGCACGGCACCGGTGGCCACCATCTCCGCCACCCGCCGGTGATACCGCTCGGGGGACCCGAACGGCTCGGTCGGCCCGGCCGACGGCCAGCGGTCCCACACCCGGCTGCGATAGCTGGCGTAACTCGTGTCCCGGCCCTGCCAGAAAGGCGAGTTCGCACTGATCGCGCGCAGTACCGGGAGCCATGGGCGGATCCGGTCCAGGACGGCGATGCCCTCGTCGTCGGACTCCACGCACACATGCACATGGCAGCCGCACACCAACTGCTCCCAGGTCGGTATCCCGTAGTGCTCGGCCAGCCACTCGTACCGCTCGTTCACGCTGAGGGCGGGGCTGACCGGCAGAGGAGACGTGGCCAGCGCCGCGACCGTGCAGCCGAGCTCCCCGGCGTGCCGCGCCGCCTCCTTGCGGCAGCGCACGATCTCCTCGCCGAGGTCCGCCATGTTCGCCTGTGGATGCGTGGCGAACTCCAGCATCTGCCGGAACAGCTCCTTCTCGAAGACGTGCTGCCCCGGATCGTCATGGGCGACCCGGGCGAGGACGGCCGCCGCCAGCGCCTTCGGTTCGCCGGTTTCCGGGTCGACCAGAAGGAGTTCCTCCTCCACTCCCACGGTGCGCACGTGGTGCCACCTTCCGTGTCCATGCCACGACGGGCAGGCCTGGTTCTACGCCCCCCGACTGCCCCTGGGCGGGCCGCCGACACCTGGTTTTCAGCGCTCGGGCGCCAGCCAGACCGTGGCGAGCGGCGGCAGCGTGAGCTTCAGGAACCCGTCCTCGGGCTTCAGCAGCCCCTGGGCGCCGACCCCGCCGCCGCCGTAGCGGACGTCGTCGGTGTTCAGCTCCTCCTGCCAGGCGGTGATCTCGTCGGGTACCCACAGCCGGTAGTCGTGCCGTACCACCGGTGAGAAGTTCGACACCGCGAGCAGGGGAGAGCCGTCCGCGGCGAAGCGCAGGAACGCGAAGACGTTGTCGTCCGCTGCGTCGCACAGCACCCACCGGAACCCGCCCGGGTCGGAGTCCCGCTGCCACAGCGCCGGCGTCTCCCGGTACGCGGTGTTCAGGTCCCGCACCAGATCCTGCACGCCCCGGTGGTCCCCGGCCGAGTGGTAGTCGTCGTCGAGCAGCCACCACTCGGGGCCGTGCGCCTCGGACCACTCCGCCCCCTGGGCGAACTCCTGCCCCATGAACAACAGCTGCTTGCCGGGATGGGCCCACATGAAGCCCAGATAGGCGCGATGGGTGGCCCGCCGCTGCCACCAGTCGCCGGGCATCTTCGACACCAGCGCCTGCTTGCCGTGCACCACCTCGTCGTGGGAGATCGGCAGCACATAGTTCTCGCTGTAGGCGTACACCATCGAGAAGGTCATCTCGTTGTGGTGGTACTTGCGGTGCACCGGCTCCTTCTGGATGTACTGCAGCGAGTCGTGCATCCAGCCCATGTTCCACTTCAGCCCGAAGCCGAGCCCGCCGCTGTCCGTCGGCCGGGTCACCCCGTCCCATGCGGTGGACTCCTCCGCGATGGTCACCACCCCCGGGCAGCGCCGGTAGACAGTGGCGTTCATCTCCTGCAGGAAGGCGACCGCGTCCAGGTCCTCCCGCCCGCCGAACACGTTCGGCTCCCACTGGCCGGAGTCGCGCGAGTAGTCGAGGTAGAGCATCGAGGCGACGGCGTCCACCCGCAGCCCGTCGATGTGGAACTCCTGGCACCAGTACACCGCGTTGGCGACGAGGAAGTTGCGCACCTCGGTGCGGCCGTAGTCGAACTCGTACGTCCCCCAGTCAGGGTGCTCGGCGCGCGTCGCGTTCCCGGGCTCGTACAGCGGATCCCCGTCGAACCGGGCCAGCGCCCAGTCGTCCTTGGGAAAGTGTGCCGGCACCCAGTCCATGATCACGCCGAGGCCGGCCCGGTGCAGCGCGTCCACCAGGTACCTGAAGTCGTCCGGAGAACCGAGGCGGGGCGTGGGCGCGTAGTAGGAGGTGACCTGGTAGCCCCAGGAGCCGCTGAACGGATACCCGGCGACCGGCATCAGCTCGACATGCGTGAAGCCCATGTCCTTGACGTAGGCGGGGAGTTCCTCGGCCAGCTGTCGGTACGTCAGTCCGGGCCGCCAGGACGGCAGATGGACCTCGTACACCGAGAACGGCGCCTGGTGCACGGGGGTGTCGCCCCGGTGGGCCATCCACTCCGCGTCGCCCCACTCGTACCGCGAGACCGCGACGACCGACGCCGTGTCCGGCGGCACCTCCGTGCACCGGGCCATCGGGTCGGCCTTGAGGAACCGATGGCCGTAACGCGAGGTGATCTCGAACTTGTAGCGGGCGCCCTCGCCGATCCCGGGCAGGAACAGCTCCCACACACCGGACGCGCCCAGCGACCGCATCGGGTACTGCGTGCCGTCCCAGTACGTGAAGTCCCCGGCCACCCGCACCCCTTGGGCGTTGGGCGCCCACACGGTGAAGCGGGTGCCGGTCACGCCCTGGTGCGTCATCGGTTCCGCACCGAGCGCCTGCCACAGCTGCTCGTGCCGGCCCTCCCGGATCAGATGCAGGTCCAGCTCGCCCAGGGCGGGCAGGAAGCGGTACGGATCGTGCACCTCCTGCTCGGCGTCGTCGTAGGTCACCAGCAGCGTGTACGGCGGGATCTCCGGGTAGGGCAGTACGGCCGCGAAGAGACCGTCGCCCTCCGAGCGCAGGGGGTTGCGCATCCCGTCGACCACGACGCTCACCGCGCGCGCGTTCGGGCGCAGGGCCCGGAACAGCGTGCCGCCCGGCACCGGATGGGCGCCGAGCAGGGCGTGCGGATCGTGGTGGGCGCCGCCCAGCAGCCGGCCGCGATCGGCCGCGTCCAGGGGCAGGGCCGCGGCCGGCGCGCGGCCGGCGGCCTCCGGGAGCGAGGTGTCGCGCAGAGCCATGACGTCATCCTCCCCACACGGCGAGCCGCTTGATCGCCGCCATCGGTACCGGCAGCCAGTCCGGCCGGTGTCTCGCCTCGTACAGCACCTCGTAGACCGCCCTGTCCGTCTCGTGCGCGCGCAGCAGCGCGTGCTTCTTGCGTGGATCCCAGCCGGCGCGGGCCGCGTAGCCCGCGCAGAACGCCTCCCGGCAGCGGCGCGCCCATTCGGGTCGCCAGGGGCGGCGCTGCCGGGCCGCGTAGTCGAAGGAGCGCAGCATCCCCGCCACGTCCCGCACCGGGGACTGCGGGATCTGCCGCTCGGCGAGCGGCCGGGACGGCTCGCCCTCGAAGTCGATGACGAACCAGTCGCGGCCGGCCTGCAGCACCTGCCCGAGGTGCAGATCGCCGTGGATGCGCTGCGCGGGCGGCCCGGAGTCGCAGGTGGCGAGCGCACCGAACGCGGCCCGCAGCCCCGGCACGAAGGGCAGCAGCCCCGGCACGGCGTGCGCGGCCGCGTCCAGCCGTGCGCACATCGCCTCGGCCGTACGGCCGTTCTCGCTCGGCCCGGCCGGCGGGAACGCCTCGGCCAGCGCGAGGTGCACCTCGGCCATGGCCCGGCCCAGTGCCCGGGCCTCGGCGGTGAAGTCGTCGCCGGCCGCGAGCGCGTGCAGCGCGAGCGTCCAGCCGTCGGTCGCGTCCGGCAAGAACGGTTGCAGCACGCCGAGCGTGGCCGGCTGCGGCGCGGACGTACGGAACCAGGCCACCGGTGCCGGCACCCGGGTGCACCCCTGCGCGGCCAGCGCGGCCGTCACCTCCAGGTCCGGGTTGACGCCCGGCTGGATCCGGCGGAAGACCTTCAGGATGTACGCGTCGCCGTACACGATCGACGAGTTGGACTGCTCGGCGTCCAGCAGGCGCGGCGGCAGACCGCCGGGCAGATGGGCGGCCGGGTCGACCTCGAACCGCAGCGGGCCGACCGCTCCGGGCTGCCGCAGCCGCTCCAGCAGCAGGTTGGCCGAGCGCGGGTCGTGCAGCGCGTCGTACACCGCGAGCCCGGCGAACGGGCCCCGTTCGGCCCGCCCGATGTAGGCCCGCTCCAGTCGTGGGTTGAGGTGTTCGCGCAGGCCGAGCAGCAGTTGGTAGCAGTCACCGGGCGGGGGAGTGCCGCCCGGTGCGGGCACGGGCGCGTGCGAGGCGTGCACCAGCAGATGCAGACATCCCGGGAACAGCTCGGTCAAGGAGAGCACTGTCAGATCGGTGACGGGCCGGTCCTTGCCCGCGAACCAGCGTTGCCTCGGCAGCCACTGGCGCAGCAGCTCGCCCAGCGAGACCTGCGGCCCGTCGAGGCCGACCGCGGTTCTCGGTCGGTCAGTGATGGTCTTCGGCATGGTGACGCGTCCTTTCCTCGGCGCCGCTCGTTCAGCGGCGGCGGCCGATGCGGGATGCGACTCGGGTGAGCCGGAACCAGTAGAAGCCGTGGCCTTGCAGGGTCAGCAGGTAGGGAAGTTCACCGATGGCGGGGAAGCGCACCCCGCCGATCAGCTCGACCGGGTGCCGGCCGTCGTAGGTCCGCAGGTCGAGCTCGGTGGGCTGGGCGAAGCGGGAGAAGTTGTTGACGCACAGCACCAGGTCGTCGCCGTACTCGCGCAGGAACGCCAGGACCGCCGGGTTGGAGGACTGCAGTTCGGTGAACGAGCCGAGTCCGAAGGCGGGGTTCTGCTTGCGGATCTCGATCATGCGCCGGGTCCAGTGCAGCAGCGACGACGGCGACGACATCGACGCCTCGACGTTGGTGACCTGGTAGCCGTAGACCGGGTCCATGATCGTCGGCAGGTACAGGCGTCCCGGATCGCTGGTCGAGAAGCCGGCGTTGCGGTCGGGGGTCCACTGCATCGGGGTGCGCACGGCGTCGCGGTCGCCGAGCCAGATGTTGTCGCCCATGCCGATCTCGTCGCCGTAGTACAGGATCGGCGAGCCGGGCAGGGACAGCAGCAGCGCGGTGAACAGCTCGATCTGGTTGCGGTCGTTGTCGAGCAGCGGCGCGAGGCGGCGGCGGATGCCGATGTTGGCGCGCATCCGCGGGTCTTTCGCGTACTCGGCCCACATGTAGTCGCGCTCTTCGTCGGTGACCATTTCGAGGGTCAGCTCGTCGTGGTTGCGCAGGAAGATGCCCCACTGGCACTTCGAGGGGATGGCCGGTGTCTTGGCGAGGATCTCGGAGACGGGGTAGCGGGATTCACGGCGTACGGCCATGAAGATGCGCGGCATGACCGGGAAGTGGAAGGCCATGTGGCACTCGTCGCCGCCGGAGGAGTAGTCCCCGAAGTAGTCGACGACGTCCTCCGGCCACTGGTTGGCCTCCGCCAGCAGCACGGTGTCGGGGTACATCGCGTCGATCTCACGGCGGACCCGCTTCAGGAACTCGTGGGTCGCCGGCAGGTTCTCGCAGTTGGTGCCCTCCTCGGCGTAGAGGTAGGGCACCGCGTCGAGCCGGTAGCCGTCGATCCCGAGGTCCAGCCAGAACCTGAGGGCCGCCAGGATCTCCTCCTGCACGGCCGGGTTCTCGTAGTTGAGGTCGGGCTGGTGCGAGAAGAAGCGGTGGAAGTAGTACTGGCCGCGCACCGGGTCGAAGGTCCAGTTGGAGGCCTCGGTGTCGACGAAGATGATCCGGGCGTCCTGGAACTGCTTGTCGTCGTCGGCCCACATGTAGTAGTCCCCGTACGGGCCGTCGGGGTTCTTGCGGGACTCCTGGAACCACGGGTGCTGGTCGCTGGTGTGGTTCATGACGAAGTCGATGATCACGCGCATGCCGCGCTGGTGGGAGGCGTCCACGAACTCCACGAAGTCGGCGAGGTCACCGAACTCGGGCAGTACGGCGGTGTAGTCGGAGACGTCGTAACCGCCGTCCCGAAGCGGTGACTTGAAGAACGGCGGCAGCCACAGGCAGTCCACGCCGAGCCACTGCAGATAGTCCAGCTTGGCGGTCAGACCCTTCAGGTCACCGACGCCGTCGCCGTTGCTGTCCTGGAAGGAGCGGACCAGGACCTCGTAGAAGACGGCGCGTTTGAACCACTCCGGGTCCCGGTCCTTGACGGGCGTGTCCTCGAAGGTGTCGTGTACGGGTTCGTTGACGGTCATGAGGCCGCGGGCCCTCCGTTCCGGGGCGTCGACCGCCCAACGTGGAGAACATGCGCCGGCGCGCAGCCGGGCGTCAGGCGCACGTAGTTGGTCCTGCCCCAGCGGTACGTCTCACCCGTCAGTTCGTCGTGCACGGACAAGGCGGAGTTCCAGTCCAGTCCGAGTTGCGGCATGTCCAACGAGACCGAGGCCTCCTGGGTGTGGTGCGGGTCGAGATTGACGACCACGATGACCGTGTCGGTACCCGTGCTCTTGCTGTAGGCGAGCACGGCATCGTTGTCAGTCAGGTGGAAGCGGAGGTTCCGCAGGCGCTGTAGCGCGGGGTGCTGCCGTCGGATGGTGTTGAGCCTGGTGATGAGCGGCGCGATGGTCCGGCCCTCGCGTGCCGCAGCCTCCCAGTCCCGGTGCCTGAGCTG
>NZ_JBVIJE010000032.1:0-17827 GCF_055581585.1 Streptomyces sp. NPDC031426
CGCCTCCGCACACCAGGCGACGTCGCGACGTTCCTCGCTCCCGACTGCACCCAGACCAAGGTCAAAAAGATGAGTTAAAGATCTGCAAGCCCTTACAGCGGCTAACACAATGAACTGCTGAGCACCAGCTACAGGCATCCCGGCTCGCCGTTGGCGACGAACCGTCTCAGAGATTGCTCCAGCAACTCGAGAAACTGCCGCAGGTCATCAGCTGCCCGGTCGAACTCGGGTTCGTCCAGCGACGCCGTTCGCGTCCGATAGATCACTCCGCCTGGGCTGGCTACATAGGACAGGCCGCCACCGTTCGAGCCGATGACCAGGCCACCGTCCTTCTGGTCCGCGTCGGCATCGACAGCTCCGTACTGCTGAAACCGCAACAGAAGGACATCGGCTGCCGAGTCGACGAAGTAACCGTTGCCGACGTCCGCCCAGGTGACGTCGCCGATGCTGTCGTAGAAGGTACTCAGGTCGGCAGGGACGACGCTGACCTGGGCAAGCGTGCGAGCCGCGGCATGGTCGGCGTGGTCGGCCAGCCGGACCTCATTGGTTCCGGGGGGGGGAAGCCGTGCCGGCTCTCGAACTCGTCTGTCATCGCCTTCAGGGTTTCCGAGACCCTGTTGGTCCACGAGGCCAGCCATGCGGGCGAAAGCGAACGGTCACTCATGAGCGGAGCATGGCACGGGTCGCTGACATCCACGGGCGCCCGACAACCCTGCGTTGAAGGTCAGCGCAATGCCCTGAGCTGTCGGTGGGTGATGAGGCAGCAGGCGAGTTTGAGGAAGGCTTCGTGCATGTCCGCCCTGCGTTCCCAACGGAAGCGCAGGCGCCGGAAGCCGTGCAACCAGGCAAACGTCCTCTCGACCACCCAGCGGTAGGTGCCCAGGCGAGTACCGTGCCGTGTTCCTCGCCGGGACGATGCCACGAGATTGGACCTGATCACGGTAGACGTCATGGTCATAGCCGCGGTCCGCGAACAGCGAATCCGGTTTGCGGCGCGGCCGTCCGACGCCGCCCCGGACAGGGGGAATTGCATCGAGCAAGGGCTGGAGCTGGGTAACGTCGTTGCGGTTGCCGCCAGTCAACAGGACCGCGAGCGGAGTGCCGTGTCCGTCGGTGATGAGATGGTGTTTCGAGCCGGACCGGCCCCGGTCGACCGGCGAAGGGCCCCTCTGGCTCCCCCTTTTAGCGCCCTGACGTGCGAGGAGTCGACCACGCAGCGGGACCAGTCCAGCCGCGGCGCCGCGTTCAGTTCAGCCAGCAGGACCTCATGGAGCCGTTGCCACACGCCGGCCTCGTTCCAGTCCCGCAACCTGCGCCAGCACGTCATGCCGGAGCCGAAGCCGAGCTCTTGAGGCAGGTCGGATTCCTCGCCGTGTGCGGCGGACTGCTGATGCTCACCACCTTCATCACCGCCCTGACCGCTCTGATCACTCAGCTCATCACACTCGCCGCCGTCATCTTCGGCGGATGGATCGCCGTGCAGGTCTTCAGCACGTGCGACCACGGCAGCGGAACCACGGTCAACATCCGCAAGGCGATCTTCAAGCGGAACCATTTCCACGGCTGACCTTCAACGGTCCCGCCGCCCAGCCCGCCCGCGGCGCCTGCCCTCTAGGGCCTCTTGAACGACCACCCACACGAACGCCAGCGAAGCGGCCATCCACAGGACATCGCGCCACGACTGTCCCAGCCACAAGTGCACGACAACAGCGGCGCCGCCGAAGCCAAGCACCGCCGAACCGAACCTCACCCAGCGGCGTGCCTCCGCAGACCGCAACCGCCCGGTCGTCCGCCGTCCACCCGCCATGTCCAAGTTGTACCACGAAGGGACAGTTTGTGTTCGAGATCCGCGCCATCTGCGAACCGGCCGACGCCGACCGCGTCCCCACCATGCTCAGCACCGCCTTCACCACCGGCCCGGTACGCCGCTACCCCACCCGAGAAGGCGACCGGGTGCGGCTGTACGTCACCGCCGACCACCGCCCCGGCCTCGTGGCCGACACCGGAACAGGCCTACGCCACCGCCCCGAGCATCGCCAGCGAAATCAGGTGGACCGCCCGCACTGTCGCCCACACCCCGTGCGGCGGTGACCTGTCAAGAACGGGCTCGGTGTGTTCAACGGGACCGCCCTCAAGGAGGCGTTGGACTTGATCGAAGCACTCGCCCTGTCCGAGCAAGTACAGCCCGTCCACATCCGCGTCGCCCCCGGATTCGACGAGGCGACGTGGCTGGACCTGGGCCGCAACGACGGGCAGTCCGTCCGCATCCACCCCACCGGCTGGGACATCGCCGTTCCCGATCCGCGTGAGGTGTGCTGGCGGCGCACCCAGCTCACCGGGGAACTGCCCCTGCCGGCCAAAGACACCGACGGCAAGGGCATCGATCTCCTGCTACGACTGTGCAACTTCGCAGGCGCCGAGACCGAATGCCTGGCCATTGCCTGGCTCATCGGCTGCCTCGGGCCGTCCGTGCCCGTCCCCGCTCCGTTCCTCACCGGGCCGCAGGGCGCGGGCAAGTCCACCGGCGGGCGGATGCTCGTGCGGGTCGTCGAGGGCATGAGCGGAGACCTGCGCCGGGCGCCGAAGGACGAGGAGAACCTGATCGCAGCGGTGGCGGCCGGATGAGTCACCGCCCTGGACAACCTCTCCCACATGACCCCGGACCTGTCCGACGCCATGTGCTGCATCGTTACGGGCGCCGAGAACGTCAAGCGCGCCCTGTTCACCGACGGGGACGTGTTCCGCGCTCGCTACCGCCGCCCCCTGCTCCTGACCGGTATCGACGTGGGAGTCATCCGGCCCGACCTCGCGGAACGGCTCCTGCCGCTGCGCTTGGAGCGGCCCCGCGTCCGGCGCACCGAGGCCGAACTGTGGGCGGAATACGCAGAGGTTCTGCCCGTCGTCCTCGACTCTCTCCTGGACCTCACCGTCAAGGTCCGCGCGGTGGAGGCAGAGACCCCCACCGACCTGCGGATGGCCGACTTCGCCCACCTGTGCGCGCAGCTCGATGCGGCAACGGCCTCGGGGCGCTCACCGCGTACCGGGCCAGTCTGGACGACCTCAACGACGACGTGATCGAGGGCGATCTCCTCGCACAGACCGTCCTCAGGCATGCCGACACCATCGAGCCGGACGCGGCGCAGCGCATGACCTCCACCGAGTGGCTGCACCACCTCAGCCACCTCCACAGCGGCGACGAACTGCGCCCCCTGCCCAAGGGCTGGCCGACCACGGGCAAAGTCCTCTCCGACCGGCTCAAGCGCCTCCAGCCGACGCTTGCCGCTCGCGGCGTCCTCATCGACTCGGGCCGCACCAGCGAGGGCCGCTACCTCGAAATGACCCGCCTGGCCACCCCACCCCCACACCAGCACAAACCGATGTTCTGACCCGCGCCGCGATCTCCCCCGGACAAGCAAGAAGAGCACCACGGGCCGCGTGCTCTTCTTGCTGTTCGGCGGAACGCCGCACAATGGTCGCGCCGCGCAGCGGCTCCTTCTTCGCGCTCTGAGGCGCACCGCACCACAACAGAAGAGCCCCCTCTTTTGTGCTAAGAGGAAAGACACTGCGTCATCTGCGTCATGCAGGCCGAAAAACGGCACCTGACCTGCGACTACAGCCATGACGCAGACGGCGGCCTCTGCGTCATCTGCGTCACCGAATGACGCAGCCCATGACGCGCCGATGACGCACCCCCTAGCCACTGCGTCACACAAAGCCGCAGGTCAGAAGCCTGAATGACGCTGATGAGGCAATGACGCAGAAATCCGAACCTCGGACAGACGCGAGCCCTGACAAGCGCCCAAGACCCTCCCGCTTAGGAGACACCCGGATGAGCACCGCGATTGCCGCTCCCGTTGACCGACTCCTGTACAAGCCCGAAGAGGCTGCCGAAGCGCTCGCCATCGGCCGTTCCACTGTCTATGAGCTGATGGCCGAAGGCGCCATCAAGTACATCAAGTTGGGCCGCACTCGCCGGATCCGGCGTGCCGACCTCGAAGCGTACGTGGCCAACTTCGCCCCGCTGCCCAACTGACCCCGAGCACGTCACCGAGGCGCCCCGAGCATCCCGCTCGGGGCGCCTCCCGCATGGAGGAGCACATGAGCCCCCGCAAGCCCAACATGGAGTCGTCCATCTACTTCGGCGCCGATGGCTGGTGGCACGGCCGCGTGACGATGGGCGTCAAGAGTGACGGCGGCCCCGACCGACGCCACCGCCGGGCCCGGACCGAGGCCGAGATCAAGCGCAAGGTGAAGGAGCTGGAGCGCCAGCGGGACCAGGGGCGCGCGCCCGCCGCTGGCCGTAAGCCGACCGTTGCGGCGTGGATGGAGACCTACCTCACCGACATTGCGAGCTTGAAGCTCAAGCCGCGGTCGCTCGACGACTACTGGTCGAAGACCCGCAACGACATCATCCCCGGCGTCCGCTGAACGAGAAAACCCCAGGTCGGGAGCATTTCCGGCCTGGGGTTCAGTGGAGCCGCCTTCGGGATTCGAACCCGAGACCTACGCATTACGAGTGCGTTGCTCTGGCCATCTGAGCTAAGGCGGCGCGCCGTCCGCACCATGGTGCGATCGGCAACGTCGGTAAGTCTACACAGTTTCCGGGGGTGCTCCGACCAAGCCCCGGAAGCGGGGGATCCGGGGCGGGCCGCAGGGGTGTGGCAGGGGCTATGAGCAGCGTTTTCCGGCCGTGGGCGGGGTGCCGCGGAGCAGGTAGGTGTTGATCGCCGTGTCGATGCAGGTGCTGCCGCGGCCGTAGGCGGTGTGGCCGTCACCGACGTATGTCAGGAGGCGGCCCGAGGAGAGCTGGCGGGCCAGGGACTGGGCCCAGTGGTAGGGGGTCGCGGGGTCGCGGGTGGTGCCGACCACCACGATCGGCGCCGCGCCCTTCGCCTCGATGCGATGCGGCTCACCCGTGGCCTTCACCGGCCAGTACGCGCAGTTCAGCGAGGCCCAGGCCAGGCCGTCGCCGAAGACCGCAGACGCCTTCTCGAAGGCGGGCAGGGCCTTGTCGACCTGCTCGGGGCCGGTGAAGGCCGGCGGCAGGTCCAGGCAGTTCACGGCCGCGTTGGCCATCATCAGGTTGCTGTAGTGGCCGTCGGCGCCACGTTCGTAGTAGCTGTCGGAGAGCGCGAGCAGGCCCGCGCCGTCGTTCTTCCTCATCGCGGAGGTCAGCGCGACGCGCAGCTGTTCCCAGGTGCCCTGGTCGTACATCGCGGCGATCACCCCGGTCGTGGCCAGCGACTCGTTCAGCTTGCGTCCGTCCGCGTCGCCCGCCGTGATGGGGTGCGCGTCCAGCTTCCGGAAGAACGCCCTGAGGTGGGCGCCGACCTGCGCCGGCGATGTGCCACTGCTGCCGAGCGGGCAGTCGGAGTGCCGTACGCAGTCCTTCGCGAACGCCTCGAACGCCGTCTCGAAGCCGGCCGTCTGGTCCAGGTTCATGCGCCGGGAGTCCACGGACGGGTCCATCGCGCCGTCCAGGACCATCCGGCCCACCCGGTCCGGGAACAGGCCCGCGTACGTCGCTCCGAGGAACGTGCCGTACGACGCCCCCACGTAGTTCAGTTTCGGATCACCCAGCACTGCCCGCAGGATGTCCATGTCGCGGGCCGCCTCGACGGTGGAGACGTGCCGCAGCAGCCGCGCCGAGTGAGCCCCGCAGCTCTCGGCGAACGTCCTGTCCGCCGAGACCACCGCGTTCTGCTCCTGCTGGTCGTCGGGCGTCAGGTCCGTTTCCGTGTAGGTGTCCATCTGGCGCCCGTCGAGGCACTTCACGGGCTCGCTGCGGGCCACGCCCCGCGGATCCACCGCGACCATGTCGTAGCGGGCGCGGACGTCGGCCGGGTAGCCGATGCCCGCGTAACTCTGGACGTAGGCCACCGCCGAGCCGCCGGGGCCGCCGGGGTTGACCAGCAGCGAACCGAGCGGCCTGCCCTTGCCGGTGGCAGGCTTGCGGGTGACGGCCAGCCGGACGTCACCCGCACCGGGATCGGCGTAGTCCAGCGGGGCCTTCATCGTGGCGCACTGGAAACCGGGGGCACCGCAGCTGCGCCAGTGCAGCCGCTGGGAGTAGTACGGCGACAGCGCTGACGGCGTCGCATGGGGCAGCGCGGCCAGCACCGCGTCCGCCGCACCGCCCGCCGACGTCGAGCTCCCGGAGGAGCAGGCGGACACGAGCAGGGCGGCCGCCGCGAACAGGGCGGCCGTGAGGCGAGCCGACGTCCGGGTGCGGGCGCCCCGGGTCCGGCGGAGGGATGGGCTGGTGTGCATCAAGTGAGCGTAACGCTGTGCGATGCTCCGGATGCGGTGCGTGGGATCAGTGGCCTCGTACGGGGGACAACGGCGGCGGCTTCGTACCCGTGACATCGTCCGGTGACGTCGTCTACCCGTGACATCGCCGGTCGGCCTCCCGGCGCGGTGTTCAGCCCGCGCGCAGCGCCATCGTCATGGCCTCCACCGCAAGCAGCGGGGCCACGTTGCGGTCGAGGGCCTCATGGCATGCGGCGATCGCCTCGATACGGCGGAGCGTGGATTCCGGGGTGCTGCCGCGCGCCAGCCGCTCCAGGGCGTCCTCGGCGTCCGCGTTGGCGATCGCCACGCTTGAGCCGAGCTGCAGGGCGAGGACGTCGCGGTAGAAGGCGGTGAGGTCGCCGAGGGCGATGTCGAGACTGTCGCGCTGCGTGCGGGTTCTGCGGCGCTTCTGCATGTCCTCCAGGTCCTTCATCACGCCCGCCGTGCCGCGGGGCAGCCGGCCGCCCTGGACCGCGCCCAGCGCCGCCTTCAGCTCCTCGGTCTCCTTGCCGTCCATCTCCTCGGCGAGCTGCTTGGCGTCCTCGGCGGCCGCGTCGACCAGTTCCTGGGCGGCCCTGAGGCAGGCACCGACCTCGTCGAGGCGGAGGGGCAGCTTGAGGACGGCCGCGCGGCGCTCGCGGGCCGCCGGGTCGGTGGCCAGGCGCCGGGCGCGGTCGACGTGCCCCTGGGTGGCGCGGGCGGCGGCCGCCGCGACCTCGGGTTCGATGCCGTCGCGCCGTACGAGCATGTCGGCCACCGCGTCCACGGACGGCGTGCGCAGGTTCAGGTGGCGGCAGCGGGAGCGAATCGTCGGCAGGACGTCCTCGACGGAGGGGGCGCACAGCAGCCAGACCGTGCGCGGGGCGGGCTCCTCCACCGCCTTGAGGACGGCGTTGGCCGACTTCTCGTTCAGCCGCTCGGCGTCCTCCACCAGGATGATCTGCCAGCGGCCGTTCGCCGGGGAGGTGAACGACTTGCGGACCGTGTCCCGCATGTCCTTCACCAGGATCTCGGAGCCCACGGCGGCCACCGAGGTGACGTCCGCGTGGGTGCCGAGCAGCGCGGTGTGGCAGCCGTCGCAGAAGCCGCAGCCGGGGGCTCCGCCGAGGGCGCGGTCGGGGCTGACGCACTGCAGGGCGGCTGCGAAGGCCCTGGCCGCCTGGTTCCGGCCCGCTCCGGGCGGCCCCGTGAACAGCCATGCGTGCGTCATCTTCGACGTCTCGGGCAGCGGCTCGTCGGCCGCGACGGCCGTGACGAGGGCGTCGGCGTCCCGCGCGGCCGCGTCGAGCACCGCGCTCACCTTCTCCTGCCCGACGAGGTCGTCCCATACGGTCATGGGTCACGCCGCCCTTCCGTCACACTCCGCGTTCCTGCCCTCCATTGTGCGGGCGGGCACTGACAACGCGGTCCGCGTGCGCGCCGACGGCCGGTGGGAACGGTCAGGCGGCGCCGGCCGGTGGGAACGGTGAGGGCGGCGCAGGCCGGTGTACGACCCGCGCCGCCCTCTGTTCGCCGCGCTCGCCGGTAGCGGCCGTGCCGGCCGTCAGCCGCGCCTGCCCCGGCCCCGGCCCCGGCCCCGGCGGCCCTGCTCCTCGTCGTGGTCGCCGTGCTCCCGCTCGTCGTAGGACCCCAGCAGTTCGTCCGCCAGCGACGGCAGGTCGTCCAGCGGGGTCTCCTCGGCCCAGTCGGAACGCGGCCGGCGGCGAGGGGTGCCGTCGGCGTCGATCTGCGGCATCTCGCGCGTACGGTCCTCGGAGCCGTCGGGGCCCGCGGCGGACCGCTCGTCCCGGAAGAAGCCGGGCGGCAGCCGGTCAGCGGGGGCGTCATCCCGTACGGGCGGCAGTACGGCCGTCTCGTCGGCCGCACCCGGAACCACCGGTGGCAGCACCGCCGTCTCGTCGGCCGCACCCGGAACCCGGGGCAGCACCGCCGTCTCGTCCGTCGCGCCCGGAGCCGCCGGAGGCTGCGGCAGCTCGGCGGTCACCTCGGAGTCCGGGTGGGAGGCGCCGGAAGCCTTGGCGTCGTGGACGTCCTGGGCGTTCTCGGCGGAGTCACGCCGCTCCTCGCGCACCGGGCGCAGCACCGTCGTCTCGTCCGTGCCCGCCCCGCGTGTGCCCGGATCGCCCTGGCTGGGCGAGACCACCGGGGTGGGAACCGTCACCGCGTCCGGGGCCGGGCCCGGCGCGGCCGGCAGGGGCGTGCTGGACCGGCGGGCCGCCGTGTCGGCCGCCGCCGCTGCCTCGGTCGCCTGCCTACGGGCCTCCTCGGCGCGCAGCAGCGCCTCCTCGGCCTTGCGCTGCTTCTCCAGGCGCCGCGCTTCCTCCTCGGCGCGCAGCCGGGCCTGCCGGGCCTCTTCCTCGGCGCGCAGCCGGGCCTCCTCCTCGGCCTGCTTGCGGCGCCGCTCCTCCTCGGCCCTGCGGCGGGCCTCCTCCTCGGCGCGGGCCTTCTCCTCGGCGAGCAGCCGCTGCCGCTCCTCCTCAGCGCGCCGGGCGGCCTCCGCGGCCCGCTGCCGGGCCTCCTCCGCCTGCCGTTCGGCCTCGCGGCGCTGGGCCTCCTCCAGCTCGCGGCGCTTGCGTCCCTCCTCCTCGGCGCGCAGCCGGGCCAGCTCCTCCTGGCGCTCGCGCTCCAGGCGCTCCTCCTCGGCCTTGCGCGCGGCCTCTTCCTCGGCCTTGCGGCGGGCCTCCTCCTCGGCCTTCCTCCGGGCCTCCTCCTGGGCCTTGACCTCGGCCTCGGACAGCGGCAGCACGGTGTCGAGCCGATGCCGGATCACCGTGGTGACGGCCTCGGGCTCCTGGCCGGCGTCCACGACCAGGTAACGGCCGGGGTCGGCGGCGGCCAGCGTGAGGAAACCGGAGCGCACGCGTGCGTGGAACTCCGCCGGCTCCGACTCCAGCCGGTCCGGCGCCTCGGTGAACCGCTCGCGGGCGGTCTCCGGCGAGACGTCCAGCAGGACGGTCAGATGCGGGACGAGCCCGTTGGTCGCCCAGCGGTTGATGCGCGCGATCTCGGTCGGGGACAGATCGCGGCCGGCGCCCTGGTAGGCGACGGACGAGTCGATGTAGCGGTCGGAGATGACCACCGCGCCGCGCTCCAGCGCGGGGCGTACGACGGTATCGACGTGCTCGGCCCGGTCGGCGGCGTACAGCAGTGCCTCCGCGCGATGCGACAGGCCCGCCGAGGAGACGTCCAGCAGGATCGAGCGCAGCCGCTTGCCGACGGGCGTGGCCCCCGGCTCGCGGGTGAGCACGACCTCGTGGCCCTTGCCGCGGATCCACTCGGCGAGGGCCTCGGCCTGGGTGGACTTTCCGGCGCCGTCGCCGCCCTCCAGGACGATGAAGAAACCGCCCGCCGCCGGTGCCTCGACCGGGTCGTCACCGCCGAGCAGCGCGTCCTTGAGGTCCTGGCGCAGCGGGATGCCGGAGCGGTCGTCGACCTTGGCGAGCACCAGCGCCGCCACCGGCAGCAGCAGCGCGCCGACCAGCATCAGCGTGAAGGAGGCGCCGCCGTGCGCGAAGACGAACTTGCCGTTCTCCAGCCGGTGCCGCCCGATGAGCCCGGCGGCCACGGGCGCGATCAGCGCGCCGAGCGCAACGAAGACCCGCACGACCGCGTGCAGGTGCTCGGTGACGCGCCCCCGGCGGTAGTCCTCGGTCTCCTGGTCGAGCAGCGCGTGCCCGGTGTTCGCGGCCACGCCCGCGGTGACGCCGGCGAGCGTGACGATCAGGAGGACCGTGGTGACGTCCGGGACCAGACCGGCGGCCAGCAGGGCGATGCCGGTGAAGGCGATCGCGAGGGCGAGCAGCCGGCGGCGGGAGAGCGAGGGCAGCAGCGCGGGGGCCGTACGGATGCCGACGGCGACACCGCCGGTCAGGCCCAGCACCAGCAGGCCGTACAGCACCGGGCCGCCGCCCAGGTCGGTGGCGTGCATCACGCACACCGAGACGGCCGCCGCGATGGCTCCGGCGACCGCGGCGGCGGCCGGGACGAGCAGCGGGATCGCGCCCGTACGGCCCTTGTCGACGCCGGTGCCGGTGCGCGGGCGGCGCAGGCCCTCCAGCGGCGACCGCGCGCGGGGGGTGCGCACGTCGGGCAGGTCGAGGAAGGTCAGCACGGACAGGGAGGCGGCGAACAGGCCCGCCGCCACATACGCCCCGAGGGCCGCGTGGTGCTGGTCGAACCAGGCCACGCCGGTGCCGAGCAGGTTGTTGAGCAGGCCGGCGGCGACCAGCGCGGCGGCCGCCAGCGGTACGGCGAGGAAGCTGGTGCGCAGCGACAGGCGGCGCAGGGCGTCCATGTGGTCCGGCAGCGGCCGTACGGTGGCACCCTCCGGGGGCGGGCCGGGCAGCAGGGCGGGAGCCGCGCTCTCCCGGCAGACCGTCCACAGGCGCTCGGCGACTCCGGTGACGAAGGCGGTGACCAGCAGGACGGCCAGTGCGTTGTCCGGGGTCCAGTCGATCCACAGGGGCGCGACGATCAGCAGCGCGGCGCGCACGCCGTCGGCGCCGACCATGGTCCAGCGGCGGTCGAGCGGGCCCTCCTGGGCGGTGAGCGTGTTCAGCGGGCCGAGGAGGACCGCGCCGAACAGCAGCGCGGCGAGAACGCGCGCGGCGAAGACCGTCGCCACTGCGAACGCCACGCCCCGGTATCCACCGCCGAACGCGCCCTGGGCGATCGCCGCCTGGAGGGCGAGGACGACCAGGACGAGGAGGGCGAGGGTGTCGCCGACGCCGCTCACCAGCTGCGCGCTCCACAGGCGTCGCAGCTCGGGTCGGCGCAGCAGGGAACGGACGGCGCGCTCGCGGGAGTCCGCGACCAGGGCGTCGTCCGGGGCTGTGGTGGTGGCCGTTGGTTGCTCGGCTCGCGTCATGCGTTCAGCCTATCCGGAGGCACCGACACCACACCCCGCCGCTCCTGGCATGCGCACGCCCCGACATCAAAGTGATGCCGGGGCGTGCCGAAGTGATACAGACGCGAAGCCTTCGCGAAGCCGAACAGCAGTGCGGAGGCTGACCAGGCCTCGGCGCTCGGTCTGCGCACTCAGGCCTCGGCGGTCAGTCCTCGGTGGTCAGTCCTCCGCGCCCGAAGCCGTCGCCTTGGAAGCCGTGGCCTTCTTGGCGGTCGTCTTCTTGGCCGTGGTCTTCTTCGCGGCCGCGGTCGTCTTCTTCGCCGCCGTCTTCTTGGCGGCGGTCTTCTTCGCCGGGGCCGCCTTCTTGGCCGGGGCCTTCTTCGCGGTCTTCTTGGCGGGCGCCTTCGCGCGCTTCTCGGCGAGCAGCTCGAAGCCGCGCTCCGGGGTGATCGCCTCGACGCTGTCGCCGGAGCGCAGGGTCGCGTTGGTCTCGCCGTCGGTGACGTACGGCCCGAAGCGGCCGTCCTTGACCACGACCGGCTTGCCGGAGACCGGGTCCTCGCCCAGCTCCTTCAGCGGCGGCTTGGCGGCGGCCCGGCCACGCTGCTTGGGCTGGGCGTAGATCGCCTGCGCCTCCTCCAGCGTGATCGTGAAGAGCTGGTCCTCGGACTGCAGCGAGCGCGAGTCCGTGCCCTTCTTCAGATACGGGCCGTAGCGGCCGTTCTGCGCGGTGATCTCCTGGCCGTCGGCGTCGGTGCCGACGATCCGCGGCAGCGACATCAGCTTCAGCGCGTCCTCGAGCGTGACCGTGTCGAGCGACATGGACTTGAACAGCGAGGCCGTGCGCGGCTTGACCGCGTTCTTGCCGGTCTTCGGGGTGCCCTCGGGGAGGACCTCCGTGACGTACGGGCCGTAGCGGCCGGCCTTCGCGACGATCGGGTGGCCGGTGGCCGGGTCGGTGCCCAGCTCGAAGTCGCCGCTGGGCTTGGCCAGCAGTTCCTCGGCCAGCTCGACGTTCAGCTCGTCCGGCGGCAGGTCGTCCGGGACGTCGTGGGACTGGTACTCCTCGGTGCCCTTCTCGCCGCGCTCGACGTAGGGGCCGAAGCGGCCGACGCGGAGCACGATGCCGTTGCCCACCGGGAACGACGACACCTCGCGCGCGTCGATGGCGCCCAGGTCGGTCACCAGCTCCTTGAGGCCACCGAGGTGGTCCCCGTCGCCGTTGCCCGCCTCGGCGGCGCCGCCGTGACCGGTGCCTTCGCCGAAGTAGAAGCGCTTCAGCCACGGCACGGCCTTGGCCTCGCCGGCCGCGATGCGGTCGAGGTCGTCCTCCATCTTGGCGGTGAAGTCGTAGTCGACGAGCCGCCCGAAGTGCTTCTCCAGGAGGTTGACCACGGCGAAGGACAGGAAGGACGGGACGAGCGCCGTGCCCTTCTTGAAGACGTAGCCGCGGTCGAGGATCGTGCCGATGATCGACGCGTACGTCGACGGGCGGCCGATCTCGCGCTCTTCCAGCTCCTTGACCAGGGAGGCCTCGGTGTAGCGCGCCGGGGGCTTGGTGGCGTGGCCGTCGACCGTGATCTCCTCGGCGGACAGCGCGTCGCCCTCGGCGACCTGCGGCAGCCGGCGCTCGCGGTCGTCCAGTTCGGCGTTCGGGTCGTCGGCGCCCTCGACGTAGGCCTTCAGGAAGCCGTGGAAGGTGATCGTCTTGCCGGAGGCGCTGAACTCGACGTCCCGGCCGTCGGCGGCGGTGCCACCGATCTTCACGGTCACGGAGTTACCGGTCGCGTCCTTCATCTGGGAGGCGACGGTCCGCATCCAGATGAGCTCGTAGAGCCTGAACTGGTCGCCGGTCAGGCCGGTCTCGGCGGGAGTGCGGAAACGATCACCCGAGGGGCGGATCGCCTCGTGGGCCTCCTGCGCGTTCTTGACCTTGGCGGCGTACGTGCGCGGCTGCGGGGGCAGGTAGTCGGCGCCGTACAGCTGCGTGACCTGGGCGCGGGCGGCCGCGATCGCGGTGTCGCTCAGCGTCGTGGAGTCCGTACGCATGTACGTGATGTAGCCGTTCTCGTACAGCTTCTGCGCGATCTGCATGGTCGCCTTCGCGCCGAAGCCGAGCTTGCGGCTGGCCTCCTGCTGCAGCGTCGTCGTACGGAACGGGGCGTACGGCGAGCGGCGGTACGGCTTGGACTCGACGGACCGCACGGAGAAGCGCGTGCTCTCCAGGGCGGCGGCGAGGGCACGGGCGGTCGCCTCGTCGAGGTGGAGGGTGTTCTCGCTCTTGAGCTGCCCCAGGGAGTCGAAGTCGCGGCCCTGCGCGATCCGCCTGCCGTCGACGGTCTGCAGGCGGGCGACCAGCGACGACGGGTCCGACAGATCCCCCGCACGGCCGGTCGCGAAGGTGCCCGTCAGGTCCCAGTACTCGGCAGAGCGAAACGCAATGCGCTCGCGTTCCCGCTCGACGACGAGACGCGTGGCGACGGACTGGACGCGGCCGGCCGACAGGCGCGGCATGACCTTCTTCCACAGGACCGGCGAGACCTCGTACCCGTAGAGCCGGTCGAGGATGCGGCGGGTCTCCTGGGCGTCGACCAGCTTCTGGTTGAGCTCGCGCGGGTTGGCGACGGCCTCGCGGATCGCGTCCTTGGTGATCTCGTGGAAGACCATCCGCTTGACCGGGATCTTCGGCTTGAGGACCTCCTGGAGGTGCCAGGCGATCGCCTCGCCCTCCCGGTCCTCATCGGTGGCGAGGAAGAGCTCGTCGGAATCCTTCAACAGGTCCTTGAGCTTCTTGACCTGCGCCTTCTTGTCGGCGTTGATCACATAGATCGGCTGGAAGTCATGGTCGACGTCCACACCGAGGCGGCGCACCTCGCCGGTGTACTTCTCGGGCACCTCCGCGGCGCCGTTGGGGAGGTCGCGGATGTGCCCGACGCTCGCTTCGACGACGTAGCCGGGGCCGAGGTAGCCCTTGATCGTCTTCGCCTTGGCAGGCGACTCGACGATGACGAGTCGGCGGCCGCCCTGTGCGGTCTCGCTGGTCGGGGACAACTTCGCTCTTCTCTCCGGTCGACGCTGGGGCCTCCCCAGGGCTTCATCCCGGGGTCGCGGCGTACTGCTGGCACGTGTGACGCTGCGGAGTGTGACGGTACATCCCGCCCCCGTGTCAAACGGGAAAAGCCCACAACGGCCACTCGAACGGTAACCCGACTACCGCCATTCCTGCCGCCCGGACTACCGGGTACCCACCCGAGGCATGTCCGGAGCGTGACGCTCCCCTTACTTCCGCGGCACTCTCACCGCCGCGCGCTGCCGATGTCAGAGGCGGGTCAGGCAGTACACACCGAGGACCAGCGCGACCGTCCCGGCCACACTCGCGAGGGCCGCCGATGCGACCTGGTTCACACCGTGGGCCACCGGCTCGCGGCGCCTGATGCGGGTGCCGGTCCAGGCCAGCACGGCGCCTCCGAACAGGGCGAACACCGCTCCCGCGAAGATCGCCGGCCCGCTCTCCATCCCCCGCCCACCCCTTCCGTGCCGTCCGGCTCTGCCCGCGCCCGGAGACTGGCACGCACGGGAGACGAGCGAGGGACGGGCGGGCGACATCAGGGTGAACGGCCGGCCGGCGCGATATCGCACACATGACCGAATAGAGACCTTGACCGGTCCGGCAGCCATATTTTTCCGGCCGTTTTCCCGGCGTCGGCGCGTCATGGCAGCGGCATGACGCGTCACGGCACCCCGGAACGGGTCCGCGCCGGCCCGTGCCACCGGCATACGACGATGATCCGGGCGCGGCCACGAGGGCATCGGGGAACGGCTACGACCGAGCCGGTACCCGGCGTACCTCAGGCGACCCAAGCCGCCGTAGCCCGCCGCACGCCGGACCAGCCGCCGCAGCCCTGTCGCCCCGCCCGCTCGGTCAGCGCGCCGGGTCGAGGAAGCCCTGCTCCACCAGCAGGCGGATCTGCGCGGGCGTCCGGTCGCGGAGCACCACCGGGTCCTCCTGCATGAGCTGGGCGATGGCGTCCAGGATGCGGCCCGCGCTCAGCGTGCCGTCGCAGACACCCGCGAACCCGGCCCCGACGGTGTCCACCTTCGTGGCCCGGCGCATCCCGCGGTGCTGGCGGAGCACCACATGCTCGGGGTCCTCGGCACCGGGCAGCCCGACCTGCTCCTGGACCACCTCGGCGGCGAGCCTGAAGTGGCTGTCGAGCAGTGCCGCGTCGTCGTGCTCCCGGAGATAGTCGAGACGCTCGAAGTGCGCCCGGATCGTGTCCCCGAGAGGCTGTTCGACCGGGTGCGGCCACTCCTCCACCGTGACGACGGGCTCTGCGGAACGGGTCCGGCGCAGGGTGATCCAGCCGAAACCGACCGCCCTGACCTTGCGCGCCTCGAACTCGTCGAGCCAGGCGTCGTAGCGCGCCTGGTACTCCGCCGGGTCCCCGCGGTGGTCACCGGCGTCCCTCAGCCACAGCTCGGCGTACTGCGTGACGTCCTGTACCTCGCGCTGCACGATCCAGGCATCGCACCCGCGCGGCACCCACGACCTGAGTCTGTCCTGCCAGTCCTCCCCTGCCACGTGCTGCCAGTTGGCGAGGAACTGCGCGAACCCGCCCTCGTTCAGCCGTTCCCCCGCCTGCTGAACGAGCGAGCGGCACAGATCGTCCCCGCCCATGCCACCGTCCCGGTACGTGAGGCGGGCGCCCGGCGAGATGACGAAGGGCGGGTTGGAGACGATCAGGTCGAAGGTCTCGTCGTCCCGCACCGGTTCGAACAGCGAGCCCTCCCGCAGGTCGGCGGCGGGGGCGGCGGAGAGCGCGAGCGTGAGCGCGGTGATGTGCAGCGCGCGCGGGTTGAGGTCGGTCGCCGTCACGCGCGTGGCGTGCTGGGCGGCGTGCAGCGCCTGGATGCCGGAGCCGGTGCCGAGGTCCAGGGCGGAGGCGACCGGCGTACGGACGGTGATGCCGGCGAGGGTCGTGGAGGCACCGCCGACGCCGAGTACGACGCCCTCGTCGCGCTGCCCGATCCCGCCGGCTCCGCCGACCGCGCAGCCCAGGTCGGAGACGATGAACCAGTCCTCGCCGCCGGGACCGCCGTAGGGCCGTACGTCCACGGTGGCGGCCACCTCGTCGCCGCCCACGCGCGTGAGCCATCCGGCTTCCAGCGCCTCCTCGGCCGGCAGAACGGCCGCCACGCGCGCGTACGGCACCGGTTGCTGGAGCAGGAACAGCCGTACGAGCGTCTCCAGCGGCGTGTCGCCACGGGTCGCCCTCAGTGCGGGCACGGTCTCGCTGCGGGCCAGCGCCGCGTACGCGGGGGCGCCGAGCAGGTCGAGCAGCCCGTCGGCGGTGAAGGAGGCGGCCAGCAGCGCCGCACGCAGGCGCGCGGCGATGTCGGGCCGGTCGGAAGCGGGCAGGGAAGCGAGTCCGGAGTCAGTCACACCCCCCATTGTGGCCCGTGGCCCCTCCCGGACGCGGCCTCAGCACGCCTCACGGCTGGGCCCCCGCACGCCTCGGTACCCGGCCGGGCCACGGCCCGCCGGACGGCGGCGGCCAGCGACGGGAGCGGGCCCCGCGACCGGCGCACGCCACCCCGGGACACGCCGCGGTCGGCCCAAGCGGGACTCGCGAGCCGGCCTTCCGCTCCGCGGACCGAGACAGTGCAGCCGACGCCGTGATCCGCGACCGCGTTCCGCCGACCGTGATCAGTCAGCCGCAGCCACGGGCTGTCGTCCCGTCAACTGCAGCCGCCGGCCGCCGTCCGGGTCAGCCCGCCGACGGCGAGGACGACGACGCCGTTGCGGCGACCTTCTTGCAGCTGGCCTGCTGGGCGATGGCGTTCTTGACGTCGCCCTGCTGGAGCTTCTCCAGCGCGTCGGTGCCGCTCTGGTGCTGCTTCTCCAGGTCCGTCATCTGCACCGCGATGTCGTGCAGACCCGAGGCGAACTTGGCCTGGTCCTTGGTGTTCAGCGCGTCGACCT
The DNA here is from genome assembly GCF_055581585.1 of Streptomyces sp. NPDC031426. NCBI lineage: Bacteria > Bacillati > Actinomycetota > Actinomycetes > Kitasatosporales > Streptomycetaceae > Streptomyces > Streptomyces sp. NPDC031426. The sequence continues at coordinate 17,121 of NZ_JBVIJE010000032.1, forward strand.
GCTTCTTGAGGCCGGCGTAGGAGGCGGAGAGGCCGTTGAAGCTCTTCACGACGTCCTGGAGCCGCTTGGCGCCGTCCTGGACACCGGGAGGCGCACCCGCGTCGCTGACGGCGGCGGCTATCGCCTTGTAGCCGTCGGCCATGTCCTGGAAGGCCTGCGAGTCCGTCTTCTGGAGCGTCTCGGGCTTGGCGGTGTCGGCGGCTGTCGTACTGATCGCCGCGTTCGCCGCCTTGATCTTCGCGTCCTGCGCGGGCACCGCGTCACACACCGACTTGGCCCAGGCGACCAGCTTGGGGTCGGGTCCCTTGTCACCGCCGCTGCTGGTGCATCCCGACAGCGCCACCACCAGTACCGCACCGCCGGACAGTGCGGCCGCGAGCTTCTTGTTCACCGGATTGGTCCCTTCCCTGGCTCTCGGCCCACGGACCCTACACGGCGGACCCACACCCTCCGCACCCCGAAAGCCCCCTAAGGATCCCTTTGCGACCCTTTGCACCATGCGAGAGAAGGCTCACCACGTGGGCGAGCCCACAGCCGCGCCACAGACGCGCCACAGACGGAAGCGGGGGGGGGGGGGGGGGGGGGGGGGGGGGGGGGGGGGGGGGGGGGGGGGGGGGGGGGGGGGGGGGGGGGGGGGGGGGGGAGAGGGGGGGGGGGGGGGGGGGGGGGGGGGGGGGGGGGGGGGGGGGGGGGGGGGGGGGGAGACG
>NZ_JBVIJE010000032.1:17834-95573 GCF_055581585.1 Streptomyces sp. NPDC031426
TTCCCATCACACGACCCCCCCCCCCCCCTCCCCGCCCCCCCCCCCCCCCCCACCCCCCCCCCCCCCCCCCGCCCCCCCCCCCCCCCCCCCCCCCCCCCCCCCCCCCCCCGCCCGTTGAGCAGGGCCTTCCCGGAAGATCTAGGAAACCACCGCCGTGTTCGGTGAGTTGGAGACCCGCTCGGCGCTCTCGTCGTCGCCGACGGCGATACCGCGCCGCTTGGAGACGTACACGGCGACGACGATCACGGCGAGCGCGAGCATCGCGATCGCGATCCGTACGCCGATGCTCTTGTCGCTGCCGTAGGAGAACTTGATCACCGCGGGCGCGATGAGCAGCGACACCAGGTTCATGACCTTCAGCAGCGGGTTGATCGCCGGTCCCGCGGTGTCCTTGAAGGGGTCGCCGACGGTGTCGCCGATCACCGTGGCGGCGTGGGCCTCGCTGCCCTTGCCGCCGTGGTGGCCGTCCTCCACCAGCTTCTTGGCGTTGTCCCAGGCGCCGCCGGAGTTGGCGAGGAACACCGCCATCAGCGTGCCCGCGCCGATCGCGCCGGCGAGGTAGGAGCCGAGCGAGCCGACGCCGAGCGTGAACCCGATGAAGATCGGCGCCATGACGGCGAGCAGACCTGGTGTGGCCAGCTCCCGCAGGGCGTCCTTGGTGCAGATGTCGACGACCTTGCCGTACTCGGGTTTCTCGGTGAAGTCCATGATCCCGGGCTTCTCGCGGAACTGCCGCCGCACCTCGAACACCACCGAACCGGCCGACCGCGAGACGGCGTTGATGGCCAGTCCGGAGAAGAGGAAGACGACCGCCGCGCCCGCGATGAGGCCGACGAGGTTGTTGGGCTGCGAGATGTCCAGGGACAGACTCAGCGGCGCGCCCGGCCCGGTGAGTTTCACCCCGACGTTCTGCACGTTGGTGGTGATCGCGTCGCGGTACGACCCGAACAGCGCCGACGCGGCGAGAACGGCGGTGGCGATGGCGATGCCCTTGGTGATGGCCTTGGTGGTGTTGCCGACCGCGTCCAGGTTGGTGAGCACCTGCGCTCCCGCGCCCTCGACGTCGCCGGACATCTCGGCGATGCCCTGTGCGTTGTCGGAGACCGGACCGAAGGTGTCCATGGCGACGATCACGCCGACCGTGGTGAGCAGGCCGGTGCCGGCCAGCGCGACCGCGAACAGCGCGAGCATGATCGACGTACCGCCGAGCAGGAACGCGCCGTACACACCGAGCCCGATGAGCAGCGCGGTGTAGACGGCGGATTCCAGTCCGACCGAGATGCCGGACAGGACGACGGTGGCCGGTCCGGTGAGGGAGGTCTTGCCGATGTCCCGGACCGGGCGGCGGTTGGTCTCGGTGAAGTAGCCGGTCAGCTGCTGGATGACGGCGGCGAGCAGGATGCCGATCGCCACCGCGACCAGGGCCAGGATCCGCGGGTCGCCCGCCTTGCCCCTGATCGCCGCGTCCGTCACGCCGTGCAGCGCGGAGTACTTCGAGGGCAGGTAGACGAAGACGGCGATGGCGACCAGCGCGAGCGAGATCACCGCGGAGATGAAGAAGCCGCGGTTGATCGCCGTCATGCCGCTGCGGTCGGCGCGCCGCGGGGCGACCGCGAAGATGCCGATCATCGCCGTGAGGACGCCGATGGCGGGCACGAGCAGCGGGAAGGCGAGTCCGGAGTTGCCGAAGGCGGCCTTGCCGAGGATCAGCGCGGCCACCAGGGTCACGGCGTACGACTCGAAGAGGTCGGCCGCCATGCCCGCGCAGTCGCCGACGTTGTCGCCCACATTGTCGGCGATGGTCGCGGCATTGCGCGGGTCGTCCTCCGGAATGCCCTGTTCGACCTTGCCGACCAGGTCGGCGCCGACGTCGGCGGCCTTGGTGAAGATGCCGCCGCCCACACGCATGAACATGGCGATCAGGGCGGCGCCGAGGCCGAAGCCCTCCAGCACCTTCGGAGCGTCGGCCGCGTACACCAGCACCACGCAGGAGGCGCCCAGCAGGCCGAGCCCCACCGTGAACATGCCGACGACGCCGCCCGTGCGAAATGCGATCTTCATCGCGGTGTGCGAGACGGTGGTGAGATCCTTTTCCGGTTCGCCCGGTGCCGGTGTGGCTTCCCGGGCCGCCGCGGCGACCCTGACATTGCTGCGCACGGCGAGCCACATGCCGATATAGCCGGTGGCCGCCGAGAACGCCGCTCCGATCAGGAAGAACACCGAACGTCCGGCACGCTGATTCCAGTCGTCCGCGGGCAGCAGCATGAGCAGGAAGAAGACGACGACGGCGAATACGCCGAGCGTGCGCAACTGCCGGGCGAGGTACGCCTTCGCGCCTTCCTGGACCGCCTCGGCGATCCGCTTCATGCTGTCGGTGCCCTCGCCCGCCGCCAGCACCTGGCGCACCAGGATCCCCGCGACCACCAGCGCGGCCAGGGCGACCGCCGCGATGACGGCCACCATGATCCGGTTGTCGGCGGTCAGGACTGCGGCTGCGAGGGATGTGAGGTGACCCGATTGAGGGGTAGAAAGCCCCGCCATTCGTCCTCCTTGACGCTTGGGCTGAGCTCAAGATGTGGGGATTCTAGGTACCTCAGTGTGATCTAAACAGAGCGCGGTAAACGGAATTCTCCTCCGCCGACCCATCAGTAAATGATCGAGACCCCGCCCCGACAACCCGAATGGAGTAATGCCCCGAGGGCATTCTTTGATCGTGAATTCATTCACGAATTCGGTCGGGTGCCGCCGCACGCTGGAAAAACACCGAGGGCCCTGCCAGGCAGGGCCCTCGTCAAGTGGTACGGCAGCGCTCAGACCAGCGCCGTGGCCGGGGGTGCGGTCGGCCAGGTCATGCGGATCAGGCCGCCGTCGTGTCCGGTGGTGACCTGGACGTCGTCGACGAGGCCGCTGATGACCGCGAGGCCCATCTCGTCCTCCTCGACCTCCGCCTCGCCGTCTCCGGCTCCGGGCGTGTCGCCGGGGGCGGCGTGCGGCGCCTCGTCGCCGACCTCGATGGAGAACTGTTTCTCCTCTTCGATCAGCGCCACCTTCACGGGCGCGGTGATGCCGCTGCTCTGGTGCAGTCCGACAGCACGGGAGCAGGCCTCGCCGACGGCGAGCCGGACCTCGTCCAGGACGGCCTCGTCCACTCCGGCCCTGCGTGCCACCGCGGCCGCCACCAACCGGGCGGTCCGAACGTGCTCGGGCAGCGCGCTGAAGCGGAGTTCGACGGTGGCCATGCATCCCCCTCGCGACTACGGGCGTGCGGTCGGGGGCGGGGCGGCCGAGAGCCCGCACCCCCTGCTGTGCTTCTGTGCCCGGGCCGCTTCGAAGCCCGGGAAGGACCCGGTCGACGAACCGGCCGCGAACGCAGCGAGCCGGACGTGACCGGCCGACGCCCGGACTCCGAAGGGAGCCCGGCGCCGGTGACCGGTCCAGGGTCAGTCGGTGGCCGCCACCGCTTCCTCGACCGAGGTGTGGATCGGGAACACCTTGGTGAGGCCGGTGATACGGAAGATCTTCAGAATGCGCTCCTGGTTGCAGACCAGGCGCAGCGAGCCCTCGTGGGCACGCACTCGCTTGAGGCCGCCGACCAGCACGCCGAGTCCGGTGGAGTCGAGGAAGTCCACGCCCTCCATGTCGACGACGAGGTGGAAATTGCCGTCGTTCACCAGCTCGACCAGCTGCTCGCGCAGCTTGGGCGCGGTGTATACATCGATTTCGCCACCGACCTCGACGACCGTACGATCGCCGACGGTACGGGTCGACAGGGACAGGTCCACGGATCCTCCAGCACCTTGCTATCGAGCGGACGCCCCTCGGGACACCTCGGCGGCCCCCGGGACGCATCGCCAGCCGCGATGGCATTCAATCACTTACCGGCAGGCGTGCACGACGCCTTGGCTCCATTGTCCGTCACGCCAGTGACACACTCGGTGCCGATGGCCAAGAATCACCGATCCGATCGATCCCCGGCGAACCCGGCGTCCCGCCCGTCTCCGGGCGCGGTCCTCGACCGGCTCGCCTCCGGGCCGAGCCGGTCTGCGCGCATCACTCATACGGAGCACTTGCCCCCGCGCGCGGGCCGCCATGCCGTCTGGCCTGACCGAATCCGGTCCGAGGTGATCGCGGCCGTCCAGGCGTGCGGCATCGAACATCCCTGGGCGCACCAGGCGCTGGCCGCAGAGCACGCCCTGGACGGCGACTCGGTGGTCGTCGCCACCGGCACCGCCTCCGGCAAGTCCCTCGCGTACCTCGTGCCGGTCCTGTCCACCCTTATGGACGGTTCCGAGGCGCCGAACGGCCGAGGGGCCACCGCCCTGTACCTCGCCCCCACCAAGGCACTTGCGGCGGACCAGTGCCGTTCGGTGAAGGAACTTTCACAGCCGCTCGGCACCTCGGTGCGCCCGGCCGTGTACGACGGCGACACCCCGTTCGAGGAACGGGAGTGGATCCGCCAGTACGCCAACTACGTCCTCACCAACCCCGACATGCTGCACCGCGGGATACTCCCCTCCCACCCGCGCTGGTCCTCCTTCCTGAAATCCCTCAAGTACGTCGTCATCGACGAGTGCCACACCTACCGGGGCGTCTTCGGCTCGCACGTCGCCCAGGTGCTGCGCCGGCTGCGCCGCCTGTGCGCCCGTTACGGCGCCTCGCCCGTCTTCCTGCTGGCCTCGGCGACCGCCGCCGAGCCCGCCGTCGCCGCCCGCCGGCTGACCGGCCTGCCGGTCACCGAGGTGGCCGACGACGCCTCTCCGCGCGGTGAGCTGGTCTTCGCCCTGTGGGAGCCCCCGCTCACCGAGCTGCACGGCGAGAAGGGCGCACCCGTACGGCGGACCGCCACCGCCGAGACCGCCGATCTGCTGACCGACCTCACCGTGCAGGGCGTGCGCTCGGTGGCCTTCGTACGGTCCCGGCGCGGCGCCGAGCTGATCTCGGTGATCGCCCAGGAGAAGTTGGCCGAGGTCGACCGCTCCCTGGTCCGGCGTGTCGCGGCCTACCGCGGCGGCTACCTCCCCGAGGAGCGCCGCGCCCTGGAGCGCGCCCTGCACTCCGGCGAGCTCCTCGGGCTGGCCGCCACGACGGCCCTGGAGCTCGGTGTGGACGTCTCCGGGCTGGACGCGGTGGTCATCGCTGGCTACCCGGGCACGCGCGCCTCCCTGTGGCAGCAGGCGGGCCGCGCGGGCCGTACCGGACAGGGCGCCCTCGCCGTGCTGGTGGCCCGCGACGACCCGCTGGACACCTTCCTGGTCCACCACCCCGAGGCCCTGTTCGACCAGCCGGTGGAGTCCACCGTCCTCGACCCCGACAACCCCTACGTCCTCGCCCCGCACCTGTGCGCCGCCGCCGCGGAACTCCCGCTGACCGAAGAGGACCTGGACCTCTTCGGCCCCGCCTGCGCGGACGTGCTGCCGCAACTGGAGGCCGCGAAGCTGCTGCGCCGGCGGACGAAGGCCTGGCACTGGACACGCCGGGAGCGGGCCGCCGACCTGACCGACATCCGCGGCGCGGGCGGGCGCCCGGTGCAGATCGTCGAGTCCGGCACCGGCCGCCTGCTCGGCACGGTCGACGCGGGCGCCGCGCACTCCACGGTCCACGAGGGCGCCGTCCATCTCCATCAGGGTCGCACCTACCTGGTGCGGCAGCTGGACCTGGAGGACTCGGTCGCCCTGGTCGAACAGGCGGACCCGCCGTACTCCACGGTCGCCCGCGACACCACCTCCATCTCCATCCTGGAGACCGACACCGAGATCCCCTGGGGCGCCGGCCGCCTCTGCTACGGCTCGGTCGAGGTCACCAACCAGGTGGTGTCCTACCTCCGAAGACGCCTCATCACCGGTGAAGTGCTCGGTGAGAGCAAACTCGACCTCCCTCCTCGTACCCTGCGCACCCGCGCGGTGTGGTGGACCGTCACCGACGACCAGCTCGACGAGGCCCGGATCACCCCGGAGATCCTCGGCGGCTCCCTGCACGCCGCCGAACACGCCTCCATCGGCCTGCTCCCCCTCTTCGCGACCTGCGACCGCTGGGACATCGGCGGCGTGTCGATCCCGCTGCACCCGGACACCCTGCTGCCCACGGTCTTCGTGTACGACGGCCATCCCGGCGGCGCGGGCTTCGCCGAGCGTGCCTTCCACACCGCCCGCACCTGGCTCGCCGCCACCCGCGAGGCCATCGCCTCCTGCGAGTGCGAGGCCGGCTGCCCGTCCTGCATCCAGTCCCCCAAGTGCGGCAACGGCAACGACCCACTGCACAAGAGGGGCGCGGTACGGCTCCTCACGGTGCTGTTGCGGGGGGCGCCGGAGGAGAAGCCGGACGAACGGGGGGCGGAGGCACCGGCTGCGGGGGGACAGTCGGCGGAGTAGCCGGCTCCGGGGGGGAACAGCCACGGAGGAACCCACTCCGGGCAGGCGCCGCGGGCTTGCGTGTGCTCGGAAGGGGGCTCTACGGCGTGGGGGCTCGCCGTACGGAGGGTCTCGGCGCCGGTCCTCCCGGTGCGGGGGCGGCTTCCGGTGCCGGTCTTCCCGGTGCGGATCCGCCCGGCACCGGTTCCGCCGGCCCCGCTCTGGCCCTGGCCTCCGCCGCGAGCGGTCCTCTTCCCGAGGCCGCCGTGACGTCCGAGGTCTCGCCGACGATGGCGCACCGCACCAGCCGTACCCCCTGGGCCGTCGCCACCCGCCCGGCCCGCGCGCAGGCCGCCGCGCCGCCCTCCTCCCAGTGGGCCGCCGCCGCGAGCGCCGCCAGATCCGCGCCGCCGGCCGCCCGGTGCCGGACGACGACGGCCTGGCCCAGCGCGAGCACGGCGCCGAACACCGCACACAGCACGGCCATCGCCCCCAGGCTCCACACGGTGGCGGAGCCCCGGTCGGAGCGCTGCCGGCTCGGCACCGGGCCGGGCCCCTGCTCGGAGCTCTGCCGGCTCCGCCCAGCAGACGCCTGATCCGAGTGCCGCCGATCCCTCACCGCACCTCGTCTCACGGCTCCGCCTCCCCGGTCGCCCCGGTCGCCGTGGTGGCCCCCGTCGCCGCGGTCTCCTCGGCCGGTGCGACGGCCTGCTCCCGCACCTCGAAGGGCAGTCCGCTCAGCACCGGCGGTCTGGCCACCACCGTCACCCGTACCTGATCGCCCTCGCGCCCGACCGTCACCCGGGCGCCGCGCGGGGCGGCCTCCCGGGTCACCGTCACCACGGCGTCGGCCGGGTCCTGACGGGCGGCGGCCCGGGCGCCGATGCGGGCGGCGTCCACACACTGGATCTGTGCGGCCACCACGAGCAGCCCCCAGACCAGCGCCATCGTGAACGCGACCAGCACGCACAGCACCACGGCCGCCTCCGCGGTCACGAACCCCCGGTCCCTCCCTCGCTCACATCCGCTCACTGAGGGCCTTCTTCACGATGTCCTGCAGCTCCGCCCGGACCTGGCCGCTGGTGACGACCTCATAGAGCAGCAACGCGAACCCGACGGCCGCGATGATCCCCATCGCATACTCGGACGTCACCATTCCGGCGTCCCCGTGGCTCTTCCGGCGCAGCCGTACCGCCACCGCTTCCTTGATCTTCCTGTGCATTCCAACCCCCGTGAGATTCATGGTCTTTGTGTTTCTCCGCGATTGCGCGGTCCGTCGACCGCTCGGGCTCGTTCGCTCTCGTACGCCTCATCTGCCTCCCATCACGCCGCCCGCGAGTCCGATCACGACGGGCAGCACGCCGACCGCGATGAAGGCGGGCAGAAAGCACAGGCCCACCGGCGCGGAGATCAGTACGGCCGCGCGCCTGGCCCGGGCCGTCGCGGTGCGGGCCCACTGCGCGCGTGCATCGGAGGCGAGGCGGGCGGCCGGGCCGGCCGCCGGAAGCCCGGTCTCATCGGCCCGCTCCAGCAGCCGCGCCAGTGCTCCGGCGCCGGGCAGCTCGGCCAGCCGCCGCCAGGCGGCGGCTGGTTCACCGCCGAGCCGCACCTCGGCCGCGCCCCGCGCCAGCGCCTCCCCGACCGGCCCGTCGAGCGCCTCCCCCACCGCCTGCGCGGCGATCACCGGTCCGGCTCCGGCGGCGACACAGGCGGCCAGCAGATCTGCGGCGAGGGGGAGTTGGCGTGTGGCGGCGGCCGTGTCGACCGGTTCCGACCGGTCGGCCGTCAACTGCCGGCTCCGCCACCACCGCAGCACGAGCCCGACGCCCAGCCCCAGCACGGCCCCGGTCGCACCACCGACCAGGATCCAGGCACCGCACGCCGCCCCGGCCGGCGGCAGCCACCGCCGCACCGTGTCCGCCGACGCGAACCGCCGTGCGGGCACCGGCACTTCCCTGCCGAGCAGCTCGGCCACCCGTCGCCGCGCCCGTCGTCGACTCCGGGCCAGCGCCAACCGCTGAACCACCCAGCCGACGGCCGGCACAACGACCCCGACCGTCCCCAACCTGTGGACTACTTCCCCGCTCATGCCGCCCGCCCTCCCCACCCGTCCCAGCCGACGCGCCCCATCACGCGCCCACCTCCCGCACACACCGCTCCCCCACTGATCGCCGCAGGCTCCCGCACGTCCCCGCGCGCTCCTCGCCCCGGATGCCCTGCCCAGCACGCCCCTCGCGCGCCCAACCCCGAAACCCGCACCGCCACCGCTCACACCGCCCCCGCTCCCCGCACGATCCGCACGGCCCACCACAATCCGGCCGTCTCGAAGGCGGATCCGATCGCCAGGCAGCCCAGGCCGGCGCCCGTGTGCAGCAGGACGTGGAGCGGGTCGGCGCCCATGGCCGAGCCGAGGAGGAGGCCGAGGGCGGGGAGCGCGGTGAGCAGCACCGTGGTCGCCCGGGCGCCCGCCAACTGGGCGCGCAGGTCGGCGCGCTGGTCCCGCTCGGCGCGCAGGGCCGCGTCCAGTCGGTCCAGGCCCGCCGCGAGCCCGGCACCCTGGTCCACGGCCACCCGCCAGCACGCGGCCAGCCCGAGCAGGCCCTCGGCGCCCGGCTGCCGGGCCGCCGCGGTGAGCGCGCCGGGCACGTCCCCGCCGAACCGCGCCGCCGCGACCACGGCCGCCTGCGCCTCGCCGAGCCCGCCGGAGTCCCGCGCCGCCCGCAGCAGCGCCTCGCCCGGCTGTCGTCCGGCGCGCACCTCTCCGGCGAGAGCCCCGCACAGGGCGATCACCGCGTCCGCCCGCCGTTCCCGGACCCGCCGGGCCTGCCGGGCCAGCCGCACCCGGCGCAGCACCGGCACCCCGGCCGCCCCCGCGACGACCGGAATCGCCGAGGCCCCCAGCAGCCCGAGCAGCAGACCGGCCGCGAGCGCCCACCACTCGGCCCCCAACCGGCCGCGCAGCCGCCGTAGTTCCGCGAGGGCCCGGGCCCAGGAGGGTGGGCCGGTCGCGACCGCTCCGCCGTCCGCCAGCAGCAGCCGCGCCCGCCGCATGCCGTAGTGCCGGCCGCCCAGCAGCCAGACCAGCGCGCCGAGACAGATCAGCGCAGCGCCCATGGACGTCTCACCGATCACTTCCCGCACTCCTTTCCGAGTCCGCTCCGGCGTCCAGGAGCCGCTCCAGCCGCTCCCAGCCCCGCTCCCGCACGAAGGCCCGCGCACTCCAGCGCAGGGCCGGCACCGTCCGGACCAGCCCCGTGGCGTCCCGCTCCAGCACGTGCACCTCGGCGATCCGGCGCCGCCCGGACCGGTCCCGTACGAGGTGCAGGACCACGGAGAGGGCGGCCGCCAGCTGGCTGTGCAGCGCGGCCCGGTCGAGCCCCGCGGCCGTGGCCAGCGCCTCCAGCCGGGCCGGGACGTCTCCGGCGGCGTTGGCGTGGATCGTGCAACAACCGCCCTCATGGCCTGTGTTGAGGGCCGCGAGCAGGTGCACGACCTCCGGTCCGCGGACCTCGCCGACGACCAGCCGGTCGGGCCGCATCCGCAGCGCCTGCCGGACGAGGTCCTCCAGGGTGACCAGGCCGGCGCCCTCCTGGTTGGCGGGCCGGGTCTCCAGCCGGACGACGTGCGGATGGTCCGGTCGCAACTCGGCCGAGTCCTCGGCGAGCACGATCCGCTCGCCCGCCCCGACCAACCCCAGCAGGGCGCTGAGCAGGGTCGTCTTCCCGAACATGGGACAATGACGCCTCTACTGAGGCACACTCAGCCCATGAAGACCACCCGAACGGACGCCGGCCACCGCACGCGCGCCGTCATCTACGTGCGTATCTCCCAGGACAGGACGGGCGCAGGCCTCGGCGTCGAGCGGCAACGCGAGGACTGCGAGGCCCTCGCCGAACGGATGGGCTGGGACGTCGTCGAGGTGTACGTCGACAACGACGTGAGCGCCTTCTCTGGGAAGCTCCGCAAGGACTACCGGCGCATGCTCGCCGACCTCGACGAGGGCAGGGCCACCGTCGTCATCGCCTGGCACACGGACCGCATCCACCGCTCCCCGCTGGAGCTGGAGGAGTACATCAACCTGTGCGAGCGCCGCGGCGTCGCCACCCACACCGTGCAGGCCGGGGAACTGGACCTCGCCACGCCCACGGGCCGGATGCTGGCGCGGCAGCTCGGGATCATCGCCCGCTACGAGTCCGAACACAAGGGCGACCGTGTCGCCAGGGCCCGCCGCCAGAAGTCGCTGAAGGGAGAGTGGACTGGGGGGATCCGTCCGTTCGGCTGGGGCATGCCCACAGGCGAGATGAAGAAGAAGACCGACCGGAAGACCGGCGAAGAGGTCGAGGTGGCCGAGCTCGACATGAGCAAGGCCGTGCCCGAGGAGGCCGAGGCGCTGCGGTACTGGACGGACACGATCCTGTCCGGCGGGTCGATCCGGTCGCTGGTGCAGTGGTGCGCGGACAAGGGCTTCACCAGCACCCGCGGGAATCCGATCACCCACACCGACGTCCGCGAGATGCTGATGCGACCCAGGAATGCCGGGATCGCCGTCTGGCGCGGCGAGGAGGTCGGCAGGGGCCAGTGGGAGCCGATCGTCGACGAGACGAAGTACAGGGCCGTCTGCTCGATCCTGAAGGACCCGTCCCGGACCACGACCCCGGGCGCCCAGCCGAAATGGCTGGGATCGCTCCTGTACCGGTGCGGCCGCGGCGCCTGCGACCAGTACGTGTACGTCACCCAGTCCGGCGGCCGCAGGTTCCCCAGCTACCGGTGCCAGACCGGGCACGGCGGCGGCCGGCGCGCCGAGGTCACCGACCAGTACGTCGAGGAGACCATCATCGAGCGGCTGTCTCTGCCCGACGCTCACGGCCTGCTTCTGCCGAGCGGCGACCAGGTCGACATCCCGGCGCTGCAGGCGGAGAGCGAGCAGATCCGCCGGCGCATGACGGACCTGGCCGGGCTGTTCGGTGCCGGGCAGATCGACATGGTGCAGTTCACCCAGGGCACCGACACCGCACGGGCGCAGCTGGAGGGTGTGACGAAGCAGCTGGCGAAGGCTGCGATGCGCGATCCGCTCGTCGGCCTGGTGGGGGCGCCGGACGTGCGGAAGGCATGGAAGGCGCTGGAGCTGGAGCAGAAGCGGAACGTCCTGCGGGCGCTGGTCGAGGTGACGCTGAAGACGCCGCGGCCCGGGCGGATGCCCGACGGCGGGTACTTCGACTACGAGGCCGTCGTGTTCGAATGGAAGCGGGGAGGGAGCTAATCGCCGTCCCGCGGCTTAGGCCGCGGCCCGAGAATCCCCCGCTCCACCTGGTCAATTATGAGTGCGTATAGCTCGTTCTGCTTCTCCGCCTGCCATTCTTCGCGCTCTCTCTCCCACTGCGCGCGATCGGCCGCAAGCTTCAGCTCTTTGGCCGCGTACAGGCGTTCCACTTTCTTCTGATAGAAGCGCGCATGATCAATGGAGAGTCGCCTGTCCATGCGAATCAGTCGAGCCTTCAGGTAGACAACGGCTGTCACATTGACCAGCGCAGAAACCGCGCCGAGCAACCCGACCAGCACCGAAAACGAACTGGCATTCGAATCCAGTACGTGGATCTGCACAAGCTGCGATCGCGCGGGTCCCCACATGGCCGCGAGAGCGATGCTGGCCGCCGCCACAAGACCGGCAACGAGTACGGCCCGGCGGAAAGCGCGCCTCTCCCGGGAGAAGAACCAATTGAGAACCTCATCCAGGTCCTTACCGATGGACGGTTCCTCATGCGACATTCCGTCCGCCAATTCATTCCCCATCTTCTTCGGAGCGAAGCGTCTCCACCATCGCCTTGAAGATCTTCACGCTCTTTGGTGACTTGATCCCGAGCTGTCGCGCCGCATCCTCGACAGTGAGGGATGGCGGCGGTGCCGGCCTTTCCCCCCACTCCATGTGCAGCGCACCTTGCACCATCCCAGACCGGATGAGCAGTTCCGTCAGCGGGATACCCAGCACCTGGGCAAGTTGTTCGAGGAGTTGAGGGCCGGGCATCGTCTGCCCTGCCAGCATCCTCCCGATACTGGACTGCGACGCTCCCGTCGCTTGCGCCAGCTCCTTCTTACCTCCGCCGCGAGGGCTGTCGATGTCGAACCCGGCAGCCGCTACCGCAGGGCGGATGTACTCCGCGAAGCGTTGCGCCTGGGTCTTGGGGGTGGCCCGGCCCGTCTCTGTGGTCGGCATACCTACACGCTAGCAAGCAAGTAGTGGCTTGCACACCAGCACGTACTGGCCAAACTTCCGAGCGAATGCACCCCCTCAGGGCGTACTTGCTTGCACGCCTGCAATCTGTGGCGTAAGTTGCTTGCACGGCAGGAGTTAATAGCTCCCGAGCCAGCAAGCAAGGAGACCCGTATGTCCAGCTACCGCCTGCGCAGCGAACGCCTTCATGAGGCTGCCGCCGCCAGGGGTGATCACAGCAACTACGCGATCGCCAAGCGCACCGGCCTGAACCAGACGACGCTCTCGCGCATCTGCCGAGGGGTCGCCAAGCCGGCCACCGAAACCCTGCTGACCTTGGCCGCCACCTACGGCCTGAGCCTCGACGAGCTGATCGCCCGCGAGTGCGAGTCGCAGCCCTCGAGCAGCGCGGCGTGAACGCCACCAAGCAGGTCGCCGCCGGGATCCAGTCGGCAGCGACCACACCCGGAAACGGCGACGCGGCCGGGATCCAGCCGGCCGCGCCTGTCGAGCAATCCGCACCTACCAGCGAGTAAGCGAACGGAACACGCTCATGAGCACAGTATCCGAGACGGCAACGACGCCGTCGACCCCGGCCGATGCAGCGCGTATCGAGAGGCACGTCGACCAGATCGTCGCCGCGCTCCGCCAGCCGACCCCCACCGAGGTCTTCGAGGCCCTGGTCGCCGAGCACGGCTTCGAGGTCGAGGAGTGGGACACCGACGACCTCGACGAGTCGCTGCGCGACAAGTCCTTCGCCTTCTACGTCGAGACCGCCGACCGGAAGACCATCGTCGTCCCCCTCGGCCAGGACCCCGCACACCGGCTGGCCGCCCTCCGCGCGCTGCTCGCCCACCCCGGGGTCAGCGAATGAGCGCCACGCCCACCACCTCGGCGGCCGAGGACACCCCCGGCCGCCCGGCCCGGCCCGAGCGCCCGCCCGGCTACTGGGAGCGCATCGACCGAATCGTCGCCGCCGCTCCCCCGCTATCCGAAGCCCAGCGCATCGCGATCTTCACCGCGTTCCACCAGCCCGCAGCCCGGGGGGCGGCATGACCACGGTCCTCGGCGCCCTGTTCGTCGACTGCGACAACGTCCGAGCCCGCTACGAGTGCCTCCGCCCCGGCTGCACCCACCGCCTCGAAGGCCCCGTCTTCGGCGCGGACGACGTGAAGGCGTTCGTGGACGGCATCAAGACCGAGCACCTGTCCCGCTGCACAGGAGAGTCACGTTGAACGACGCGCAGACCCCAGACCTCCGGGCTTCCGCTCGCGAGCTGGACGACGCTGGCCTGTGCGTCCTCCCCATCAAGGCGGACGGCAGCAAGGCCCCCGCCGTCCGCAGCTGGACCCCATACAAAGTCCACCGCTCCACCCCCGCCGAACACGACCAGTGGTTCGCCGACGACCGCCCGCAGGGAATCGCCGTCGTCTACGGCGCCGTCTCCGGCAACGTCGAGATGATCGAGTTCGAAGGCCACGCCATCCGCGACGGCCTGCTCGAAGAAGTCACCGAGATCATGCAGGCGTCCGGACTCGGAGACACCTGGGACGCCATCCTGAACGGCTGGGCAACCGAGTCGCCCAGCGGCGGCCGGCACTACCGCGTCCGCCTTGACGGCGCGGCCGTTCCCCCGAACCGCAAGCTGGCCTCCCGGCTCGCACGGGAAGACGAGTACACCCCGGAGGAGCACCAGCGGCTGGCCGAGAAGCCGAACACCAAAGTCGTCCGCGTCCTCATCGAGACCCGCGGTGAGGGCGGTTACGGCCTGGTCGAACCGTCCAGCGGCACGGTGCACGCCAGTGGCCGCCCCTATGTCCGCCTCGCCGGTGGTCCGAGCAGCATCCCCGTCCTCGACGCCGACGAGATGGACGCCATCCGGGACGTCTGCCGGATGGTCGACCAGATGCCGACCCCGGAGGCGCCGAAGACTGCGCCCCGGCCGGCTCCGCCGCTGCCCGACGGAGGAGTCCGCCCCGGCGACGACTTCAACGCGCGAGGCGACTGGGCAGAGATCCTGCGCGGAATCTTCCGACCGCTCATCACCCGAGGCCACACCACCTACTGGGGTTGGGCCGACGGCGCCCGCGGGGTGAAAGCGACCACTGGCCGAGACCCGGAGAACGACCGGCTGTGGGTATTCACCACCAGCTCAGAGTTCACACCTGACACCCCGTACAGCAAGTTCGGCGCCTACGCCCACCTGCGCCACAACGGGAACTTCAAGGCAGCAGCGGACGACCTGCGGCGCCAACGCTACGGTTCCGAACCGCCCCACAAGCCGCTCAGGCCCGTCCCCTGGCAGCCCTCCGGGCAGTTCACCGACGGCTCCTCCGCCCTCGACCCCGAGAGCATCCCGGACAGTCCGGAAGAGACGGGCGGCCCGAATCTGCGACTGGTGGAGGCCCGGCCCGAGCTGGACATCACCAACGAGGCCGACGCCATCGACGGACTCCTCGACCTCATGGCCGCCGAGCGGCTCCCCGACCTGTACAAGCGCTCCTCCGGCCCGTGCTGGGTCCACGAGGACGACGAGGGCAACCCGGTCGTCAAGCAGCTGGGCACCGACAACCTCCGCGCCTACCTCGCCGACCACGTCAGCACGTACCAGGTCGTCAAGGACCCGCTCACCGAGGGCACCAAAGCGGTCCGGGAGCTGGTCATGCCCAAGACGTGCGGCACGATCCTGGGACGCAAGGACTGGCCGCTCCTCCCGCTGAAGGGCATCGTCACCTCGCCCGTGGTCCGTCCCGACGGCACGCTGATCCAGGCACCCGGGTACGACCGCCCAACCGGCCTCTACCTGCACCCCCGCATCCCTCTGCGCAGGCTTGCACCGCAGGTCAGCGCCGAGTCCCTGCAGCGCGCCAAGGACATCATCCTGAACCAGATGCTCGCCGACTTCCCGTTCGTCGAGCAATCCGATCGCGCCCACTACCTGGGGGCCCTGACAACCCCGATCCTGCGGCCGTACTTCCACGGGCCCACTCCCGTGTTCATCATCACCGCAACCTCGCCCGGCAGCGGCAAGAGCCTGCTGAAGGACATCCTGAAGTACTGCTACGGCATCGCCGAGACCGCATGGCCCGAGAACGACACCGAGCTGCGCAAGAGCATCACGACCCAGCTCTACACCACCGGACAGCCGGTCGTCGTCCTTGACAACCTGCCCAACGGCTTCGTCATCAAGAGCCCAGTCCTGTCCAGCCTGCTCACCGCTGAACACTGGGGTGACCGCGTCCTCGGCTCCACGGCCTCCGTCACCATGCGGAACGACCGGGTATGGATCATCACCGGCAACGGGCTGCGCACCGGCGGCGACAACGGGCGTCGGGCCATGTGGGTACGCCTCGACCCGGACTGCCCCGACCCCGACCAGCGTGACGGCTACACCGTCGGCGACCTGCGGCCATGGCTCCGCAAGAACGCCTCCACCGTCGTGGCCGCCCTCGTCACCCTCGTCCGAGGCTGGCTCGCCGACGGCGCGAAGACCGTCCGTAAGCGCAAGGGCGACTACTCGGAGTGGGCCAGCATGATGGCCGGCCTCCTCCAGTACATCGGCGTAGAGGGGTGGATGGCCGACAGCCACAACACCGACCACGACGAGGAAGAACTCGAGTGGGCCGCCTTCTTGGCTGCCTGGCACCGCAAGTTCGGAAACCAGCCGATGGCCACTGGCGCGGTCATCGCCGGAGTCGCCGAGCACGTTCCGCGCATCAAGGGTGGCGACATGCCGTCCTCCCAGGCGCTCGGCAGCTGGCTCAGGAGCAGGGAAGGCCGCTACTTCCACGCCCCGGAGCTCGGCAACTACAAGCCCGTCAAGGTCTGGGACTCGCACAAGTGCCAGAACCTGTGGCGCGTCGACGCCCACCAGGACCAGAAGTGACCAGGCCCATTGCAGGGACCTGCAGGGAGTTGCAGGGATCTGCGCAGGGACTCCAGAGGGTCCCTGCAAGTGGCCTGACCTGTACCGATGCAGGGACGCAGGGACTTGCAGGGAGCAGGTCCCAGCCCCTCATACCGCACGCGCATCACACACGCATCGCGCAACACACACATGCATCTGCGTGCGGCACAGAAAACAGAACGGCCCTTCGATGCGTAGGAGTTGAAGAAACTCCCTGCAAGTCCCTGCCTCCCGGCAAAACCCCAGGTCGCAGCGCAATCCACGGTCGAGCCGACTCCCTGCCCGGCTCCCTGCAGGTCCCTGCGCTCCCTGCAAAACCCCAAGACGCCAGTACCGAGGTGACCCATGCCTGAGCAGTTCACCCCGCGCCCGTATCAGGTTGAGGCCATTAAGGCGCTCATCTCCGGCTGGGCAGCGGGCCAGCACAACCGGCTCGCCGTCGTCCTCCCGACCGGCGCCGGGAAGACCGTGGTCTTCGCCAACCTGATCAGCGAACTGCTTCCGCAGCTCAACGGCCGGCGGGCGCTGGTCATTGCGCACCGCGAGGAACTCATCGAGCAGGCGGCCGCCAAGGTCCGGGCCGTCCGCCCCGACCTGCGGGTGGGCGTGGTCAAGGCCGAGCGCGACGAGCACCAGGACGCCGACGTGATCGTTGCCAGCATCCAGACGCTGGCCGTCGAACGGCGCCGTAAGGCCATCGAGAACATCGGCGTCGTCATCGTCGACGAATGCCACCACGCCGCCGCCCAGTCGTACATGACAGTCCTGGACCACTTCGGCGCCTGGCGCGGCCTGCCCGTCGCCGGCTTCACCGCCACCATGACCCGCACTGACGGCGGCCTGGCCGAGGTATGGCAGGAGGTCGTGTTCACCCTCGACATCCTGGAGATGATCGAGGACGGCTATCTGTGCGACGTCCGCGGCAAGCGCGTCATCGTCGACGGCCTCGACCTCGACACGGTCAAGACCCGCGCCGGCGACCTCCAGGACGGCCAACTCGGCCAGGCCCTCGAGGACTCCGACGCCGGGCCCGTCGTCGCCAAGGCCTACAAGGAGCACGCCGGCGACCGGGCGGGCGTTGTCTTCACGCCGACCGTGTCCACCGCGCAGGCCATGGCGGAGTCCTTCACCGCGGCGGGAATCCCCGCGGCCGCCATCTGGGGCGACATGGCCCGCGACGACCGCGCCGCCACCCTTGACCGGTACCGACGCGGTGACGTGCAAGTTCTCACGAACTGCATGGTTTTGACGGAAGGTTTCGACGCCCCATGGACGTCGTGCGCCGTCATCGCCCGCCCGACCAAGTCCGCCGGCCTGTACTGCCAGATGGCTGGCCGGGCACTGCGCCTGCATCCGGGCAAGAAGGACGCGCTGATCCTCGACGTGATGGGCGCCTCCACCCGCCACAAGCTGGCCTCCATCGTCGACCTGACCGGCCGCGACGTGGCGATGCCCGACGAGGACCAAACGCTGCGCGAGGCGGTCAGGGAGGCCGAGGAGAAGGCGCAGCGCCGCCTCGACCTGTCCCGCATTCAGGTCGAGGAGATCGACCTCTTCCACGGCTCGGCGATCCGCTGGCTGCGGACGGAGTCCGGGGTGTGGTTCATCCCCGTCACGGACGCGACCTACGTCTTCCTGATCCGCAACCCGGCCGACCGGACGTACTGGCTGCGCCGGTTCGACGCCAACAACGGCCTGGTCGCCCCCAAGCAGGACGTACCGATGCCTCTGGCCCCGGCGAAGGCGTGGCTGGAGCAGCAGGCCCGGGCAATGGGGAGCCGGTGGCTTGCCACGCGCTCCGCCCCCTGGCGGCTGAAGCCGGCGAGCCCCAAGCAGCTCAACTACTGCCGACTCAAGCAGATCCCGGTCCCGCAGGGCAGCACCGCCGGCGAGGTCTCCGACCTTCAGGCCATCCACCAGTTCTCAACGATCCTCACCCGGCTCAACGCCCGGGCCGCGGCCTGAAGGGGGCACGATGCAGCACGACTTCAGTCGTGGGGATATCCCCACGACTCACGACCCGGATGGTGCAGCGGGCCACGCAGATGTGGGCACCGCGCCCACAACTGTGGTGCAGAGCCCCACGGTTCCCCGGGTGATCGGCCTCGACCTCAGCCTCACCTGCACGGGTGTGGCGGGCGAAGGCTGGACCGACACCATCCGTCCGCGTACCGGACTGCGCGGTCACCTGCGCCTGGCGTGGATCATCGGGCGCGTCACCGAGCACATCCGCGGCGCCGACCTCGTCGTCATCGAAGGGCCGTCGTTCGGCGCCGGCGTCGCCCACCGGCACGAGGACCTCGCCGGGCTCCGCGTCATGGTCCGGCACGCCTGCTGGCGCCGAGACATCCCCTACGCCGTCATCCCGCCCAGCTGCCGCGCCCTCTACGCCACCGGCAAGGGCTCCGGCTCCAAAGGCGCCGTCCGCGACGCCGTCCGCACCCGCTACGGCATCGAGTGCGACGGCCCCGGCCGCTACGACCAGGCCGACGCCTACGTCCTGTGCGCCATGGGCCTGCACCACCTCGGGTGGCCTCTCGTCGTCGTCCCCGACACCCACCGCCGCGGCCTCGATGGAGGCCAGTGGCCCACCTCGGAAGGGCTCACAGCATGAGCATCCACGACCTCCAGCTGCTCGCCGACGGGTTCTCCATCGGCGCGTACAGCCTGCTCGGCATGCAGATCATCGACGGCATCGTCCAGGACCGCCGCGACGCGCGCGCCGTCAAGCGCCAGGAGCGCATCGCCGCCGCCGACTGGTACTACCGCAGCCTGCGCCGGTACCAGCGGCAGGTGCGGTTCGCCGAGCTGTACCCGGCCGGGGTCATCGAAGTGTCAGCGCGCCACATCGAACTCGACCTGAACGACGGCCTGGACCGTGTCGAGCGCGCGGCCCGCGACGAGGGGCTGCTGTGATCGGCTGCGAGCTGTGCGGCGAGGACTCGGCCGGCCGGTACCTGTGCGAGCGCCACACCACGGCGCTCGCCCGGCGGCTGGCCGACCTGCCCACCCTGTACGCCGAGGTCGGCGAGTGCCTGGTGCCTCGCCGGTCCAGCTGGGGCGACATCGTCGCGACGAAGAGCGCGGCCGGCCCCCGGTCCCCGCTCGACGAGGACGTCCTCGACACCGTGAACGTCACCCGGGCCGCCGAGGTGGTCCACCTGTGGCGGGTGGACGTCCAGCGCGAGCGCTGGCCGCGCCACGGCGCGCCACCCCCGGCCGGCCTGGCCGCCGACGCTCGCTGGCTCGGCATGGAGCTGGAGTGGATCGCCAGCCACTACCCGGGCGCCGGCGACCTGGCGCGCGAGGTGCACGAGCTGGAGAAGGCGGCCCGGTCGATCGTCGGCGACCCGGCGCCCAGGCCGCAGCGGCTCGGCACGTGCGTTGCGATATCGGCGGAGGGCGTCGTGTGCGGCGCGGTGATCTCCCGGCTGCCCGGGCAGACCCGGGTCCAGTGCCAGTGGTGTCAGTACGTGTACGAGACGGGCCTGGACTGGATGCGGCTGCAGCACTTCCAACCGAAAGAGGTCGCGTGATGGGTAGCTACGTGACGTGCCGCGTACTGAGCGGGCGCGGCGTGCAGTGCACGGCGGAGGCCGTCGACCCGAACGCCGAGCTGAAGATCTGCGTGCGGCACCTCGCCGAAGCGCAGCGGCTCATCAGTGAGGCGTTCGATCGTGCTCGGCAGCAGGCCCGGGCGAGCCACTCTTGACCGCCATAAGCACCCCTGCTTATCCTTGTGGTCAGGCAGTCACCTCCGGTACGAGGAGGGACGTGACTACGTGGAGAGAACGGCACGACGAGGCCGTCCGCAAGCAGCAAGCCGCACAGCGCGCCTACCAGGAAGCCACCGACGAACGGGCCCTCGCCCTACTCGCCGGCGTCGAAGAACTCGGCTCCCAGGCGGCAGTCGCCAGAGAACTCGGCGTCAAGACACCCAGCGTCAACCAGGCCATTCGCGCCTACCAGAAGAAGACCGAGTAGCCACAACTGAAGACGGCCCAAGGCCGGGATTGCCGTCCCAGCCAAGGGCCTGACCGAACCGCCTTCCTGACCAAACCAGGAGGAGATCCGGCTATGGCCGATCTTGCCATGCCCGCGCACCAGCGCGGCACCATCCCTACCCGCCGCCTGATCGCCGCGGGCATCATCCGCCGGACGCCCGGCCGCACGATCACCGTGCGCGTCACCGCCGCCGGCGCCACCGGGATCATCGCCAAGGCGGTGACCCGATGACCAACCTCCGCGAGCCCCTGTACGGGGCTGCTGCCGACCGCATCCGCGACCAGCTGCGCGAGCCCAGCGACCTCGAGGTGGCCATCAGCGTCGGGCAGCAGCTGCTCAACAGCGACAGCTTCATGGCCGTCCGCGAGGCCCTGCGCCTGCTGCTCCGCGCCCTCGACGCCGAGCCCGTCGACCCGGCCGAGGCCATCCGCCGATCCGTCGACGCACAGTTCCCGGTCGTCGCCACCTTCCTCGCCGAGAACCGCGACGGGGGTGAGGCCCGGTGAGCACCGAACCCCGGACCGCCACGGTCAAGCTGCTCGTCACCAAGGCCCTGGAGATCGACGAGCCCGACTGGTGCACCGGACACCGCACCGACCAGGCCCAGTTCAAGGCGGACCTCACCCACTACGGGCCCGAGCACTCCATCGAGGCCAACGACTTCCACATCCTCACGGCCATGCTCGCCCAGTCCCCCTACGCCGAACTCGCCTCCCGCGACCTTGCCCTCTACGTCGAGTCCGGCGACCTCACCGGCTCCTACACCCCCGCCGAGATTGACCAGCTCGCCGACGCCCTCACCGCGGCCGCCGAGCAGCTGCGCGCCCTCGGACGCGACCTCGCCCGCATCCTCGACGGAGGCGCCGCATGAAGCGCATCCTCGCCCGCTGGTCCCCCAAGCCGGCACCGAGCGGCCGGACCGCGGCCCCGCTGTGGGTCCGCGGCCTCACCGCCGGCGGCCGCCCCATCGTCCTCGGCGTCGCCCTGCTGATGTGCGCGCCCGGCGAGTACCACCTCGCCCGCACCGCCGGATGGAACGACCCATTCGCCTACGGCATGCCGGTCGTCCTGTCCGCCTACGCGGGCATCGCCGCGGCGGTAGCCTCCACCAGGCGCGCCGGAGACCGGGGCCGTTGGTCCGCCATCATCGGCGCCTGCCTCGCCCTGGGCCTCGCCATGGCCGCCCAGGTGGTCAGCCACCTCATCAGCACCGGCCACGTGCTGGCCGACCAGCCCGCGCTGATCGCCGTCACCAGCCTCGTCCCGCCCGCCGTCGTCGGCCACCTCCTGCACCTCGCGGCCACCCCGCCCGACGGCCACCAGGACGCCCAGGACGCCCCCGAGTCCTCACCGGTCCCGAGCGTCCGCCCGGCCCCCGAGGTCGTCCCCGACGGCGTCCGCCTGCTGCCGATCGTCGCCCGCCCCGTGCCCACCGTGACCCTGGAGCGGGCCGACCGGCAGGACGCCGACAGGACGCTGGAGCTGGAGCCCGGGACGGGCCCGGACACCGAGGACGGACCGCGTCCTGAGCCGCCGCTGATGACGTCCAACGACGTCGCCCGGCACTACGGCATCAGCCCGTCCACTGTCCGCAACTGGGTCGCCGACGGACGCATCCCTGTCCACTCCAAGGACGCGTCCGGACGCAACCTCTTCCACCCCGACCAGCTGCCCGTCCTCTCCGGATCGGTGGTCCCCTCATGAAGGCGATCCTGTTCGGCGCCGTCCTCGGCGTCCTCCTGCTCTGGCCGGCCGCGCTGTCGCTCGCCGCCACCGCGGTGGCGGCAGCCGCCCAGCCCCCGGTCCTCGCGTTCGCCGTCGGCGTCCTGGCCCGTCCGGCCATCGGCCGCCGCGTCCGGAGGTGGACCCGATGACCGAGATCACTCCGCTCGCCAAGGCCGAGGCCGCCGTGACCGAGGCGGCGACGAACACGGACGTCGTCCGCCTCGCCCTCGCCGCCGTCGAGCTGGCCAAGACCGCCCAGCAACAGGGGTCCCACGGGGACCTCTGTCAGCACCACCACACGCAGGACTTCAACACCCGGAAGTGGCTCACGATCGGCGGCCTGGTCGTGGCCGGCGGCTGCATTGCCTGCTTCCTCGCCGCCGCGCTCGCCCTCGTCGCCGTGGCCGTCGCCATCGGCGGCACCTGCGCCACCGCCTGCCTGATCATCGTCCGCGCCCTGTGGCGCGACTACCTGAAGGGACGCTGACCATGACCCGCGAACAGGCTCTCGTCGAGGCCATCGACGCCGCTGCCAAGGCCAAGGCCCTGGCCAGGAACGCCGGGGATGCCGCCTACCAGGCCGAAAGCGCCCGCACGTCCGTGTTCGCCACCGCCTCCGGCGCCTGGTCGGATGTCGCCCGCGCGTTCACCGGTATCGCCGCGCAGCTGGCCGCCGCCGAGAAGACGGAGGCCTGACCCATGGCGCTCACCGACAAGGACCCGCACAACATCTCCGAGCTGGCCCGCGTGGTCGTCCTCGGCTTCCGCATCGCCCGCCGAGAGGAGAAGGGCAAGTCGACCAAGCGGCTTGAGCGGCAGGTCGACCGGATCCGCGAGAAGGCCCAGGCCCGCGAGGACGCCCGCGGACGCAAGTAGCTACGCCCCGGGGACGGCGTCCACCGCCAAGCAGACCGCCGTCCCCGGGCCCCGGACCGCCCATCAGAACGACCGGAGAGACAAGCATGACCGTCACCCTGATCAAGCCGGAAGAGGACACCCCCGAGGACGGCCAGGACGCCCCCGCGTCCGAGGCGTCCCCGACCCGTCCCGAACGGCGCCGCGCCCGCTACCGGCGCATCGCCCGCGCGGCACTCGCCGACGAACGCGTCCGCACCGCAGGACGCCTCACCGTCCGCCACGCGTCCTACACCGCAGGAGGCGTCCGCATCGTCGGACGCCGCATCTGGGACGGCCGCACCGCATCCCGGTACGAGCGGATGATCCGCGCCGCCGAAGCAGCCGGCCTCCTCGAAGAAGTCAAGGAATGGGAGGCCCGCGGCCACGCCTTCCGCGCCGCCCGCCACAAGCGGCGCATGGACATGCTGCAGCTCGCCCTCAACGCGCCCAAGGCCGTCGCCTCGGGAGCCGTAGCCGGCGGCGGCATCCTGCTCATGCTCGGCATCCTGCTCGCCTGGGCAAACCACGACATCCACGACGTCCTCACGCCCATCGAGACCGTCATCGACCTCGTGAAGTGGTGCGCGTTCATCGGCGGCGTCATCTGGGGGCCGCTCCTGTTCGCCGCCCCCTGGCTCAGCCTCGCAGCCTGCTGGGCCGTCGGCCGGCACCGCCACACCGCACCCCAGTGGGCTCTTCCCGTGCAGCAACGCGACCTCGGCGGCCCCATCACCCCCTCCATCGTCGTCGTCGCCTTCCGCGACCTCGGGATCGCGCCCCTGCGCAAGGCCATCGACGCCATGGGCGACGCCGGCGCCGCCCTGCTGTCCCCGATCAACCTCGCAGGCTGCGGCGTAGAGGTCGACGTCACCCTGCCCTCCGGCGTCTCCACCGCAGAGATCCAGGCCAAGCGGCGCAAGCTCGCCGAGAACCTCAACCGGCACGAACACGAGGTGTTCATCACCATCCCGCCGCAGCCGCGCACCGTCCGCCTGTGGATCGCCGACAGCGGCGCCCTCGACGAGCCCATCGGCCCCTCGCCGCTCGTCACCGACCTCGACGTCCGCGCGAACTACAAGACCGGCCGCGCCCCCTGGGGCGAGTCCCTGCGCGGCGACGGCGTCTCCCTCAGCGTCTACCAGCGGCACCTGCTCATGACCGGCCTGTCCAACCAGGGCAAGACCGCCTCGCTGCGCGCCGTCGCCCTCTGGCTCGCCTTCGACCCGGCCGTGGAGTTCTGGATCGGCGACCTCAAGGGGGTCGGCGACTGGGCCATGTTCGAGGGCATCGCCAAGGTCCTCATCCAGGGCCCCACCGACGAGCACGCCTGCGCCGTCACCGAGATGGTCGAGGCCGCCGTCACCGAGATGGAGAAGCGCCTGCAGGACCCGCCCGGCACCGTCCACGAACCCCTCGTCGTCATCGTCGACGAGGCCCAGGTCGCGTTCATGAACCCGCTCAAGGGCAACGACGGCCGCCCCTACGGCGGCAAGAAGGCCACATCCCGCTACTTCATGGCCTGCCGCCGCCTCCACAACCAGGGCCGCGCCGTGTCCGTCACCCTCTGGCAGGGCACCCAGGACCCCACCGACGAGAACCTTCCGAAACTCGTCCGCGAGGGCGCCCACATCCGGGCCTCCCTCGTCGTCGGCACCGAATCCCAGGCCAAGATGGCGCTCGGCGACAAGGCCGTGAACGCCGGCGCCGCCCCGCACCTGCTCCGCCAAGGCCTCGACAAGGGAACCCTCGTCGTCGCAGGCGACGGCATCGAAATCCCCGCCGGCGAGCCGTCCATCACCGTCCGCACCCACTTCATCGACACCGACCCCGCCAAGGAGATCGCCGACCGCGCCCGCCAGCTCCGCGACGGCATCGCCACCGTCCACCAGCTCGAAGTCGTCCCCGACGTCGACCACCTCATGGACCTGGCCGCCGCCGTCGGCAACGACAAGCGGGTGCGCACCACCGAGGTGCTGCACCGGCTCAAGACCCGCAACCACGTCGTCTACGAGCACTGGACCGGCGCCCGGCTCAAGGCCCTGCTCGCCGAGTACGGCGAAGAGCCCGGCGTCCTCGACGGCTATCCCGTGGTGCGCCAGGAGAGCGTCCAGCGGGCCCTCGAGCGGCGCGCGGAGGAACTCGCCGAGGCCCAGTGACCCGGCAGTGGGCAGTGACTTTCCACTACGGAGATCACTGCCCCTGCCTCACTGGCGTTGATCAGCGGAAACGGCGATCAAGTGAGGCAGTGAGGCCGCTTTGTAAGGTCCTTCAGGGACCCTGCAAAACGGCCTCTGAAGTCTGCCGCAGCCTCACTCACTTGCCGCATCATGAGGCCATGGAGACCGTCATCAAGGCCCTCGTCGGCTTGAAGCTCGTCGGCCTGGTGCTCTTTGCCGTCGTGCTGGCCATCAGCGTCGTCTACACGCTCGCGGTCGGCCCAGACGACCCAGAGTCGACCCACAGCTCCACCGCCGTCTGCAAGGACGGAACGGTCCTGGAACCCCCGTGGAATGTCTGCGGCAGTGAGCACGGCTACCTCGATCACTGGACGAAGGGGCCAGTGAGCACCCCCTGAGCCACACTGGCCTCATGGAGTCGACCATCCTGCGGCCCGGCCACCTCACCGCCCACCAGACCGCCCGACAGCTCGGCATTAGCCTCGACGGCGTCCGCCAGCTCGTCCGCCGCGGCCAGCTCAAGCGCTCCGGCGGCAGTCCACGACAGCCCTGGTACGCCGTCGAAGACGTCGCAGCCCTGGCCATCAAACGATCCACGCCGACCGCCGCTTGACCGCAGGTCAGACCCCGTGTCACGATCTCGGTGAACAACTGTGCCCTCAACCGGCACCACAGACACCCACGAAGCCCCAGCCACTATCCACAGGCTGGGGCTTTCGCTGTGCATACGGGAGGGTCAGTGCCCATCCGCATCGAGCGCGTCGTACAGACCACCTGCTGCGTACCCGTCCAGTGGGACGCCTGGACCACGGAGGGCCAGTACCTCTACCTCCGATACCGGCAAGGCCACGGCAGCGTCACCCCCTACCCCAGCAACGACTGGGAGAACTGGGACCCCAACACCCAACCCATCGCCGAATGGGACGACGGCACCGACGGATACGACATCACCCTGGACGACTTCCTCGCCCGGTCCGGCATGCAGCTCGGCACCGCCGACAACTGGAAGACCCGCACGGTCAACATGCTGCGCCGGCTCCTCAGATTCTGACCCACCCCACGCGGAGGCCGACCATGGCACGCCGCCGCCTACGTCCTTGCCTGGTATGCAGCACGCTCACCCGCAATGCCTCACGCTGCGATACGCACCAGGCCGAGTGGCAGAAACGCCAGGACCAGATCCGAGGCAGCGCACACCAGCGCGGCTACACCCAGGCCTGGCGCACCCTGGCCGCCCAGACTGTGGCCAACCACCGCGCCCAGTGGGGCGACTGGTGCCCAGGCTGGCAGACGCCCGGCCACCCAGCAGCCGACCTGACCGCCGACCACGTCGTGCCCAAAGCACGCGGCGGCACCGACCACCCGAGCAATCTCCAGGTGCTGTGCCGCTCCTGCAACAGCCGCAAGCGCGACCACCAGCGGTGATCGAAATCTTTTCGCGCACCCCCCGCGACGGCACCGCCCCCTGACAGTGACAGTGCGTCACCGTCTGCGGTGCCCACGCCGCATACCGGGGGGTGGGTAAATCTCGCGCGCATGATCGTCTTCGGACCCGGCCCCCAATCCCCCAGACGCCGACGCGAAATTGAGCCGGTTTTTGATCAAGGTCGTTCTTGGGGGTGGCGATCATGCCCGCAGGTCGACCGCCAACTCCCACGGAACGTAAGCGCCGCACTGGCAACCCGGGCAAGAGGAACCTCCCCGAGCCGGTCGTGCACCTGGCCGCGGTCGCCAGCATTCCGCCGGCGCCCGACACCCTCGGCGAGGCCGGCGCCCGCGCGTGGGAGCGGCTGTGGACGGCCGGGCAGGCGTGGCTGTCCCCGGCGACCGACCTGGACGTGCTGACCCGGCTGTGCGAGGCGCACGACGAGCGTGAAGCGATGCGGGACCAAGTCGCGCAGGACGGCTACATGGTCACCGGGTCGATGGGGCAGCTGCGGGCGCATCCGCTGCTGTCGGAGATCCGGGCGCTGGAGTCGCAGATGACGAAGTGGGAGTCGTTGTGCGGCTTCACACCGTCGGACCGGGCGCGGCTCGGCTACGCCGAGGTGAAACGGCAGTCGAAGCTCGACGAGCTGATCGCCAGACGGCAGCAGAGGAGTGGGACGTGAGCCGTGAACGCCGGTCGTTGGACGTGTCCTTCACCGTCTTGGACCCGGACCACCTGCCGCTCAAGGACGGCGAGCAGATGTACGCCGATGACGTCGTTGGCGAGGTCCAGGACGTCGTGCAAAGGGCAGTGAACGCCTGGCATGCCGAGCGTGGCCACCAGCTGCTCGCCTGTGAGCCCAACGTCGGATGAGCAGGTCGTCACCGTGGCCGCCCCGCTTCCTCACGCCGGTCCCGGCCGCCGACGTGCGCCGCGGGGACGGCCCGGACGTCGCCGACTTCATCGAGACGCTGTGCGTGGTCACGAAGGACACGTTCGCGGGGCCGTCCGGGTCGCCGCTGGCGCTGCGGCCGTGGCAGCACAAGCTGCTGGGGCACCTGTTCGCCCGTCGCGCGGACGGCCGCCGCCGGCATCGCGTGGCCCTGGTCGGCGAGCCGAGGAAGAACGGCAAGTCCGGGCTCGGCGCGGGGATCGCGCTGGACGGGCTGTTCGAGGGCACGGGCGCCGAGGTCTACAGCTGCGCGGGCGACAAGGAGCAGGCCCGGATCGTCTTCGGCGACGCCCGGCGGATGGTCGAGAACAGCCCGGACCTGTCCGAGGCCATCAAGGTCTACAAGGACGCCCTCGAAGTACCGTCGACCGGCTCGGTGTACCGGTGCCTGTCGGCGGAGGCCTTCACCAAGGAGGGCCTGTCGCCCACGCGCGTGCTGTTCGACGAGCTGCACGTCCAGCCCAACGATGAGCTGTTCAACGTGATGGCGCTGGCGGCAGGTGCTCGCGTCGACCCGATGCTGATCGGCATCACCACGGCCGGGGTCAAGACGGACTCGTCCGGCAAGGACTCGATCTGCTACCGGCTGTTCCAGTACGGGCAGAAGATCGCGGCGGGCGAGGAAGTCGACCCGTCGTTCTTCATGGCCTGGTGGGGCGCCCCGGACGACCTGGACCACCGGCTGCGCTCGACGTGGGAGATGGCGAACCCGGCGTTCGGCGACCTGATCGACCCGGAAGACTTCGAGGCCGCTGTCCGACGCACGCCGGAGGCCGAGTTCCGCACGAAGCGGCTGAACCAGTGGGTCAACACGGCCGAGGCCTGGCTGCCCGCCGGCGCCTGGGACGCCTGCCGCGGCGAGCTCAGTGCGATCCCGGACGGTGAGGAAGTCTGTCTCGGGTTCGACGGCAGCTTCAACGGCGACTCGACCGCGCTGGTGGTCGTCTCCTGCGGCGAGGTGCCGCACGTGGACGTCGTCGCCGCCTGGGAGAAGCCGTCGGACGCCGGCCACGACTGGACCGTGCCCATCCTCGAAGTGGAGGCCGCGATCCGGGCCGCGTGCCGCCGCTGGAACGTCCGCGAGATCGTGTGCGACCCGTACCGGTGGGGTCGGACGTACCAGGTCCTCGAGGAAGAAGGCTTGCCCGTCGTCGAGTTCCCGCAGTCTCCGGCCCGAATGATCCCGGCGACGACGCGCTTCTACGAGGCGGTCATGAATCAGTCGTTGACACACTCCGGGGATCCACGGCTGGCACGACATCTGTCGAACTGCGTGATCAAGACGGACAGTCGGGGCTCGCGCCTGTCGAAGGACGCCAAGCACAGCCCCCGGAAGATCGACCTAGCGGTCGCCGCGGTGATGGCCCACGAACGGGCCTGTCAGGAACCCGAACCCCCGCCGGATCCGCAGTTCTGGAGCTGGGACGACCTGTGAGGAGGTGCCGGATGCGCCTGCCGAAGCTGCCCACGTTCCGCATCCCGAAGCCTGCCCGGCCGCAGAGGACCGTCTCAGATCTGGTGGACCTCGCCGGCATCGGCTGCCTGGTGGGCGCGGCCTGGTGGTGGATTCCGATCGTCGGCCTTGTCGTGACCGGGCTGGCGCTGCTGCTGATCGGGTGGGTGATCGACCGATGAGCCTGCTACGACGGGCCACCGAGAAGCGGTTCTTTGCTCCCTCTGGCGCCGGTGATCCGTGGGCGATCCCGTCGAACGGGTCGCTGGCCGCGGTGACGGCGGCCGGCGTGCCGGTGACTGAGGACACCGCGATGCAGTTGCTCGCCGTGGCGGCGTGCGTGCGGATCCTGGCGAACACGGTGGCCGGGCTGCCATTCGATGCGGTCCGGATGCGGGGCGCGATCCGGGAGACGTTGGAGCCTCCGCCGCCGATCATCGCGGACCCGTTCGGAGGCGCCAACAACAGCGCGTTCCCGACCCAGCGGGACGGGTTCGCGCAGATGATGGTCAGCCTGCTGTTGCGCGGCAACGCCTACGGCCTGGTGACGGACCGGGACCGGCTGTTGCGGCCCTCGCGGATCCGGGTGCTGCACCCGGACCGGGTGGCGTGCGTCTTCGACGAGTCCGGCGCCCGGGTGTACGAGGTCAACCGCATCGAGGTGGACGCGAACGACATCGTGCACCTGGTGGGCCTGTCCTACCCGGAAGCCCCGACCGGGATCAGCGTCATCCAGCATGCCCGGAACGCCATCGGGCTCGGCCTCGCGGCCGAGGAGTTCGGGGCGCGGTTCTTCGGCTCGGGCGCGCACATGACCGGGATCATCCAGACGCCCGGCGACCTCGACAAGGAGCGGGCCCGGCAGCTCAAGGACAGCTTCACCGCCTCGCATGCTGGTCTACGGAACGCTCACACTGTCGGTGTCCTGTCTGGTGGCGCCGAGTGGAAGCCCATCTCTGTCTCTCCAGAGGACGCCCAGTTCCTGGGCACCCGCGCCGCCCAGAACCTCGACATCGCGATGCTGTTCGGGGTGCCGCCGCACATGCTCGGTCAGGTCGACCGCACCACCAGCTGGGGCACGGGGATCGAGCAGCAGTCGCTCGGGTTCTTGCGGTACACGCTGTCGAACTGGACCGGCATCTTCGAGGACGCCTGGTCGGCGATGCTGCCCCGCCCCCAGGTCGCCCGGTTCAACCATGACGCGCTGCTGCGCACCGACACAGCCGGCCGGTACGCGGTCTACACGCAGGCCCGCAACGCGGCACTGATGACGATCGACGAGATCCGCGCCCTGGAGAACCTCGCTCCGCTGCCCGACGGCAAGGGCGCCGACCCCTACGCGCCGCTCAACTCGGCGCACACCGACACCCCGACGGACGACCCGGGCGCCAAGTCCGCCAAGAGCGACGCCGAGTCAGGACAGGAGCCGTAGATGAAGGGCACCTTCAGTCAGCACGAGCAGCGGTTCCTTGACGGCGTCGACCGGGCGGCCCGTGCGCTGTACCTGGACGCCGTGAAGGTCCACGCCCTCGACATGCCGTTTCAGGGCGTGGAGATCCGCGAGAAGCCGGACGGTACCGGCGGCACGCGGCTGCTGTTCACCGGTTACGCCAGCGTGACGGAGCAGGGCTATGAGATGCAGGACTGGCTTGGCCCGTTCGAGGAGGTCGTCAGGTCCGGCGCCTTCAAGAAGACGCTCAGCGAGGACCCGGACACCGCGTTCCTGCTCAACCATGGCGGCGCAACCATGGCGCGGACCAAGCCGGGCACGCTGCGCCTGTCTGAGGACTCCACTGGGCTGCACTCGGAAGCCGACCTCGACCCGGCACGGCCGGACGTGCAGATCGTCCGATCCGGCATCGAGGGCGGCGAGTTGGACGAGATGAGCTTCGCGTTCTGGGTGACCCGGCAGCAGTGGTCCCCGGACTACGAGCAGCGGGACATCCTTGAGGTGAACATCGACCACGGCGACGTGTCGATCGTCAACTACGGCGCCAACCCGCACACCGGCGGGACGGTCGACCTGCGGGCACGCCAGGCCGCGAACCTCGCGCGCAGCGCCTTCCCGGCCTTGGCGATGCAACGCGCGCGCCAGCTTCGCGCCGACGGCTTCTCGCCGGAGGTCGCCAAGACCCTCGCCCAGGTCTTGCAGCTGGTCTCCGCCGCGGACGGCGCGGTCGACGTCGCCCAGCCGCTGCTCGCCGAGGTCCTCGGGGTCCCGAACCCCGACACGGTCCTCGATGAGGCCGCGGAGCAGGAGAACGGCGCATCCCTGGCGCTGTACGAGGCCCGCGCCCGCCTGCTCGCCCTGTAGCTACACCCCACTGACCACCCGGAGCCGCCACGGCTGCCGGGTCTTTCGCCTGCCCGGCCACGCGCCGGAGCCCGCGCCGGACCCCATGCATCAAGGGGCACCACCCGGGCCACCACCCGTCACCACGGCAGGCACGCCAACCCGATCCGATGATGGGAGCCCCCCGTGAACAAGCGGGACATGATCAAGGCTCTCCAGGAGAAGCGTGCCGAGCTGCGTACCAGCCTCGACACGATCCTGGAGACTGTCACCACCGAGCAGCGCAGCGCGCTGAACGACGAAGAGCGGGGCCGGTTCGACGCCGGCGAGGCTGAGATCCGCGAGATCGACGCCCGGGTCGCCGAGCTCGACGGGCAGATCCGCGCCGACGAGGCCGCGGCCGAGGTCGCCAAGCGGTACCAGGCCAGCGTGAAGGTCACCTCCGAGCCGGAGGTGTACCGCAACGCCCCGACCAGCCCGTCGTACTTCCGGGACCTGTTCCGGGCCACGAACAAGGGCGACTTCGAGGCGGCCGAGCGGCTGCGCCGCAACGACCAGATGGTCGCCGAGCAGCGCGCCATCTCCACCACGAACGGGGCCGGCGGCGAGTTCGTCCCGCCGAAGTGGCTGGAGGAGCAGTTCATCGCCTACGTCCGCCCAGGTCGCATCACCGCGAACCTGTGCCCGGCGATGGACCTGCCCGGCGGTACGGACAGCATCAACATCCCGAAGATCAACACCGGTACGGCGACGGCCCCGCAGGCCACGCAGAACACCGGTGTGCAGCAGACCGACCTGACCACCACGTCGGTGTCCAGCCCGGTCGTCACCGTCGCCGGTGGCCAGACGGTCTCGCTGCAGCTGATCGAGCAGTCGCCGCTGAACATCGACGACGTGGTCCTGCGCGACCTGTCCGCCGACTACGCCAAGCAGATCGACACGCAGGTCCTCAGCGGCACCGGCACCAGCGGGCAGGTCACGGGCATCTTCACCCTGTCCGGGACGACCGCGGTGACCTACACCTCGGCGTCGCCGACCCTGGGCGCCCTGTACAGCAAGATCGCGGGCGCGATCCAGTCCGTCCACACCACCCGGTTCCTGCCTCCGGACGCGATCGTGATGCACCCGCGCCGGTGGGCGTGGTGTGTCGCTCAGCTCGACGCTCAGAACCGTCCGCTGGTGGTGCCGCGCGCCGGCGCCCCGATGAACGTCGTGGGCAACATGGGCGAGCAGGCGGCGCAGGGCCTGGTCGGCGAGATGCTCGGCCTGCCGGTCTACGTGGACGCGCTCATCCCGACCAACCTGGGTGCGGGCACCAACCAGGACGAGATCCTGGTCGGCCGCATGTCCGACCTGATGCTGTGGGAGGGCAACGTCCGCGCGGAGGCGTTCCAGCAGACCTACGCCCAGAACCTGAGCGTGTTCGTCCGGCTGTACAACTACTTCTCGTTCCAGGCCGGACGGTACGCGCAGTCCCTCGCGATCATCGGCGGCACCGGCCTGGTGGCCCCGACGTTCTGACCGATCTGACGGCCCGGCTGGCGACTCCGCGGCCGGGCCGTCTCTCTGCCCGGGAAGGGGCCAGCAGTGAACCCGATCAACTACGCCAAGGGGCTCCTGCAGGAGCTCGACATGGCTGTGCAGAACGGGGCGAAGGACGTCCAGGCGGCGGTCCGCGGCGAGCTGGAGCGTGTCGCCCCCGAGGTACGGCAGGCGGCGGCCGAGCTGCGCGGCATGGCCGAGGACGCCACGGCGAGCGCCATCGGCTCCGGCAAGGAGGTCGTATCGGAGGCGGCCGCGGAGGTCCGCAACGTCGTGCAGCGCCTCGATGAAGTCGTGGGCGGCGGCTCCAAGCGCACCACGAAGGCCGCGGCCGCGCCGGAGAAGGCCGTCCCGCCGCCGGCCAAGTAGCCGGTCATGCCACAGGAGCTCCAGGCGCATCTGCGGCGGGTGCGCTCGCAGCACCGAGCGCACCGGCCGAAGAAGCACGGTGCCCACCACGCTCACCATCTGCGGCGCCGTGCCGCGCACAACCACCACCACAAGCGGGCCCACCACAAGAAGCACCACCACGTGCATGGGCACCACCTCAAGCACGTGAAGCACCACCCGAAGGGCAAGCACCTCAAGCACCTGCACCGGGCGAAGCACGTTCCGAAGCGGATCGTCCACCGTCGGCACAGCGTGGGCGGCTTCCACACGCTGAAACACCACCGCTACCACGTGCGGCGGATGAAGTTTCACGCGCGGAAGCTGGCCCGTCACCGGCACAAGGCCGCGCACCGTCACACGCTGCGCGCCCACCGCCGTCACCACCTGCACCACCACCGGCATGCGGTCCACCACCACATGCACCACCGGCGGGCGGCGCAGCTTCACGAGCACCGCATCGCCCATCACCACCACCGCAGGGCCGCGCACCATCACCGGCGCGGCTCGACCCACCGGCGGCACCGCCGTCACCGCTGATCAGGGAGGGGGTGGCCCGTGGCGCAGAACCAGACGATCTACTACGTCGGCCAGGACGTCGGCGTCACCACGACGGTCCTGGACGACAACGGCAACCCCGTCACGGGGACGCCGGCGGTCACCCTCACGGTCACGGACCCGAACGGGACCGTGACCACGCCGTCGACGACGTCGACGGGCTCCGGCGGCTACGCCGCGGTCGTGCCCTCGGTGGCCACGGCCGGGATCTGGCTGTACCGGTGGACGGCGACCGGCTCGGGTGTGCAGTGGGCGTCCGAGGGCCAGTTCACCGTCCGGCCGTTGGGTGTCGAGCAGCTCGTTGACCTGGCCTCGGTGAAGAAGCACCTCAACATGAACCCGAGCGACACCCGGCAGGATGACGAGCTGCAGGGCTTCATCCTCGCCGCCGCCGACCAGGCCCGGGACGTGTGCGGGCCGTTCCTGCCCGAGCAGCACACCCAGTTCTTCGATGGCGGGGTCAACACGGTCGTGCCGGACTGGCTGCCGCTCGCGTCGATCCTGTCGGCCACCGAGTACTACGGCCTGAGCGCCTTCCCGCTGACCGAGCAGCAGCTCGGCAGCCAGATGAACGCCTTTGCCTACACGGTCGACTACAGCACGGGCCAGATCACCCGGCGCACGTTCGGCGGCCAGCCGGCGATGTTCGCGATCGGCGCGAAGAACATCAAGCTGGTGTACACCGCGGGGCGGGCCGGGAGCGTGCCGTACACGGTGCGGCTCGGCACGCTGGAGCTGATCCGGCACCTGTGGCAGCAGACCCAGCAGGCGGCTGGACGGTCCTGGAAGGGCGCCGGCATGGACGGCGAGGCGGCCGGGGTGCCGATGGGCTTCGCGCTGCCGGACCGCGTGGTCGAGCTGTGGGCCCCGTACCGCCGACCCCCGGGGATCGCCTGATGACCACGCCCATCAACCAGATCCCCGCCTCGTCGATCCCGGCAGCCCGCGCCTACCTGTTCACGCAGCTGCAGACGCTGCTCACGCCGGACCCGAACGACACGTCCGCTTCGCTGCTGGTCTGCATGGACGGGCCGAGCACCGACATCCCGGAGGACGTCGTCTCGGTCGGCGACGTCCACCAGAACTACAACCCCGAGTCGAACGTCGGCTCCGGCGGCTCGCACTGGCTGCGCGAGGACTACACGATCACCGTCGACGTCCAGGTCACCCGGAACACGGACGACTCGACGGTCACCTTCAACCGTGCCCGAGCCCTCGCCGACCTGGTCATCGCGCTGGTCCGCTCGGATACCTCGCTCGGCCAGGTCGTCGAACGTGCCCGTCCCAGTGCCGTCACCCACGAGACGGACTGGGTCGAGACGGGGCGCCGGACCTCGATCTCCATCGGCATCGACTGCCTGAAATCCCTGTGAGGAGTGCGGCATGCCTGCTTTCACGTACACCGGCGACAAGGGCCGGTACTACCCGCGGCTCGGCCTCACTCCGGTGCCGGGCCAGTCCTACGACCTCGAAGCGGACCCGGCCGACGGCCGGTGGACCGCCGCGAAGTCCAACCCGAAGAAGGCCGGCGCCGCGCCGGAGAAGGAGGGCAGCGATGCCTAAGCCGTCCCATCTCGCGGCGCTCGGCGTCGCCAAGGAGACCACGAAGGGCACGGCTGTCGTGCCCACGATGTGGATCCCGTGGAAGACGCTCACGCCGAAGGACGACGTGCAGCTGATCGACGACAAGGGCCAGCGTGGCGCTGCCGTCGAGTCGTTCGGCATCGTCCAGGGCCAGAAGGGCTCGACGCTCGACTTCGGCGGTGACGTCTTCGCCGACTCGATCGGGTTCCCGCTGGTGTCGCTGCTGCCCGACGTCACGGTCACCGGCGCCTCCGCCCCGTACACGACCACGTTCTCGACGCTCAACACCGGCGACACCCAGCCGCCCGGGCAGACGTACACGATCTTCGATCCGCTGGGGACGTGGCAGTACCCCGGCGAGCAGCTGTCGGAGCTGGGCTTCAAGTGGAACGCCGACGGGCTGCTGGAGTACTCGGCGAAGGCCACCGGCTGGACCTACGTCACAACGACCTCGCCGACCGTGTCGAACACGGCCGTGAAGCCGGTCGCGAACTGGACGGTCCTGACGAAGATCGCCGGCACGACCGTCTTCGTGGTCGACGGTGAGCTGACCATCAAGCGCGGCGTCACCGCGATCCGTGGCGCGAACGGCTCCCAGAACCCCTATGCCATCTGGTCGGGGGACGTGGCGGTCGAGGGGAAGCTGACGCTGGTCATGGAGGACTCCAGCCAGCGCACCATCTTCCAGAACTCCACCGCCCAGACGCTGGACGTGTCGTTCTCCGCCGGCACCGGGGCCGCCGCCACGGGCCTGCAGCTGCACTGCACGACCGCGGTGTGGTCGGAGGGCACGCCGAGCTACGGCAAGGACTACATCGAGCTTCCGGTGTCCTTCAAGACCTACGGCAACACCACCGACATCGGGGCGAGCGGCGGCTACAGCCCGATCAAGGTGACCCTGACCAACGCGATGCCCTCCGGGACGTACAAGTGACGATCAAGCGTGAGAACCTGCCTGGCGGAGGCTGGGCCGACCTGCGCGACATGGCGGAGGTCTCCGAGCGGCTGCGGCGCCCGGTTCGTGCGATCCAGATGAAGCTGGCTCGGGACCCGGCGTTCGCCGGCGTCGTGGCGGAGGCCTCGAAGAAGGGCGTCGACGCCGTCAAGGGCATGGCCGAGGCCGAGGCCGCGCAGATGGTCGCGCAGATGGGCGACGAGTCCGCCGGCCTGCTGGACGAGCTGAACGACCGGCTGATCATCGCCCGGGTCGTGGGCTGGTCCTACGAGGCGCCGGTGAGCCTGGACGCCCTGCTCGACCTGCCCGGCCCGGACTACGACCGGCTCAAGGAGCTGTGCGCCGACGGCGCCCTCGAGGGCACGGACTTCGGGCCGTCCCAGGACGAGAACAGCCCTACCGTGCCCTCTACCGCCTCCGAGCAGCGCTAGAGGGCAAGTTCAACTACCGCGCCGACCAGCTGCCGATGGAGGCGTATCGGGACTGGCGGCTGTGCCAGGTCGTAGGGCCTCCGGACACGTGGATGGACCTGCCGGCCGACCGGCTCGACTGGATCCTCGCCGTCGACGACACCGTGGCCCAGGCGCGCGCCAACAAGGAGAAGGAGGCCGCCAATGGCTGACGTGGAGATCCGCGTCGTAGGCCTACGGGAACTCGAGGCCGCGCTGGACAAGATGAGCCACGACGTGGACAAGGCCACCATCACCGCTCTGAAGGCCACGCAGAACCTGGCGAAGAAGGCGATCCGCTCCAACATCCGGGGGCGTCCCCGCTGGGACCACCGCGGCGCCTCGTCTCGCACCGGTGAGGCCGTGAGCCTCAACCTCAGCCCGCACCACTCCGCCAAGGGTGGCGGTCCGGGCAGGCTCACGGGCACGCTGCGCCGGGGGGTGGGCGGGGTCCGCCGGCCGCGGCGCACGCTGCAGGGATTCCAGGGCGGCGTCGGTGTCGGCGGCGGCGGCGTCCGCAACCTCTACAAGAAGCGCAACGAAGGCAAGTTCCCGTACTTCGAGCCCGGGGTCCGCAAGGTCGAGCCCGAGATGTCGCGGGTCTTCCTGGAGACCTGGGGCAAAGCCGTCCACTAACTCAACAGCGTGAGCGGGGGTGAGCCGCATGGCCAGCTTGCCCCCGGTGTTCGTGGAGTTCCTCGGCAAGTCCAGCGGCGTGAAGACGGCGATGGCCGACGTGCGGCGCGAGTCCCGCAAGACGGCCGACGAGAGCGAGTCCTCGTTCTCCCGGTTCGGCCGGGTCGGGGGCGCGGCGATCGCCGGTATCGGCATCGCGGCCGCCGGCGCTGCGGTCGGCGCGGTGAAGATGGCCGCGGACTTCCAGACCCAGATGACCCGGGTCCGGACCGGCGCCGGTGAGGCCGCCGGGAACATGAAGATGGTCGGCGACGGGGTCCTGGCCATGGCCGGGCAGGTCGGCCAGTCCACCCAGCAACTCACCTCCGGCCTCTACCTGGTGGAGTCCGCCGGCTTCCACGGTGCCAACGCGCTCAACGTGCTGAAGACGGCCGCCATGGGCGCCAAGGTCGGTGCCGCCGACCTGGGCACCACCAGCGACGCCCTGACGACCGCGATGAACGCCTACAAGATGTCGTCCGGCCAGGCGACGCAGGCGATGAACGCGCTGATCGCGACGGAAGGCCAGGGCAAGACCAACCTCGAGGCCCTCGCCGGGTCCATGTCGTCGATCCTGCCGGTGTCGGCGGCCGCGCACGTCGGCCTGAATGAGGTCCTCGGCGCGATGGCGACGATGACCGCGCAGGGCACCCCGGCCGCCGTGGCGGCGACCTACCTGCGGCAGACCATCGGCCAGCTGTCCAACCCGTCCGGCAAGGCCGCGCAGGAGATGCAGAGCCTCGGCCTGTCCGCCATCAAGGTCAGCCAGAACCTGGGCACGCACGGCCTGGCCTCGACGCTGAACATGCTCACCTCGGCGATCGAGTCGAAGATGGGCCCCGCCGGAACGGTGCTGATCGCGCACCTGCAGAAGGCGGCCAAGCAGTCCAACACCTTCCAGAAGGCGCTGGCGAACCTGCCCCCGGCCCAGCAGACCTACATCGGTGCGCTGGCCACGATGGTCGGCGGCACCAAGTCCATGCAGGCCGCGCTGCAGCTCACCGGCCCGCACATGAAGGACTTCCAGAACAACACCAAGACCATCGCCGAGCACGTCCAGAAGGGCGGCAAGAGCGTCGAGGGCTGGTCGGACGTCCAGAAGACGCTCAACCAGAAGCTCGCCGACGCGAAGGCCGGCCTGCAGGCGATGACGATCCAGGTCGGGCAAGCGCTGCTACCCGTCGTCACCCGCCTGATGGGCGTCATCGCCCACGTCGTGTCGTGGCTGACGAAACACAAGACGGTCGCCGAGGCCCTGGCCATCCTGATCGGCACCGCGCTGGTCGCGGCCATCGTCGGGGCGACGATGGCCATGTACGCATGGATCACCTCGGCCGAGGTGCTGGAAGCACTGCCCATGGTGGCCATGATCACCGCGATCATCATCGTGATCCTGTTGCTGGTCACGCACTGGAAGCAGGTGTGGGGCGTCATCAAGGCGGTCGGCCTGGCCGTCGGCCACGCCCTGGTCGACGCCTGGAACTGGCTCGCGTCCTCGGTCACCGACATCTGGAACTCGATCACCACGAACGTCATGTCCGCGTGGCACTCGATCGCCGGGTTCTTCACGTCGGCCTGGCACGCGGTGGTCGACCCGATCGTGGCGGCCTGGCACTGGCTGTCGAGCATCACCACGACCGTGTGGAACGCAATCACCGGGTTCTTCAAGAAGTGGTGGCCGCTGCTGCTGGTGATCTTCCTGCCGTTCGTGGCGCTGATCATGGCGATCTGGAACCACTTCCACAAGCAGATCATGAGCGTGGTCCACACCGTCTGGAACGCGATCAAGGGGTTCCTCAAGGTCGTCTGGGATGCCATCCAGACGGTCGCCGAGGATGCCTGGAAGGGCATCAAGGTCGTCATCATCCAGCCGATGGAGACGCTGTGGGGCTGGCTGAAGTCGCTGTGGCACACCGTTTCCGGCTGGCTTACCTCCGCGTGGCACGGCATCGAGTCGGTGGCCTCGGCGGTCTGGAGCGCCATCAAGTCCGCGATGATCAACCCGCTGATGAGCGCCTGGCGCACGATCAGCAGCACCGTCAGCCGGATCGCCAGCGCCATCAGCAACGGCCTGCACGGCGCCTGGAACGCCGTGAAGAACGTCGGCAGATGGTTCCTGGGGATCGGTTCGGCGATCGTCCACGGCATCATCAACGGCGTCGAGAACGCCGCCGGCGGCCTGTTCGACAGCCTGAAGAACCTCGCCGGAGACGCCCTGTCCTCGGCGAAGAGCTTCCTCGGCATCAACTCGCCGAGCCGGGTGTTCGCCGATCATGTCGGTATGGCCATCCCCGAGGGCATCGCCAAGGGCGTCGACGACCATGCCCACCTGGCCCACCGGGCGGTCGGCGCGCTCGCCGGGTCCCTGTCCGCGCAGACCGTCAGCATCGGCACCGCCGGCGGGTTCTCGACGGCCGGGTACGCCGCCGGGTCGGGTTCCGGGCAGGCGCAGGTCGCCGAGATCACCGTCATCGCCCAGGTCGACAAGGACGTCCTGTTCAAGGTCCAGCAGCGGTCCGCGCTGCAGTACAACCGCCGCAACCTGACCAACGGCATGTCGTTGGCCCGCGGCTGAGAGAAGGGGGTCGCCGTGACGACACCGCCCGGATACGCGCCCGACGGCCCCCTCATCGCTTCCTGGCCGCGCGTCCTGCTCGAAGTGGCCTGGAACGCCGGCGGCAACTCCGCCTCGCCGAACTGGTGGTACAACCTCGGCGGCCGGCTGCGCGGCAGCTGGAAGGCGCAGTTGGCGGGCCGCCAGTACGAGCTGGACGCCGTCCAGTCCGGGAAGGTCGACTTCACCCTCGACAACCTGGACGGCGCGTTCGACCCCGACAACACCAGCTCGTTCTTCAACGGCTACGTGCTGCCGTACCGGCGATGCCGCATGGTCCTGCAGATCAACCCGACCCGGAACCTGCTCTACCCGTGGGTGGCGTCCGGAACCACCACCCAGAACATGCGCGCCACGGTCGGCACGACCAGCACCGCCACCGGGCTGCCCGCATCCGGGTCCGGACTGACCACGGCCCAGACCTGGGCGATCCCCAACGGCTCCAGCTCCGGCGTCGCCTTCGGCCTCAACGGGGACGCCGGAGCGAACTGGTCCACCACCGACTGCGACGGCACCACCGCCACACCCAACCTGACCTACTCCTTCGGGATCGACGTGTCCCTCGCTGCAGGCGGCATGACCAGCCTGCAACTGAAGGCACGCCTCGCGTTCTACAGCCTGTCCGGGACACTGATCACGCGCACGCTGGGCACAGTCCAGTCCGTCACCACCTCGTGGACGCGCCTGACGGTGTCGGCCACGGCCCCCAGCAACGCCGCGTGGGCGCTGGTGTCCATCTC
This sequence comes from Streptomyces sp. NPDC031426, assembly GCF_055581585.1. Taxonomy (NCBI): domain Bacteria; kingdom Bacillati; phylum Actinomycetota; class Actinomycetes; order Kitasatosporales; family Streptomycetaceae; genus Streptomyces; species Streptomyces sp. NPDC031426. Next base: position 58,732 of record NZ_JBVIJE010000032.1, read on the forward strand.
GACGAGCGCCGCCACCACGGCGGCCACCACCGTGCAGACCACCGGCTGGCAGCTGGAGCAGGCTGCCACGCCCACCTCCTGGGCCAGCCCGGGCACATGGACGCAGATCTGGCAGGGCTTCATCGAGCGCTGGCCGCAGACGTACACCCAGAACGGCAAGTACGGCCTGACGAACGTGACCGGGGTCGACGCCCTGGCGCCGCTGTCGCAGTCCACCATCGCCAACGCCATGGCCACCTACATGGCCTCGCAGAACCCGCAGTACCGGTTCGACCTGGCCGCGACGGGATCCCAGCCGGACAGCCCCACCGGCAAAGCGTTCCTCGATCTGGGCGGCAGCGGGGTCGGCCTGGACCTGGTCGGCTCCGCCATCACAACCGGGGTCAGCATCTCCAGCACCAGCCCGCTCGGCACGCTGTGGAACACCCCCGGCCCGGTCATCACTGTCGCCAACAACCAGGCCTCGTCGCTGGGCAACGCGGCCAACGCCAGCTCCTTGCAGTGGGCCAACTCCAGCGGCAGGACCGTAACCCTGCCCTCCGCCGGCTGGACCCGCATGATCTGCTTTCGTACCAGCCTGACCCCAGGAGCTGGGGGCACCTTCGGAACCGCAACTCTGTGGTCAGCTACCGCCCCCGGCTTCCAGTCCGGAACGGGTGACCAATCGGGTGTTCAGCTTGGCATCTACTCAAACGGGTTTGTCGTTGCCAAGGTGCAGAACTCTTCTGGCACAAGCAACTATTTCTACAACTCTTGGGTGCCTGTCTGCGACGGCAACTGGCATTGCGCCATCCTGTCTCTCAGCGCAGACGGAAAGACCACGACGATCGTTGTCGACGGCTACTACACGCAGATCGCGGCAGCAAGCAGCCTGGGGTCATCGACCTACACCAGTGACGCACTTGGCACACTCCTGACGACCAACGGCAGTGGCGAGAACACTCAGCCGTTCAACGGAGATATGGCCTGGGTCGCCCAGTGGAACAGTGAACTCCCTGTGTCCACGTCAGGGGATATCAGCCTCGGATTCTCCCGCGGCTGGCCAGGGGATACCAACGGAACCCGGCTCAACAGGATCATGAATCTGGCCAACTTCCAGCCAGGCTCCTCTAGCAGGATGCAGATTCACGCCTCCGATGTCGCCTTGGGCGGCGGCACCCTCAACGGCCGCTCCCCACTGGACATCATGCAGGAGAGCGCCGACACCGAGGTCGGACAGATCACGATCGACCGCACCGGGGTGCCAACCCTGTACGGGCAGCTCTGGCGATGGATCCAGACCCAGCCCAAGGTCACCTTCGGCGAGAACAGCCCGTCCGGTGAGATTCCATACCAGGGCGACGTCGTCTTCGAGCAGGACCCCGCCCGGCTGTACAACGACGTCCAGATCACGGTCGACGGCGCACAGGACCTGACGAACTCCAACCAGTTGCAGGAGGCCCAGGACAGCGCGTCGCAGACGGCCTACTTCCCGCAGACCCTGACCCGCACCATCAACCCTCAGACGGTCCAGGCCGGCCTCAACATCGCCAACTACCTCTTGTCGCAATACAAGGACCCCCACACCCGCATCCAGGAGATCACGGTCGACCTGGCGCCGAATCCGTCCCTGCTACCGCAGGTGGCGCTGCTCAACTTCGCGGACCGGGTGAGGGTCAACAAGCGGCCGGCCGAGGCACCGATGAAGTCCCTGGACTGCTTCATCGAACAGATGGAGTGGAGCGGAAACGATCAGGGCGCGCTGAACCTGCGCATGCAGATGTCCCCGGCCTCCCAGTACCAGTACGGGGTCATCTCGGCGGCCTGGGGGCAGCTGCAGTCGTCCTATGCGGCCGGCGTCTCCACCATCACCGTCGGGCCCATCTCCGGGGTCAACTCGATCGCCGCCCAGTACGTCATCCCGGCCGGAGCCAGCTACCAGATGACGCTCGGCTACGGCACCGCGAACGCCGAGACCGTCACCATCCAGTCGGTTCAGGCCGTCTCGGCCGGCTACAGCACGGTCCAGATCACGTTCACCGCGCCCACGGCCAACGCGCACAACGCGAACGACTACCTCTGCGACCCGAACCCGGGCACCGTGTCGCTGCCTCCGGAGGGCAGCTTCCCGACCTGTTTCGACGCCGCCTCCCTGACCGGCGGCACGACACCTTTGATCGGCTTCTGACCGGAGGAGACCCATGACCAACCTGCCCGTCCCCAGCCTGGCGGCCCCGGTCACCGGCTTCCCGATCAGCCAGTCGTACCTGACCAACCAGATGTACAACCCGCTGACGTTCCTGCTGAACCCGCCCGCGTGTTACCTGTACGCGAGCGCCACGCAGAACCTGACGACAAGCGGCTCGAACTACCTGATCAACATCAACACGGCGTCCCTCGACCCGTATGGGGGCTACTCCAGCAACGCGTGGGTCGTGCCGGTGACCGGCTGGTACGACATCGAGGGCGTCGTGCATTTCGCGGGCAACAGCTCCGGGAACAGGGGCTGCTGGTTCACCACCGACAAGACCAACCTTCCCGTGATCACCGGCACCGAACGGTTCACACCACCGGGCAGCAGCACCGTGTCGGCTGCCTGCGGTGGGCTGGTCCAGCTCACCCAGGGAACCACGCTGGCCCTCGTCGGATACCAGTCTTCCGGTGGCACCCTCTCCACGACCTCCGTCGGTGGTGTCTGCGCAGCCATCAAAGCGAAATTCGTCCACGCCTGACCGAGGGGAATCCATGCAGACCAGCTCAGGCACCAGCTACTTCATCGAACTCACCTGCGGTCAGAACGACGGGGGCAACCTCAGCTTCAACGCTCAGTCCGGCGCGACTGACGAGTTCGTGCTCGCCGTCGCGGAGGCCCTTAAAGGCGTGGCCTACCCCGCTGGCGAGGACCCGGTGACCGTCAGCGTCTCCAAGGTCCAGAACACCGCCACTGCCAGCTACGTCGACTGGACGCTCAACCCGCCGGCCTTCGACTGACCCGCCCGCCCGCTTCCTGCCGCCCCCGCCGCGCCGGGGGCTTCTTCATGCCCGCGCACCCTCGAGGAACCCGATGACCGCAGACACGCCGCACACGGTGGCGGCCCACGACCAGGCCGAGACGCACCGGTACACGGTCGCATTCCCAGCGCACCCCGCCCGCGAGGACGACCCGCACTACAAGGACTTCGAGCACTACCGCAAGACCCACATCGACACCGCGGTCTGCCACTTCGCCGAGCGCCGCGGCGGCGACACCTCCGAGTGCGCCGGCGGCCTGGAGCTCCACCACGCCCACGTGGAGTTCTCCATGCAGAACGGCGTCGACCTCTCCCTTTTGGAGCGGGACTACCCCGGGATCTCCAACCCGGACGAGGTGGGCGCCTGGGTGGAGAGCGGGGACAACCTCGTCTTCTACTGCGCCAAGCACCACCGCGGGCACGGCGGCGTCCACAACGCATCCGCCAGCGACTTCGAGGCCGAGGTCTACGTCCGGAACCTGATCACCTGATGGGCGCCTGGCTGTGGGGGGCGTGGCTCCAGGTCTGGCCCAACCTCGCCGCGAACGTGATCTGGGTCCCCGTCGTCGGCATCCACCACTGGCTGACCCGCCGCCACCTCCGCGCGCTGCGCGAAGAACAGCGCCAGCTGCACCACCTGATCGAGCACAGAGAGAGCGAGGGCCAGCCGACATGACCGGGCTGAGAGGGGGAGCGATGCTCAAGGGAATCGACATCGCGTCGTACCAGTCAGAGACGTACAGCACCGCTGGCCTGGCGTTCGTGGTCGTCAAGCGAACCGAAGGCGAGGGTTACGTCAACCCGAAGGCCTCGGCGCAGGTCGCCCACGGCCGCGCGGCCGGGCTGCTCATCGGCCACTACCACTACCCCCACATCGGCGATGGTGCGGCAGCCGACGCCGACTACTTCCTCAACCACCTCGGCACCGACCTCCACACCGGGGACCTCCTCGTCCTCGACTGGGAGTGGTACGGGCAGACAGGCGTCACCGGGGCACAGGCCGACGCCTTCAAGGACGCCTGGATCGCCCGGGTGAAAGCGAAGACGCCCGGTCACCGGGTCCTGGTCTACGCGGACCGTAACAACTGGCTGAACGTCGACACCGACTCCAACGCGGGCGACGGCCTGTGGGTCGCCGACTACGTCACCGCCGGCCAGCCCCGCGTGAAGACGAAGTGGGTGTTCCACCAGTACACGGACGCCGCCCCGCAGGGCGGTGACGGCGATGTCGCCAACCCGGCTCTGTTCCCCGACGCGGCCGCGCTGCGCGCCTGGGCCGCCGGAACCCAGCCGGCCCCTACGCCGACCCCCAGCCCCACCCCTCAGGAGGAAGACATGCCCGCGTGGAACTCCGGCACGGTCGCGTCCGGTAAGCAGCCGACCGTCGCTCTCGTACCGCACGGCAGCGCCTGGAAGACGGCCGCCAACCGGCGTCTGCACCTTGGCATGGATCAGATCAGCCCGACTCCGCCGAAGGCGAGCGTGCGCGTCGCCATCCACGACGGCACGAACTGGCGGATCACCACCGTCAACCTGACGGCCGCCGACGGCACCGTCGACGTTCCCATGACCGCCGCCGACCAGAAGGTCAGCATGCAGACCGACGCCGCCGGCGTCGCCTACGCCATCGAAAGCTGGTGACCACCATGACGAAGACCTACTGGCTCGATCTCGCCGAGCGCGTCGGCGCCACCGCGGGCGAGGCCGTCCTCGGTGTCGCCATCACCGAGTTCAGCAACCTGCCCGTGTGGTGGGCCGCGCTCCTCGTGCCTGTGCTGTCCGCAGCGAAGGGCTTCCTGGCCCGCCACGTGGGAAGCCCGTCCTCGGCGTCCCTGCTGCGGCGTCCGGCCGTCGCCCCGGTCCCCGACCCGCCCGGTCCGAGCGCGAGCCCGGCCGCGTAGTACACGGCTTACCGGCCTCGACCAGCACAGCACGATCTCCGAGGGGCAACCGTGGCCGATGACCCGACCCTGGGCGAACTGGCCCGCCGCCTCGATGACCGGGTCGGCGACATCCGAGACGACATCCGGCAGCTCGGCGTCCGGCTCGACAGCAAGGTGTCGCTCGAGCGCTACCAGCTCGAGCAACAGGCTCGCGATGAGCGTGAACGGCAGCTGGTTGAGCGCGTGAAGAGCATCGAGGACGCGCGGAAGCTGGAACACCAGCAAAGGGACCAGGAGCAGCGGGAACGGGAGCAGCAACGCCGCCAAGACCGCCGCTGGGTGATCGCAGCGATCGTAGTGCCGCTGCTGGTGGTGCTGCTCGAGGTGTGGCTCAACTCGAAGGGGCAGAAGTGAGGGATCACTGGAGCTCGGCGCGCCGCGGAGACGTCCTCTTCGCGGTCGCGGTACTGGCCAGTGTTGCCGTGCTGGCTTGGGTCCTCTTCGCGCTGCATTCCCTGTCCGACCAGCTGGGGACACAGGAAGCGGCACGGGACGCTCTGGCGCGCCAGGTCCAGCAGCTCGGGCACACCCCGGTCGCAGGTCCGCCAGGGTCGCGTGGCGAGCCGGGCCAGTCGATCACGGGGCCACCGGGACCACCGGGATCGCCAGGGCCTGCAGGCGCGGCGGGCAGTCCTGGACCGACGGGCGCCCCCGGCAAGGACGGCAGGAACGGTTCCCCAGGACCGGCGTCCACCATCCCCGGCCCGTCGGGGCCGCCGGGCAGCCCCGGACCGGCGTCCACCGTCGCCGGACCCCAGGGCCCGGCCGGACCGCCGGGCAAGGATGGGAAGGACGGCAGGGACGGCGCCCAGGGCCCGAAGGGCGACACCGGACCCGCCGGGCCGCCGCCGTCGGGCTGGACATGGACTTACACCGACGCGCTCGGCCATTCGACGACCTACGACTGCACCCCCGACAGCCCGGGGTCGACGCACTACACGTGCATGCCCGCCAGCTGAACCACGAACGCCCCCTGCACGGCCCAACGCGGGCTGTGCAGGGGGCGTTTCGTCATGCCTGGGGGTGTGGGATTCGAGGTAATAAAATTACGCCGATTCTCACACCTGCCGTGACCTGCCGAGACGCTACTCGTCCAGCTCCATGCGGAAGTCGACGATGGTGGTGTCGCCGCGGCGCACGATCGGGTGGGCGACCTCGACGACTCGGCCTGTGTCGGCGATGTGCTTGCGCGTGTACCGCAGGACTGGCACACCGGAGCCGATACGGAGCGTCGCCGCCTCCAGTTCGGTGGGCATGGCCGCAGTGAACGACTCGGTGATGGTTGTGATGCGGATGCCGAGCGACGCCAGTTGGGCCCGGGTACCGCCCGGCCAGGGCTCGTTGATCGGGTCGGCGACCGGTGTCCCGGCCACATCCGACCAGCGCACGTAGCTCGTGGACATCTGGGTGGGCTGGTCGTTGTCGTAGAAGATGAAGTGACGCGCGAGGAGCCGCTCGCCCACCTCGCACTCGAAGAGCGCTGCCAGTTCGGCATCTGCGTGCACCCGCTCGAACCGCTTGTCGAGCCGGTACTCGGACCAGCCGATGCCCTGGTCCCTCGTGTACGGCGTGGATTTGGCGCCGGGCGTGGTCCGGTAGCGGTCGGCGGCCAGGCGGTGGATGGCCGGCCGGGGCCGGACGCGCGTGCCCGCGCGGGCACGGGTCTCGATGAGGCCTTCGTTCGCCAGCATGCGGAGCGCATTGCGGATGGTGGTCTGGGAGACGTCGCCGTATTCGCGGCAGAGCTCGGGCAGGGTTGGGATCTGGTCGCCAGGTCCCCATTCGCCGGAGGAGATGCGGCGCCGCAGGTCGGCGGCGATCCGCAGGTACTCAGGCTGTGCCACGACGGCACCCCCACTTCGAGCGATCAGGTCAATCTGAGTACACATACTCTCCCCATCCGCTTGACCAGCGCCAATCCCCGCGACAATCTGAGTACAGATAAGCACTACCTGTACTCAGATAACCACCGTTTCCGGGGGACAGCCATGCCCGAGTCGGGACATTCATGGCAGAAGGCCTTCAAGGCCGAGCCGATCGAAGCGCGCCACGTCCGACTCTGGGTGGCAGGCCGGGTGAAGCACCCCGACGTCCCGCCCATCGCGAACGAATTGTTCATCGCCATCCTCAGCTCGGGCGCCCCCGTCGTGGAGATGACCCTCTCCACGGCCGGTGCACGCATCCGCGTCATCGCCGCCGGCCCCGACCCGCTCCCGCTCGCCAGTAGTCACGGGCCCGGCTGGGCGATCGTGTCCGGACTGGCCACGATCGCCGGGCTGTCCACAGACGAGTGCGGCCTGTGGGCGCAGCTGGGGACGAACCGGTGAACACACGCACCCTGCCGTCGGCGAACAAGCTGTCCCGCGCCGTGTACTCCGGCTGGGCCTGCGTCTGGTGCGGCGCCTCCCTGCAGAACGGTGGCGAGCCGGCCGGGCGGGCGCGCGGGAGCGTCGGCGCTCACGTCCTGGACGTCGACGTGTACCAGTGCCTACCCGGTGCGGGCTGCAGCTCCCTCAGATCCAAGCAGTCAGGAGACGACTGATGCCCTTGTGTGCCCGCTGCGACAAGCCCATCGAGGGCGAGCCGGCGACCTACGACCACATGTCCCCCAGTGCGGGTGGGGCCACGGTGTACCTGTGCCCGACCAACTGCAGGCCCGTCCCGCACCAGACCGCCCCCACACGGGGTGTACAGCGCCCCCGGCCGTCCGGCCGCCGTCGAAACCGGTGAGTATCTGACGGCGGGCGGACCCCGCGGCCCCGACCGGAGCGCCGGCCCGGTCGGGGCCGTTTCATGTCTCCCGAGCCCCAGTCGGCCCCAACCTTTGATTCGAAGGCTCGCGCGAAATCGGCGCGACGGGGCCGCAAAACCGCAGGTCAGAGGGGTTTTTCTGGGACTCCAGAAGAACCGAATAGCAAGATCGTTTTAGAGGCGTCATGGTCATAGATTGGGGTTGCCGCTTCCGGTGCCGCCGCTGACGAGGAAGGACAGCCGGGCCGTGAGCAGCGCCCGCAGGATCCGCTCGCCGCCGGGCGGTACCGTGCCAGCCTCGACCAACTCCTCCAGCGTGAACGCCCGGGGCCGTACGACCCGCAGGGCCAGACAGGTGCAGCCGACGGCGACCGGGGGCAGCACCGCGTGCAGCCGGGTGCCGTCGGGCAGCCGGGCGTCCGCCCACGGCCGGGCGTCGTCCAGCCGGCGTCCGGCCACGGCGGCCAGCCGCTGCGCGAGGCGTCGTACGGCCGCCGCATCGGGGAAGGTCACCGGGGTCAGCTCCAGGCCGCCGCCACGGTCCACCCACACCCGGTCGGGGGCGGACACCAGGACGTCGGTGACGTCCGGTTCGGCGAGCAGCGGCTCCAGGGGGCCGGTGCCGACGAGTTCGGACCTCAGCTGCCGGGCCGCGCCGAGGACTTCGGCGTCGCCGAGCACCCTGCCCTGTTCGCGCAGGGCCTGGGCCACCCGCGCGGGGGTGGGTTCGGCGCCACTCTCGGCCAGCCGGCGCCGGACGCCGTCGAGCAGAGTGGCGCCGTCCGCGCGGTCGAGTCCGGGGAGGCTCATCGGGTGCCTCCGACCTCGACCAGCGCGCGCTCCCAGAAGTTCGCACAGAAGCGGGCGAGCGGGCCGCGTCCGGTCGCGGCGGGCGGCTTCGCACCGCCCCGCGGGCGCAGCAGCGGCGGTTCGACCGGCACCTCGCCGGCCAGTGGCAGGCCGAGCAACCGGGACACCTCCTGGTCGTCCAGGCCCGGGGCGTACGGCCCGCGCACCGCCACGCGCAGGTCGCGCACCACCATGCCGACGGCGGAGGCGACCCGCCCGGCCGCGGCGACCGCGCGCAACTCGGCGGGGACGACGAGCAGCGCCAGGTCGAGCTGGGCGAGGACTTCGGCGACCCCGTCGTCGAGCCGGCGGGGCAGGTCCACCACGACCGTGCCGCCCCGCCGGCGGGCCGCGGCGAGCACCGCGCGCACCGCCTGCGGCGGGACGGCGACGCAGTCGCCGCGGTCCCAGCTCAGCACCCGAAGGGAGTGCAGTTCGGGCAGCGACTCCTCCAGGGCGCCGCCGCCGACCCGGCCGCGGGAGGCTGCGAAGGCGGGCCAGCGCAGTCCGTCGACGCTCTCGCCACCGAGGAGTACGTCGAGTCCGCCGCCGAGCGGATCGGCGTCCACGAGGAGGGTGCGCAGTCCCTCGCGCGCGGAGGTGACGGCCAGCGCGCATGCGAGCGTGGAGGCGCCGGCCCCGCCCCGGCCGCCGATCACGCCGACGGTGAGGGCCGGGCGGCCGACTCCCTCGGCGACGTCGGCGATGCGGTCGACCAGCCACTGCTCGCCGTCGGGAAGCATCAGGACGTGGTCGGCGCCGATCTCCATGGCGCGTTGCCACACCCCCGGGTCGTCCTGGTCACGGCCGACCAGCACCACTCCGCGCCGGCGCGTGGCCCCGCCGACCCGGCGGGTGCAGTCGTCGCCGACCAGCACCAGCGGGGCCGTTTCCCAGCCGTCGCCGTGTTCGGGGACGCCGTGGTGGACCTCGGGTGTGGCGCCGGCGGCCGCGCACAGGCGCAGCAGGTCGTCCAGGAGTTCGGCGTCCTCGGTGACGATGAGCGGCCTGCCCGGCCGGTCCGGGGTGCCGGGCGGCGGGTCGTGGGTGACGGCTGCGGTCATGGGTGTCCCCCCTTCGCTGCGTGGGCCGCGCGCCCCTTCGGCCACGCGATTCCCAAAGGTGTGAAGAACCGGCAAGCGGCCCCCCATATGAGCGGCCGGCAGAAACCGGCCATAGGCGCTCCGGCAATCGGAACCGGCCATGAACTCGCCGTGGCCGAGCGCGCTGGAATCACGGTGCAGCGATCCGCGAAATCATGTGGATCTTGGTCGAAATCTGTGGACAACTCGGGGGCTGTGAATATCGCAGTCACCCATACCGGTGACCTCTGCGCCCATCCCTGCGCGACTTCCACAGAGCAGTGCGACGATTACCCGGAGTAACGGATCATGGGCGCGCGGAAGCGGCGGCCGCGGCGCCGTCGTACCGACCCGCGGTCGCGTGAAAAAAAGGGGAGGAAGGGGAAAAGCCGCCCGGACATGCGACGACCCCCGCCGGGGGGGAGAGCGGGGGTCGTCCCCACGGCCGACTCGGGGGGGGAGGAGTCGGACCGGGTTAGCACGGTCGCGAACGATCCGTGACTTCCATGGTGTACCCGAGAGCCCTCTCAGGCAAACCCACGCGCCCCACCTTACGCCGAATGGTGGGCGCCTATGCTCTGGGGCGTGGAAAACCACTCCTTGCCCCGCGCAGCAGCCTTCTTTGATCTGGACAAGACGGTCATTGCGAAGTCGAGCACGCTCACCTTCAGCAAGTCCTTCTACCAAGGCGGGCTGATCAACCGCAGGGCCGCGCTGCGTACCGCATATGCCCAGTTCGTCTTCCTGGTCGGTGGCCTGGATCACGACCAGATGGAGCGCATGCGCGAGTATCTGTCCACCCTGTGCCGCGGCTGGAACGTGCAGCAGGTGCGGGAGATCGTCGCCGAGACCCTGCACGACCTGATCGACCCGATCATCTACGACGAGGCAGCCTCCCTCATCGAGGAGCACCACTCGGCCGGCCGGGACGTGGTGATCGTGTCGACCTCGGGCGCCGAGGTGGTCGAGCCGATCGGTGAACTGCTCGGCGCGGACCGGGTGGTGGCCACCCGCATGGTCGTCGGCGAGGACGGCTGCTTCACCGGGGAGGTGGAGTACTACGCCTACGGCCCGACCAAGGCCGAGGCGATCCGGGAGCTGGCCGCGTCCGAGGGCTACGACCTCGACCGCTGCTTCGCCTACAGCGACTCGGTGACCGACCTGCCGATGCTCCAGGCCGTCGGGCACCCGCACGCGGTGAACCCGGACCGCACCCTGCGCCGCGAGGCGGTCGCGCGCGGGTGGCCGGTTCTGGAGTTCCGCCGGCCGGTCCCGCTGAAGAAGCGGCTGCCCACGTTCTCCGTCCCGGCCCGCCCCACGCTGGTCGCGGCGGCGGCCATAGGAGCGGCGGCCGCAACCGCCGGCCTCGTCTGGTACGCCAGCCGACGCCGGAGCACCGCCTGACACAGAAGCACCGTCGGGGCTGGGCCCGTTTCGCCCTCGTTTGAACCTAAAGGTAAAAGAACCGGAGGCAAGGGTTTCGCTTCCTCCCGGCGCGCGGTACAAAGACCTTAGGCCCGCGAGACCAAAGGGACATCCGAGAGGATCACCTAACACTACGCACTTGGCCCACGGACCACGCATGGACACCGGGCACCCACGCGACGTCGACCCGTCGATTACGGGCCAGCCGCACCAGGTGACGGGCAAAGTCCCCGACCTGATGGGCAGATATCGAGGACGCTTGGTAACCCGGTGAACATGCCAGCGGCGGTACGAAGACTCGTACCGCCGCATTCATGTCCGGGGCCCGCCGGGCGCCTTATCAGGCCGCGCCGCGCTGCAGCGCCTCGCACACCGCCGTCGACTCGCGCGCACCCAGCTCGATCGCCCGGCCGCAGTGCGCGATCCAGGCCCCCATACCCTCGGGGGTGCCGGAGACATATCCGTCCAGCGCCGCCAGATAGGAGGCGCGGCCCAGCTCGGCGTGGCCGACCTCGGCCGGGCAGATCGCCTTCGGGTCCAGGCCGCTTCCGATCAGCACAATCCGTTCGGCCGTGCGTGCGACCAGGCCGTTGTGGGACACGAAGGGCCGCAGCGCGAGCAGCTCGCCGTGCACCACGGCGGCCGTGACCAGCGCGGGCGCGGACGTCCCCGCGATGATCAGGTCCGCGAGCCCCTCCAGCCGCCCGGAGACCTCCGCCGCGTCCGGCAGCGGCAGCTCGACCAGCGGTTCGTCCACCGGCTCGCCGGCCTGGCGCGGCCTGCCGACCTCGTCGTCCTTGCTCGCCGCGGCCACCAGGTGCAGCCGCGCCAGGACCCGGAGGGGCGACTGCCGCCAGATGGACAGCAGCTGTCCCGCCTCCGCCGACAGCCTGAGGGCCGCACCCATGACGCGCGCCTCCGCGTCGCCGCCGAAGTCGGTACGCCGCCGCACCTCCTCCAGGGCCCAGTCGGCGCCGGACAGGGCGGCGGAGGCACGGGCAGCGCGCAGAGCCGCCTCGGAGGTGATCTCGGCACTGCGGCGCCGCATGATCCGGTGCCCGTAGACCCGGTCCACGGCCTTGCGCACGGATTCCACGGAGTCGGCCACACCGGGCAGCGAGCCCAGGGCCGCGAGCGGGTCGGCGTTCGCGCCTGTCGTACTCATGAGTACGACCCTACGCATCCCATCGCCCAACCCCTCGAAGGAGTGGTCTTCTTCACTCCCGACTGCCACTTACAGCTATCAACCGACTACCGTTGGTGAATATGAAAATTGCTTTCGTCGGGAAGGGCGGCAGCGGCAAGACCACGCTCTCCTCCCTGTTCATCCGCCACCTCGTGGCCGCCGGCGCCCCGGTGGTCGCCATCGACGCGGACATCAACCAGCACCTCGGGCCCGCGCTCGGCCTCGACGAGGCGGAGGTCACAGCGCTGCCCGCCATGGGCGAGCGGCTGCCGCTGATCAAGGACTATCTGCGCGGCAGCAACCCGCGCATCGCCTCCGCCGCCACGATGATCAAGACGACACCGCCCGGCGAGGGCTCGCGGCTGGTCCGGGTGCGAGAGCCGAATCCGGTCTACGACGCCTGCGCGCGGCCGGTGGAACTCGAGGGCGGCGCCGTCCGTTTGATGGTCACCGGCCCCTTCACGGACGCCGACCTGGGGGTCGCCTGCTACCACTCCAAGACGGGAGCGGTGGAGCTGTTCCTGAACCACCTCGTCGACGGCCCCGACGAGTACGTCGTGGTCGACATGACGGCCGGTTCGGACTCCTTCGCCTCCGGCATGTTCACCCGCTTCGACATGACGTTCCTCGTCGCCGAGCCGACCCGGAAGGGGGTCTCCGTCTATCGCCAGTACAAGGAGTACGCCCGCGACTTCGGCGTCGCCCTGAAGGTCGTCGGCAACAAGATCCAGGAACAGGACGACATCGACTTCCTTCGCGAGGAGGTCGGTGACGACCTGCTCGTGACCGTCGGCCGCTCGGACTGGGTGCGCGCCATGGAGAAGGGCCGTCCGCCCCGGTTCGAACTGCTGGAGGAGGCCAACGCCCAGGCACTGCACACCCTTCGGGCCACCGCCGACGCCACGTACGACCTGCGGGACTGGGAGCGCTACACCCGCCAGATGGTGCACTTCCACCTGAAGAACGCCGAGGCGTGGGGCAACGAGCGCACCGGGGCCGATCTGGCGGCGCAGGTCGACCCCGCCTTCGTGCTCGACGAGAGCCTCGGCGCGGAGATCACAAGTTCCGTGTGAGAGCTACGGCTTGAGCGTGACACCTACGGTTTGCCTGTGACGCCTACTGCCTGACCGCCGGTGCCCCGGGCACGCCCTTGGGTGCCGGGGCCGGGCGGCCGGAGAGGAAGGACGCCCAGCCCTGCCTGGGGGCCTCGCCCACCGCCAGGGTGCGCAGTTTCTGAAGGATCTTCGGGTCCTGTGCGTCCAGCCAGTCGACCAGTTGGTGGAAGGACACACAGCGGACGTCGGGCTTGTTGCACACCTCCTTCACCGTGTCCTCGACGGCGCGCATGTACGTGCCGCCGTTCCAGGACTCGAAGTGGTTGCCGATGATCAGCGGCGCGCGGTTGCCGTCGTAGGCCCGGTGGAAGCCCTTGACCAGGCCGTCGCGCATCTGGTCGCCCCAGTAGCCGAACTTGCCCGCGTCGCCCTGGGTCTTGGTGCCGGACTGGCTGACCATGAAGTTGTAGTCCGTGGTCAGCTGCTCATAGGTGTGCCCGGGGAAGGGCACCAGCTGCATCGACAGGTCCCACAGGCCGTCCTTCTTCTTGGGCCACACCTGGTTGTTGACTCCGCTGGAGTCGTAGCGGAAGCCCAACTCGCGGGCCGCCTTCATGAAGTTCTGCCGGCCCTCCAGGCAGGGCGTACGGGCGCCGATCAGCTCCTTGTCGTAGTCGAAGGGCAGCGGGGCCGACTCCTTCATGCCGGTGTTGGTCTTCCAGGACTTCACGAACTGCTTAGCCTGGGCGATCTCGCTCTTCCACTCCGCCACCGACCAGGTGCCGACCCCGCCGTTGGACTCGCAGAAATGGCCGTTGAAGTGCGTGCCGATCTCATTGCCCTCCAACCAGGCCAGCCGTGCCTGCTTGACGGTGTCGGCGATTCCCTTCTCGTCGTTGAAGCCGATGTCGGAGCTGCCCGGCGAGTGCTGGGGCGGCTTGTACAGCTCGCGCTTCTCCTCCGGCAGCATGTACACGCCGCTGAGGAAGTACGTCATGGTCGCGTGGTTCTCCTTGGAGACCTCACGGAAGTGCGAGAACAGCTTCTGGCTGTCCTCGCCCGCGCCGTCCCAGGAGAACACCACGAACTGTGGCGGTTTCTCACCGGGCTTCAGCCGCTCGGGTCTGGGCAGATGCGGCTGCGAGCCGGTGTACGCGGTGGATCCGTCACCGATCAGCCGGAACACGCTCTGGGGTGCCGGGGCCGCCGGGGCACCCTTCTGCGGGCCGGACGTCCCTTCCTTCGAGGCGTGGGAGCCGGTCGCACAACCGGCCAGCGAGGCGGCACAGGCCGCGGCGACCATGGCGCCGACGGCGATCCTCTGGGTGGCGGCCATGTTCCGCCCACCTTCTTCCTTCTCTCGGACACGCGCTGGCGAGGGCCGTTTTCTGGTGATGTGCCGGGCTTGGACCGACGCTGCCGCCAAGATCACACAGAGCCGAGAAGGAAGCGGTACGACAAGCCAATCAAATGATTAGTTCGCTCACACGAGGGATCGCGCGAGCCATTTGCCCCGAAAAGCTATGTTCGCTCTTTACATGCCATTGCGTTTCCTTTGCCAGACATTGCTCCATCCCGCCGCCCCGGAGGAGACGGGACCATGTCAGCCTGCGCACCCCCGCACACCCAGCATCCGCACCCGCCGCACAGCCCGCCGCCCGGCCGCCGGCGCCGCTTCCCCGTGGCGGGCGCCGACCTCTCGGCGTCCGTCGCGGTGTTCCTGATCGCCCTGCCCCTGTCCCTCGGCATCGCCCTGGCCACCGGTGCCCCGCTCCAGGCCGGCCTCGTCGCCGCCGCCGTGGGCGGACTCGTCGCCGGCCGGCTCGGCGGCTGCCCGCTCCAGGTCAGCGGTCCCGCCGCCGGACTCACCGTGGTCACCGCCGACCTGATCCACCGCTACGGCTGGCGGGCGACCTGCGGCATCACCGTCCTCGCCGGAGTGGCCCAACTCGGCCTCGGCTGCCTGCGGGTGGCGCGCGGCGCGCTCGCGGTCAGCCCGGCCGTGGTGCACGGCATGCTCGCCGGGATCGGCATCACCATCGCCGTCGCCCAACTGCACATCGTGCTCGGCGGCAGTCCGGACAGCTCCGTTCTCGCCAACGTCCGTGCGTTGCCTGCCGAGTTGGCCCATCTGCATCCGGCGGCCGTCTCGATGAGCGCGCTGACGCTCGCGCTGCTGCTGGCCTGGCCCCGCCTGCCCGGTCGCACCGGCCGGACGCTCCGGCGCGTGCCGGCCGCCCTCGTCGCCGTCGCCGGGGCCACCGCCACGGCGGCCCTCGCCGACCTGACCCTGCCCCGGGTCGACCTGCCGTCGTGGCGCACCCACGCCCTGGCCGGACTGCCCGAGGGCGCGGCGCCCGGCCTCGCCGCCGCGGTGCTCACCACCACCCTGGTGTGCAGCGTGCAGTCGCTGCTCGGTGCGGTGGCCGTGGACAAACTGGTCGCGGCCCGTCCTTGCCCGGTCCCCCGCTCCGACCTGGACCGAGAGCTGCTGGGCCAGGGCGCCGCCAACATGGTCTCCGGGGCGCTCGGCGGACTGCCGGTGGCCGGGGTGGCCGTGCGCAGCATCGCGAATGTGAAGTCGGGTGCGGTGAGCCGGAACTCCACGATGCTGCACGGCGTTCTCGTAGTAGTCGCCGCGTTGCTGATGGTCCCGGCCCTGGAGGAGATCCCGCTCGCCTCCCTCGCCGCCCTGGTCATGGCCGTCGGTATCCAGATGGTGTCCCTGCACCACATCCGCGCGGTGACGCGCCACCGCGAAGTGCTGGTCTACGCCGCGACCACACTCGGTGTGGTGCTCCTCGGCGTCCTGCAGGGCGTGCTCCTCGGGGTCGCCGTGGCGGTCGCCGTCGCCCTGCGCCGCCTCGCCCGCACCCACATCACCCACGAAGAGAAGGAAGGAGTCCATCACGTAAGAATCCGAGGTCAGCTGACGTTCCTCGCGGTGCCCCGGCTCAGCCGGTCCCTGCATCTCGTACCCCAAGGCGCCCACGTCGTCGTGGAGTTGGACGGTTCGTTCATGGACCACGCGGCATACGAGTCGCTGCAGGACTGGCGCAGCTCCCACACCGCACGCGGCGGTACGGCCGAGCTGAGGGGCAGACGCGGCGGAATCCGGACCGCCGCACCTGCCCTGACCGCCGAGCCGAATCCGCCCACCGGGTCGCCCCTGACCGCCACTCCGGCCCTGCCCATCGAACCGACCCTGACCGCCACACCGACCCCGCCCATCGAACCGACCCTGACCGCCACACCGACCCCGCCCACCGGGTCGACCCTGACCGCCACACCGACCCCGCCCACCGGACAGACCCCGTCCGCCGAACAGCCCCCACCCACCGGGTCGAACCCATCCACCGAACCGCCCCCACCCACCGGGCCGACCCCACCCACCGGGTCGAACCCATCCACCGGGTCGATCCCATCCGCCGAACAGCCCCCACCCACAGATCCACCCCCGCCCACCGGACAGACCCCGCCCACCAAGCCAACCCCTCCCACCGAACCTCCCCCGCCCACTGGACCACCCCCATCCGTCACGTGCCGGTGTCGGCCCTGGACGCCCTGGCGAAATCACCGGTCTTGCCTCCCGGAGGCCGTCACCGCCCCGGCGGGACGGGCGGCCGGGCGCGAACTGGTCCGCGGGATCGGCTCGTTCCAGCGCCACACCGCGCCGCTGGTACGGGACGAGCTGGCGCGGCTAGCCCGGGAGGGCCAGCGGCCCGCTCAACTCTTCCTCACCTGTGCCGACTCCCGGCTCGTCACGTCGATGATCACCGCCAGTGGTCCCGGCGATCTGTTCGTCGTCCGCAACATCGGCAACCTGGTGCCGATGCCGGGCGAGGAGCACGGCGACGAGTCGGTGGCGGCCGCCGTCGAGTACGCGGTGGAGGTGCTCGGCGTGCGCTCCATCACCGTGTGCGGGCACTCGGGGTGCGGGGCGATGCAGGCGCTGCTGACCGCGACCCACGCGGACGAGGAGACCCCGCTGCGCCGCTGGCTGCGGCACGGGCTGCCGAGTCTGGCGCGGATGGCCGGGCACCGGCGCGGCTGGCCCCGGCTCGCCGGGCGGGCCCCGGCGGACGCGGTGGAGCAGCTGTGCCTGATCAACGTGATCCAGCAGCTGGAGCACCTGCGGGCGCACGGCCCGGTGGCCCGGGCGCTGGCCAGGGGCGGACTGGAGCTGCACGGGATGTACTTCCACGTGGGCGAGGCACAGGCGTACTTGCTGGCGGGTAACGAGAGGGAGGGAGACGGCGCGTTCGAGGACGTCCGGGGAAGTGTCACGGACGGGGCGCCTGTGAGGGAGGCACGCAGTCCGGCGTGACAGGCTCACGGCTCGGCCCGGGAAAAGGACTCACCAACAGGTCTAAACCAATTTAGCCGATGACCCTTGTCATCGGACCCCCGCGTCTGATGAGCTGTGGCCTGGGACACAACGGACACCCTTCGAAAGGGAGATGTCGTGAGTAACGAGAGCCTGGCCAACCTGCTCAAGGAAGAACGCAGGTTCGCGCCCCCCGCCGACCTGGCCGCGCACGCCAACGTCACCGCGGAGGCGTATGCACAGGCCAAGGCTGACAGGCTCGGCTTCTGGGCCGAGCAGGCCCGCCGGCTGACCTGGGCCAAGGAACCGACCGAGACGCTGGACTGGTCGAACCCGCCGTTCGCGAAGTGGTTCAAGGACGGCGAGCTGAACGTCGCCTACAACTGCGTGGACCGGCATGTGGAGGCGGGACACGGGGACCGTGTCGCCATCCACTTCGAAGGTGAGCCCGGCGACAGCCGCTCGATCACCTACGCCGAGCTGAAGGACGAGGTCTGCAAGGCGGCCAACGCCCTGCTGGAGCTGGGTGTCCGCAAGGGCGACCGGATCGCCATCTACATGCCGATGATCCCCGAGACCGCGATCGCGATGCTGGCCTCGGCCCGGATCGGTGCCGCGCACTCGGTCGTCTTCGGCGGCTTCTCGGCGGACGCACTCGCGACGCGCATCCAGGACGCCGACGCCAAGGTGGTCATCACCGCCGACGGTGGCTACCGGCGCGGCAAGCCGTCCGCCCTCAAGCCGGCCGTGGACGAGGCGATCTCCAAGGTCGACAACGTCGAGCATGTGCTGGTGGTGCGCCGTACCGGTCAGGACGTGGCGTGGACCGAGGGCCGGGACGTGTGGTGGCACGAGCGCGTCGAGCGGCAGTCCGCCGAGCACACCCCGGAGGCGTTCGAGGCGGAGCACCCGCTGTTCATCCTCTACACCTCCGGCACGACCGGTAAGCCGAAGGGCATCCTGCACACCTCCGGCGGCTACCTCACCCAGACGGCGTACACGCACTGGGCGGTCTTCGACCTCAAGCCGGAGACGGACGTGTACTGGTGCACGGCCGACGTCGGCTGGGTCACCGGGCACTCGTACATCGTGTACGGCCCGCTGGCCAACGGCGCGACGCAGGTGATGTACGAGGGCACGCCGGACACCCCGCACCAGGGCCGGTTCTGGGAGATCGTGCAGAAGTACAAGGTCACGATCCTCTACACCGCGCCGACGGCGATCCGGACGTTCATGAAGTGGGGCGACGACATCCCCGCCAAGTTCGACCTGTCCTCGCTGCGCGTCCTCGGCTCGGTGGGTGAGCCCATCAACCCCGAGGCGTGGATCTGGTACCGCAAGAACATCGGCGCGGACAGGACGCCCGTCGTGGACACCTGGTGGCAGACCGAGACCGGCGCGATGATGATCTCGCCGCTGCCCGGCGTCACCGAGGCCAAGCCCGGCTCCGCGCAGACCCCGCTGCCCGGCATCTCCGCGACCGTCGTCGACGACGAGGCGAACGAGGTGCCCGACGGCGGCGGTGGCTACCTGGTGCTGACCGAGCCGTGGCCGTCGATGCTGCGCACCATCTGGGGCGACGACCAGCGGTTCATCGACACCTACTGGTCCCGCTTCGAGGGCAAGTACTTCGCCGGTGACGGCGCGAAGAAGGACGACGACGGCGACATCTGGCTGCTGGGCCGGGTCGACGACGTGATGCTCGTGTCCGGGCACAACATCTCCACCACCGAGGTGGAGTCGGCGCTCGTCTCGCACCCGTCGGTCGCCGAGGCGGCCGTCGTCGGTGCCGCCGACGAGACCACCGGCCAGGCGATCGTCGCGTTCGTGATCCTGCGCGGCACGGCCGCGGAGACCGAGGCGCTCGTCGGCGAGCTGCGCAATCACGTGGGCGCCACGCTCGGCCCGATCGCCAAGCCCAAGCGGATCCTGCCGGTGGCCGAGCTGCCGAAGACCCGCTCCGGCAAGATCATGCGCCGTCTGCTGCGGGACGTGGCCGAGAACCGTCAGCTCGGTGATGTGACCACGCTGACCGACAGCACGGTCATGGACCTGATCCAGACGAAGCTGCCTGCGACGCCCAGCGAGGACTAGGCGGAACGGCAGCGAGGGTGCCCGGTGTCGCCACCGGGCACCCTCCTTCGTTCGGCTCACTAACCTCTGGCGTCAAAACAGAGTAAAATGGCGATCTCAAGGTGTGCCGGGAAGTCTGGTCGGCGACGCCGTCGGCGATCCGCGCGACGGCGTGATCATCGCCGTACGACCCGGAGGTCCCCGCCGTGGCCGCACCCCGCACCCGTAGAACCCCCCGCAAGGTGCTCGGACGCCTCTCCCTGCCCGAGCGGGCCTTCGTGGCGGACGCGCTGCGGGCCGAGACCGTCGGCGGTGTCCTGCTGCTCCTCGCCGCCGTGGCTGCGCTGATCTGGGCGAACATCCCCGCTCTGCACCACAGCTACGAGTCCGTCAGCCACTTCCACCTCGGCCCCGCGGCGCTCGGCCTGAACCTCTCCCTGGCGCACTGGGCCGCCGACGGCCTGCTCGCGGTGTTCTTCTTCGTGGCCGGTATCGAGCTCAAGCGGGAGCTGGTCGCCGGGGACCTGCGCGACCGCAGGGCGGCCGTCCTGCCCGTGGTGGCCGCACTGTGCGGCATGGCCGTACCCGCGCTCGTCTACGCCCTCACCACCCTCACCGGGCACGGCTCGACGCAGGGCTGGGCGGTGCCCACCGCGACCGACATCGCCTTCGCGCTCGCCGTGCTCGCGGTCATCGGTACCTCCCTGCCCAGCTCCCTGCGCGCCTTCCTGCTCACCCTCGCGGTGGTCGACGACCTCTTCGCGATCCTGATCATCGCGATCTTCTTCACCGACCGGCTGAACTTCGCCGCGCTCGGCGGGGCCGCCGCCGGACTGGCGGTGTTCTGGCTGCTGCTGCGCAGGGGAGTCCGCGGCTGGTACGTGTATGTGCCGCTCGGCGTGGTGATCTGGGCGCTGATGTACAACAGCGGCGTGCACGCCACCATCGCCGGCGTGGCGATGGGCCTGATGCTGCGCTGCACCACCCGGGAGGGCGAGCAGCACGCGCCCGGCGAGCACATCGA
Organism: Streptomyces sp. NPDC031426; assembly: GCF_055581585.1. Lineage (NCBI taxonomy): Bacteria > Bacillati > Actinomycetota > Actinomycetes > Kitasatosporales > Streptomycetaceae > Streptomyces > Streptomyces sp. NPDC031426. The sequence goes on from NZ_JBVIJE010000032.1 coordinate 79,437, forward strand.
GCACCTGGTGCGGCCCCTGTCCGCCGGGCTGGCCGTACCGCTGTTCGCGCTGTTCAGCGCCGGGGTGAAGGTCTCCGGCGGAGCACTCGGGGACGTGTTCACCAAGCCGGAGACGCTCGGCGTCGTCCTCGGCCTGGTCGTCGGCAAGACGATCGGCATCTTCGGCGGCACCTGGCTGACCGTCCGCTTCACCCGCGCCTCCCTCAGCGAGGAGCTCGCCTGGGCCGACGTCTTCGCCGTCGCCTCCCTCTCCGGCATCGGCTTCACCGTCTCCCTGCTCATCGGCGAACTCGCCTTCGCCGGCGACGCCGTCCTCACCGATGAGATCAAGGCGGCCGTCCTCATCGGATCGCTCCTCGCTGCCGTGTGCGCGACGCTGCTGCTGAAGATACGCAACGCCAAGTACCGCAGGCTGTGCGAGGAAGAGGAGCGCGACGAGGACCTCGACGGCATCCCGGACGTCTACGAACAGGACGACCCGGCCTACCACCTGCGCATGGCCGAGATCCACGAGCGCAAGGCCGCCGAACACCGCCGGATCGCCGCCGAGAAGGCCGCCGCCGCGCGCCACGGGCTTCAGGAAGTGCCGGGCGGGGCAGGCGAGGAGGACGACCGTCCGGCATGATCTGACGAGACGGTACAAAACTAGACGGCCACACGAGCGGATCCGCCGGCTACGTACGGCACGCGCATGACGTACGACGGCACGGCCACCGCGGCACGAGACACCTCGTAAGGGAGAATGCGATGAGCGCACCCGACGGCAGCCCGGTCGGCGCCGAACGCAGCATCGGCCAGCTGTTCGCCTCGGCGACGACCGAATTGTCGGCGCTGGTGCACGACGAGATCGCCCTGGCCAAGGCCCAGCTGAAGCAGGACGTCAAGCGCGGCGCGGCCAGCGGCGGGGCGTTCTCGGCGGCCCTGGTGCTGCTCGTCTTCTCGCTCCCGATGCTCAACTTCGCGCTCGCCTACGGCATCCGCACCTGGACCGACTGGAACCTGGCGATCTGCTTCGTGCTGTCCTTCGCGGCGAACGTGGTTCTCGCCGGCCTCCTCGCGCTGATCGGCGCGCTGTTCGCGAAGAAGGCCAAGAAGAGCAAGGGCCCGCAGAAGGTGGCCGCCTCCATGAAGGAGACGGCGGGCGTACTGCAGAACGCCAAGCCGCACCCGCGCGCGGAGCTGCCCGAGGACCGCACCCCCGCGGCCATCGAGGCTGTGGCACGCTCACAGTCATGACGGACCCAGCCCCCTCGGCCGTACGCATCGATGGTCCCTGGACGCACAGGGACGTAGCCGCGAACGGCGCGCGCTTCCACATCGCCGAGCTCGGCGACGGCCCCCTGGTGCTGCTGCTGCACGGCTTCCCGCAGTTCTGGTGGACCTGGCGGCACCAGCTGGTCGCGCTCGCGGACGCGGGCTACCGGGCGGTGGCGATGGACCTGCGGGGCGTCGGCGGCAGCGACCGCACGCCCCGCGGGTACGACCCCGCCAACCTCGCGCTCGACGTCACCGGCGTGATCCGCTCGCTCGGCGAACCGGACGCGGCGCTGGTCGGCCATGACCTGGGCGGCTATCTGGCGTGGACCGCGGCGGCGATGCGCCCCAAGCTCGTACGGCGGCTCGCGGTCGTCTCCATGCCGCATCCGCGGCGCTGGCGCGCGGCGATGCTGCGCGACGCCCGGCAGACGGCCGCCAACTCCTACATCTGGGGCTTCCAGCGGCCATGGCTTCCCGAACGTCAACTCACCGCAGATGGCGGCGCGTTGGTGGGCCGGCTGCTCCGGGACTGGTCCGGGCCGCAGCCGCCGGAGGAGGCGGCCGTGCAGACCTACCAGCGGGCCATGTGCATCCCGTCGACCGCGCACTGCTCGATCGAGCCCTACCGCTGGCTGGTGCGCTCGCTGGCCCGCCCGGACGGCATCCAGTTCAACCGCAGGATGAAGCGGCCGGTGCGGGTGCCCACGCTGCATCTGCACGGCTCGCTGGACCCGGTGACGCGCACGCGCAGCGCCGCCGGGTCGGGTGAGTACGTCGAAGCGCCGTACCGCTGGCGCCTGTTCGACGGCCTCGGCCACTTCCCGCACGAGGAGGACCCCGCCGCCTTCTCCACCGAGCTCGTCAACTGGCTGAAGGATCCCGAACCGGACCGGTGACGCCCGCCCGCGCCGGTCACGTACTGCGGTGCGGTTCACCCGTATCGGTGATGGACACCGGTGACCGTGCGGTGACGTTTCGATGCGTGGAGTATCCGGTTCCTGAACAGTTGTCCGCCGAACGGCCACATGCCCGCCGCATAGGCCAATTGGGCGGCGCTCAGGCGGTTATCGACCTTCGGGCAGGGGCATGCGTCGGGGTATGGGCTGGACGCACGACTACAGTGACGCACCCCGCAACCGCCGCTCCGGCGCCGGTGTGAGCACGTCTCAGCGAGGCAATCCGCAACTCGCGGAAGCGGACCTCCGGGTGGGGATTCCGCGCATCCTGCGCCGCCGGGCACGCTGGGTCTCGGTGCGTCTGCGCCACCCACGCGGCTGACGCCCCTCCCGGGCTGTCCGGGGGGTCACAGGGCGCAGCTGTCCGTACCCACCTGCTCGCTCGCCGTACGTCCCCGCTGGACGTCGGGCTGGATCTCGTCCGCCGTGAGGGCGTAACCGGTCTCGGCGTCGTCGAGGGACTTGGCGAACACCACGCCGTACACCCGGCCGTCGGGGGTGAGCAGCGGGCCGCCCGAGTTGCCCTGGCGGACGGTCGCGTACAGCGAGTAGACGTCGCGGCGGACGGTGCCGCGGTGGTAGATGTCCGGGCCATTGGCCGTGATGCGCCCGCGCACGCGCGCGGCGCGCACGTCGTACGAGCCGTTCTCCGGGAAGCCCGCGACGATCGCGCCGTCACCGCCGGCCGCGTCCTGCGCGGAGAACCGCAGGGCGTTCGTCTTCAGGTCGGGTACGTCGAGTACGGCGATGTCGCGCTTCCAGTCGTACAGGACCACCTTGGCGGCGTACCTGCGGCCCTCGCCGCCTATCTGCACGGTGGGCGCGTCGACGCCGCCGACGACGTGCGCGTTGGTCATGACCCGGCGGTTCGCGAAGACGAAGCCGGTGCCCTCCAGCACCTTGCCGCAGCTCTGGGCGGTGCCGGTCACCTTGACGATGGAGCGCTGGGCGCGGGCGGCGACCGGGCTGTTCGCGAGGGCCGGGTCGGGCGGCTGGACGTCCTTGATCGGCTCGTTGGCGAACGGGCTGAAGACCTGCGGGAAGCCGTTCTGCGCGAGGACGGAGGAGAAGTCCGCGAACCAGGTGTTGGCCTGCGCGGGCAGCGCGCGGGAGACACCGAGGAGCACCTTGGAGCCGCGGACCTCCTTGCCGAGCGTCGGCAGGGTGGTGCCGGCCAGGGCGGAGCCGATCAGCCAGGCCACCAGCAGCATGGCGACGACATTGACCAGGGCGCCGCCGGTGGCGTCCAAGGCGCGGGCCGGGGACCAGGTGATGTACCGGCGCAGCTTGTTGCCGAGGTGGGTGGTCAGGGCCTGGCCGACGGAGGCGCAGACGATGACGACGACCACGGCGACCACGGCGGCGGTGGTGCCGACGTTCGCGTTACCGGTCACGGCGTCCCAGATCACGGGAAGCGTGTACACGGCGACGAGGCCGCCGCCCAGGAACCCGATCACCGACAGGATGCCGACGACGAAGCCCTGGCGGTAGCCCACCACCGCGAACCAGACGGCCGCGACCAGCAACAGGATGTCCAGCACGTTCACGGGATCACCCTGTCATGCGCGCCAGTCGAGTGGGACCTGCTTCTCTCTGTCCCAGGGGCGCTCCCAGCCCGCGAAATGCAGCAGACGGTCGATCACCCCGGCCGTGAAACCCCACACCAGGGCCGATTCGACCAGGAATGCCGGACCTCGGTGGCCGCTGGGGTGGACGGCGGTGGCTCGGTTGGCGGGGTCCGTGAGATCCGCCACGGGGACCGTGAACACCCGCGCCGTCTCGTTCGGGTCGACGACCCCCACCGGGCTGGGCTCGCGCCACCAGCCGAGCACGGGCGTGACGACGAAACCGCTGACCGGGATGTACAGCGCGGGCAGCGCGCCGAAGAGCTGGACGCCGGAGGGGTCCAGGCCGGTCTCCTCCTCGGCCTCGCGCAGCGCGGCCCTCAGCGGTCCGTCGCGGTGCGGATCGCCGTCCTCGGGGTCGAGCGCGCCGCCGGGGAAGGACGGCTGCCCGGCGTGCGAGCGCAGGGAGCCGGCGCGCTCCATCAGCAGCAGCTCCGGGCCGCGCTCGCCCTCGCCGAACAGGATCAGCACGGCCGACTTGCGGCCCGAGCCGTTCTCCGGCGGCAGGAAGCGGCTCAGCTGGAGCGGCTCGACCGTCTCGGCGGCCCGCACCACGGGCGCCAGCCACTCCGGAAGCCCCTCCTTGCTCAGCGTCACCGCGCCGCCCCGCGTCTCACTGGCCCTCGCCATCGCCACCCCCCTCGCTCTGTCCGTCCAACGCCCGAGGACCCCGAGATCGTTCCGTCACGCGGCCCCCAGCGGCGGGGCCGGCCTGCCGCCCGCGTCCAGGTAGGCCTGCGGGGGCTTCAGGCGCTGGCCGGGGAAACCGCCCTTCTCGTACTTCAGGAGCTTCTTCGCCTTCTCGGGGTCGGTCTCGCCCTCGCCGTAGGCCGGGCAGAGCGGGGCGATCGGGCAGGCGCCGCAGGCGGGCTTGCGGGCGTGGCAGATACGGCGGCCGTGCCAGATCACATGGTGGGACAGGTCGGTCCACTCGCTCTTCGGGAACAGCGCGCCGACGGCGGCCTCGATCTTGTCCGGGTCGCTCTCCTCGGTCCACTGCCAGCGGCGCACGAGCCGCTGGAAGTGGGTGTCCACGGTGATCCCCGGCCGCCCGAAGGCGTTGCCCAGCACGACGAAGGCGGTCTTGCGGCCGACGCCGGGCAGCTTGACCAGGTCCTCCAGCCTGCCGGGCACCTCGCCGCCGAAGTCCTCCGCGAGGGCCTTGGACAGCCCCATGACCGACTTGGTCTTCATCCGGAAGAACCCGCAGGGGCGAAGGATCTCCTCGACCTCCTCCGGGTTGGCGGCGGCCAGGTCCTCGGGGGTCGGGTACTTCGCGAAGAGCGCCGGGGTGGTCTGGTTGACGCGCAGGTCGGTGGTCTGGGCCGACAGCACGGTGGCGACCAGCAGCTGGAAGGGGTTGTCGAAGTCCAGCTCGGGGTGGGCGTACGGGTACACCTCGGCCAGCTCGCGGTTGATGCGGCGGGCGCGGCGGACCAGGGCGGTGCGGGACTCCTCCTTCGGCGGCTTCACGGCGACCGTCTTGGCGGGCGCCGCCTTCTTCAGGACCACGGCCTCGCCGGTGGCCACGACCTTCTTGGCGGGGGCGACCTTCTTCGCCGAGGCGGCCTTCTTCACCGAGGCGGCCTTCTTCACCGAGGCGGCCGTCTTGGCGGAGGCGGCCTTCTGGGCCGGGGCGGCCTTCTGGGCGGGCGCCGCCTTCTTGCTGGTGGCCGCCGCCTTGGCCGGCGCCGCCTTCTTCGAGGCCGCCTTCTTGGTCGGCGTGACCTTTTTTGCCGTTTTTCCCGTTTTCCTACTGCCGCCGGAGCCCTGTTCGCCCACAGCGGAATCGCGACGTACAACCACCCGCTAAGCCCCCTTGGCCTGTGCTCTCACCGGCGATTTGGACACCCGGCCAGCCTAGAGCCCGGCACCGACATCCGCTCCGGACCCGGTGGATCGGTCCCCGATTGGACCCCTGACGCTTACCTCGGGACACCTGTGCGGCATCCTTGTGACAGATCACACTGTTTGGACCGTCCGGCAAAATGGGGAACACGGTCCCCTGGCACTCGGGGGAGCAAGATCCCCTGAGCAGGTCGACAAGGAGAGAACTCAGTGGACGACGTTCTGCGGCGCAACCCGCTCTTCGCGGCTCTCGACGACGAGCAGGCCGCGGAGCTTCGCGCCTCCATGAGTGAGGTGACCCTCGCACGCGGCGATTCCCTGTTCCACGAGGGCGACCCGGGTGACCGGCTGTACGTCGTCACCGAGGGCAAGGTCAAGCTGCACCGCACCTCCCCCGACGGCCGCGAGAACATGCTGGCCGTCGTCGGACCCGGCGAGCTGATCGGCGAGCTGTCGCTCTTCGACCCGGGCCCCCGTACGGCGACCGCGACCGCGCTGACCGAGGTCAAGCTGCTCGGTCTCGGCCACGGCGACCTCCAGCCCTGGCTGAACGCCCGCCCGGAGGTGGCCGGCGCCCTGCTGCGCGCCGTCGCCCGCCGTCTGCGCAAGACCAACGACGCGATGTCCGACCTGGTCTTCTCCGACGTCCCCGGCCGCGTGGCACGAGCCCTGCTGGACCTGTCGCGCCGCTTCGGCGTGCAGTCCGAGGAGGGCATCCACGTCGTCCACGACCTGACGCAGGAGGAGCTGGCCCAGCTGGTCGGCGCCTCGCGCGAGACCGTGAACAAGGCGCTGGCGGACTTCGCCCAACGCGGGTGGCTCCGCCTGGAGGCGCGGGCCGTCATCCTGCTGGACGTGGAGAGGCTGGCCAAGCGCTCGCGCTGACGCCCGTACAGGCCGTACGACCTCGGGGTCCGCTTCTCGCGAGCCGGGCCCCGCTGTCCTTGCCGCTCCGGGCTGCCGCCTGGGCCGCTGATGCCGGCCGCGCCGAAAATGCCCAGCGCGGCCGTCTCCCGGGCGGCACAGTTGCCCCATGGCTGAAACGATCCGTCGGCCCGGGCTCGACGACCAGGGCTTCATCGCGCGCGAAGGCTCCCTCGCGCGCGTGCCCGCCGCTTTCCGTACTGTCGTGGCCATAGCGCGGGACCGGCTGCTGGACGTCTTCGGGGCGCGGCTGCACAGCGCCTACCTCTACGGGTCGATCCCGCGCGGCACCGCGCGCGTGGGCCGCAGCGACCTGGACCTGCTCGCCGTGCTGCGGAAGGAGCCGACCGAGGCGGACCGGGAGGCCGCACGGACGCTGGATGAGGCCGTCGACAAGGAGTTCCCGCAGATCGATGGCGTCGGCACGCTGCTGTCCGGCCGAGACCGGGTGCTGAGCGAGCTGGAGCGGTACGACCTGGGCTGGTTCGTGGCCTGTCTGTGCACCCCGCTGCTGGGCGAGGACCTCGCCGAGCTTCTGCCGCGCTACCGCCCCGACTCCCTGCTCGCCCGCGAGACCAACGGCGACCTGGCCCTGGTGTTGCCCCGCTGGCGGGAGCGCATCGCGGACGCCGCCGACGGGGAGGAGGCCCGGCGCCCCCTCGTGCGGTTCATGTCCCGCCGTCTCGTCCGCACTGGCTTCACGCTCGTCATGCCCCGCTGGAACGGCTGGACCAGCGATCTGCGAGAGATGGCAGAGGCGTTCGCCGCCTACTACCCACAGCGGGGCGCACAGCTGCGTACGGCGGCGGAGTACGGCTACGAACCCGTCGGCGAACCGGAGCTGCTGCGCACGTACGTCGACGACCTCGGCCCCTGGCTCGCCGACGAGTACGCGCGCGTGCACGGCATCAAGGCACCCAGGCCGGACTAGCCGGGAGCCGTGGCTAGATCAGCCCGTGCTCGCTCAGATAGTCCAGCTGGGCCCGTACCGACAGCTCGGCCGCCGGCCACAGGGAGCGGTCGACGTCGGCGTACACATGGGCGACGACCTGGGCCGGGGTGCGGTAGCCGTCCTCGACCGCCGTCTCCACCTGTGCGAGCCGGTGGGCGCGGTGGGCGAGGTAGAACTCGACGGCGCCCTGGGCGTCCTCCAGGACCGGCCCGTGACCCGGCAGGACCGTGTGCACGCCGTCGTCCACCGTCAGGGACCGCAGCCGGCGCAGGGAGTCCAGATAGTCCCCCAGGCGGCCGTCCGGGTGCGCCACGACCGTCGTACCGCGCCCGAGGATCGTGTCACCGGTCAGCACCGCCCGGTCGGCCGGCAGATGGAAGCACAGCGAGTCCGCGGTGTGCCCGGGGGTCGGTACGACCCTCAGCTCCAGGCCGCCGACGGTGATCACGTCCCCGGCGGCCAGGCCCTCGTCGCCCAGGCGCAGCGCCGGATCGAGGGCACGCACGCGCGTGCCGGTCAGTTCCGCGAAACGGGCGGCGCCCTCGGCGTGGTCGGGGTGGCCGTGGGTGAGCAGGGTCAGGGCTATGCGCTTGCCGGCCTTCTCGGCGGTGTCGACGACGTTGCGCAGATGGCCCTCGTCCAGGGGGCCCGGGTCGATCACCACGGCCAGGTCGGAGCCGGGCTCGGCGACGATCCAGGTATTGGTGCCGTCCAGGGTCATCGCGGAGGCGTTGGGCGCGAGGACGTTGACGGCCCGTTCGGTGGCCCGGCCGGAGAGTACCTGGCCGCGGGGCTGGCCCGGCAGGGTGGCTGCGTCGGTCATGCGGGGCCTCCACCGGTGGTCGTCGGTGCCGTCGGAATGTGCTTCGTGAACTCCTCGTGCCCCGGCCAGGACAGGACAATCTCATCGCCCTGGAGGCGGGCGCGGGCCAGCACCGGCGTCATGTCGCGCCCGCGGGCCGCCGCGAGCGTCCCGGCGGCGGTGGCGTACGGCAGCAGCTGGCGCAGGGTGGCGATGGTGGGCGGCATCATCAGCAGCTCGCCCTTGTCGTAGCGGGCGGCGGCCTCGGCGGGGCGGATCCACACCGTGCGGTCGGCCTCCGTGGAGGCGTTCCGGGTGCGCTGGCCCTCGGGCAGGGCGGCCACGAAGAACCAGGTGTCGTAGCGGCGGGCCTCGAACTCCGGGGTGATCCAGCGGGTCCAGGCGCCCAGCAGGTCCGAGCGCAGCACCAGCCCACGCCGGTCCAGGAACTCGGCGAAGGACAGCTCGCGCGCGACCAGCGCGGCCCGGTCCGCCTCCCAGTCCGCCCCGGTGGTGTCGCCGACGACCGACTCGGCGTCGGGCCCGGCGAGCAGGACGCCGGCCTCCTCGTACGTCTCCCGTACGGCCGCGCAGACGATCGCCTGGGCGCCCGACTCGTCGACGCCGAGCCGCTCGGCCCACCACGCGCGCGTGGGGCCCGCCCAGCGCACCGTACGGTCGTCGTCGCGCGGGTCGACACCGCCGCCGGGATACGCGTACGCGCCTCCGGCGAAGGCCATGGAGGCGCGTCTGCGCAGCATGTGGACCGCGGGGCCGTCCGGCGTGTCCTTCAGGAGCAGGACCGTGGCCGCGCGCCTCGGGGACACCGGGGTGAGCGTGCCGTCCGCGAGCGCGCGGATGCGGTCCGGCCACTCCGGGGGGTACCACTGACCGTTCGCCATGGGCGGAGGCTATCCCGCGCGGTGCGAATGTTCGAGAGGTACCCGAGGTCAGCGCGGTCCGGCGGACCGGTTCCGGGGGCTACTGGGCGAGCTCGACCTGGATCTCGACCTCCACCGGCGCGTCCAGCGGCAGCACCGCCACGCCGACCGCGCTGCGGGCGTGCACGCCCTTGTCGCCGAGGACCTCGCCGAGCAGTTCGCTGGCGCCGTTGACGACACCGGGCTGCCCGGTGAAGTCGGACGCGGAGGCCACGAAGCCGACGACCTTCACCACGCGCGCGATGCGGTCCAGGTCACCGACCACGGACTTCACGGCGGCCAGCGCGTTCAGCGCGCAGGTGCGGGCCAGGTCCTTGGCCTCCTCGGCGGTGACCTCGGCGCCGACCTTGCCGGTGACCGGCAGCTTGCCCTCGACCATCGGCAGCTGGCCGGCGGTGTAGACGTACACACCGGACTGCACGGCCGGCTGGTACGCGGCCAGCGGCGGTACGACCTCCGGCAGGGTCAGGCCCAGTTCGGCCAGCTTGGCCTCGACCGCGCTCATGCCTGCTTCTCCCGCTTCAGGTAGGCCACGAGCTGCTCGGGGTTGTTGGGTCCGGGCACGACCTGGACGAGCTCCCAGCCGTCCTCGCCCCAGGTGTCCAGAATCTGCTTCGTGGCATGGACGAGCAGCGGCACGGTTGCGTATTCCCACTTGGTCATGGGGCCGACTGTAGCCGCTGTGACCGGGGGGACGGCGACCTGTGTCCGCGGGGTAGGTGACCTGTGACCTTGGGGACAGTGACCTGCCTTATCCACAGCCTCCCGCGTGAGTGTCGAGCGGACTGGTTAGGCTCGAAGACGTGAGCAGGCTCCAGGTCGTCAGCGGCAAGGGCGGGACCGGAAAGACGACGGTCGCCGCCGCACTGGCGCTGGCCCTCGCGACCGAGGGGAAGCGGACGCTTCTCGTGGAGGTCGAGGGCCGGCAGGGCATCGCCCAGCTCTTCGAGACGGAGGCGTTGCCGTACGAGGAGCGGAAGATCGCGGTCGCCCCCGGCGGCGGCGAGGTGTACGCCCTCGCCATAGACGCCGAACTGGCCCTTCTGGACTACCTCCAGATGTTCTACAAACTCGGCGGCGCGGGCCGGGCCCTGAAGAAGCTCGGCGCGATCGACTTCGCCACCACCATCGCACCGGGCATCCGGGACGTCCTGCTCACCGGCAAGGCGTGCGAGGCCGTGCGCCGCAAGGACCGCTCCGGGCGGTTCGCGTACGACTACGTCGTCATGGACGCCCCGCCGACCGGCCGCATCACCCGTTTCCTGAATGTGAACGACGAGGTGGCGGGCCTGGCGAAGATCGGCCCGATACACAATCAGGCGCAGGCGGTGATGCGGGTGCTGAAGTCGCCGGAGACGGCCGTGCACCTGGTGACGCTGCTGGAGGAGATGCCGGTCCAGGAGACCGCCGACGGCATCGCCGAACTGCGCACGGCACGGCTGCCGGTGGGCCGGATCATCGTGAACATGGTCCGGCCGGAGGTGTTGGACGCGGCCGACCTGGAACTCGTACGGACCGTGGAGCGTTCCTCCGTCGCACAGGCGCTCTCGGCGGCCGGGCTGGGCGGGGCCCGGCGCGGCGGGAACGCGGAGAAGCTGGTGGACCCGCTGCTGGACCAGGCGGCGGAGTACGCCGAGCGGTACGCACTGGAGCAGGAGCAGCGCGCGGTGCTCGGCGAGCTGGGGCTGCCGCTCGGCGAACTGCCGCTGCTCGCCGAGGGCATGGACCTGGCGGGCCTGTACGAACTCGCCACCGAGCTGCGGAAGCAGGGGTTGACATGAGTCCGGACCCGGCCGAGGCACCCGAGGCGCCCGAAACAGCACGGACGGCCGCGGGGCCGGAGAAAGCCGCGGGCCGGAAGAAGACCGACGGGCAGGAGAGGACCGACGCGCGGGCCAAGGCCGACGGGCGGGAGAAGGCCCACGGTCTCTCCCCCGCACGCGTGCTGGACGTCGACCCGCTGCTGGACGACCCGAAGACCCGGATCGTGGTGTGCTGCGGCTCGGGCGGGGTCGGCAAGACGACGACCGCGGCGGCCCTCGGCCTCAGAGCGGCCGAGCGGGGCCGCAAGGTGGTCGTACTCACCATCGACCCGGCCCGGCGGCTGGCCCAGTCGATGGGCATCGACTCCCTCGACAACGTCCCGCGCCGGGTGAAGGGCACCGAGGGCGAGGGTGAGCTGCACGCCATGATGCTCGACATGAAGCGCACCTTCGACGAGGTCGTGGAGGCGCACGCGGACCCCGAGCGGGCGGCCGCGATCCTGGCCAATCCCTTCTACCAGTCGCTCTCGGCGGGCTTCGCGGGCACGCAGGAGTACATGGCGATGGAGAAGCTGGGCCAGCTGCGCGCGAAGGACGAGTGGGACCTGATCGTCGTCGACACCCCGCCGTCCCGTTCGGCACTGGACTTCCTGGACGCGCCGAAGCGGCTCGGCTCCTTCCTGGACGGCCGGCTGATCCGGCTGCTGACGGCCCCCGCCAAGCTCGGCGGCCGCGCGGGCATGGCCTTCCTCAACGTCGGCATGTCGATGATGACCGGCACGCTCGGCAAGCTGCTGGGCGGTCAGCTGCTGAAGGACGTGCAGACGTTCGTGGCGGCGATGGACACCACCTTCGGCGGGTTCCGTACGCGCGCGGACGCCACGTACAAGCTGCTCCAGGCGCCCGGTACGGCGTTTCTGGTGGTCGCGGCCCCGGAGCGGGACGCGCTGCGCGAGGCGGCGTACTTCGTGGAGCGGCTGGCCGCGGAGAAGATGCCGCTGGTCGGTCTGGTGCTGAACCGGGTCCATGGCAGCGGCGCCGGCCGGCTGTCGGCCGAGCGGGCGCTCGCCGCCGCCGAAAATCTTGAGGACCCCCGCATTGTGGATCAGGGGGACGGGAAAGCTGGACTTCGTAACTCTCCCGACACATACGGCAGTTCGCGATCTCCCGCATCCGAGGCCGCTACCGACGCCCCAGCTTCCGATGAAGGCTCCCCCGCCGATACGGAGCGCTCCGTCGACCGGCTCACCGCGGGTCTGCTGCGACTGCACGCCGATCGCATGCAGCTGCTCTCGCGCGAGCAGCGCACGCGTGACCGTTTCACCGCCCGTCACCCCGAGGTGGCGGTCGTCGAAGTACCCGCGCTGCCCGGCGACGTCCATGACCTCGTCGGCCTGCGCGACATCGGCACCCGGCTGTCAGCGGGCACGGCAGGGCAGACGGAGCGGCCGTAGCAGGGCCCCGGGGGCCAACGGCCTACCGCTGCGGCGCGGTCGGCTGCGTGGCTGTGGCCGCGCGGCGCCATGCGGGGCGAGCGGTCGTACGTGCGTGGGTGGCACACCTGCGGCCGACGTGAGCGAGGCATGCGCAGGCGGCGTGCGTCACCCATGCGCGGCCGACGTGAGCAACGCATGCACGGACAGCGTGCGTCACCTGAGCGGACGGCTACCCCGCTCGGCGCCCCGGGCCTGAGCCCGACCCTGCTTCCGTGGCGCACGCCGGAAGTTTCCCTTGGCGTATGCCGGATCGGAGCCTCGTGCCCCGGGGATGTGCCGGAGGGAATGCCCTCGGTTTCCTCAGCTCACCGCCGCGTAGTTCTCGTACACCTCGTCGTTGTCGAGGGGCACGATGCCCGCATCGCGCTCGTACTCCGAGCGGGCGGTCTCCAGGAGCCTGCGCCAGGAGGTCACGGTGGGCCGGCGGCGCAGCAGTGCGCGGCGCTCCCGCTCCGTCATGCCTCCCCACACGCCGAACTCCACGCGGTTGTCCAGCGCGTCGGCCAGACATTCGGTGCGTACCGGGCAACCGGTGCACACCGCCTTGGCCCTGTTCTGCGCTGCTCCCTGAACGAACAGTTCATCCGGATCGGTAGTGCGGCAGGCGGCCTGCGCACTCCAGTCGGTTACCCAGCCCATACCGGCGCCGTCCTCTCCCGAATCGAGGCTCCCCCACGGCGGCAGCGGCATATTCACCGCCGCCAGTTGAGGACGTTACGGAAGGTGGGCACAGCGCAACACCCCCTTCGGGCCCAATCTTGAATGGCCCGAACGGACTATGGGTTAACGGCAGATCACCCGCGGGAGTGAGCTGGCGACATGTGCGACCATCCCGGCAAACCAGGACAGCTGTGGTGCGCCACAACGGGCGCCGGGTGACACATGAGGCGGATTCGGACACGTCCTCCTCAGAAGCCGGTCACGCCCACGTGCGAAAAATGGGGTACACCCGGAACGATTCGGGGTCGCCGGACGTATTGATACGTGACCGCACTGCTGTGACAGTTGAGAGCAGCTTAGGCCAAGGCCTGCGCGCGTGTCCGGCGAATGGGAACGTAGGGCGTCGCCCTTTGCCGTGCCGTGATGCGGTCACCCTTTCGGAACGCTCATCAGTACGGATTAGGCTGCCCCCATGCCAAAGAAGCGCTCGGGCCGTGGTCTGTCGCCAACGCAGCAGGCCGCCAAGTTCCTCGGTGTCAGTGTGCTCGCCGGAGCCGTGATGGCGGGCATCGCGCTGCCCGCGGCCGGCGCGCTGGGCCTCGCGGCCAAGGGCTCGGTCCAGAGCTTCGACGAGATCCCGGCCAACCTCAAGAGTCCCCAGCTCAGTCAGCGCACGACCATCCTGGACAACCAGGGCAAGCAGATCGCGAGCGTCTACTCCCGCGACCGTACGGTGGTGGACCTCAAGGACATGTCGCCGTACATACAGAAGGCGATCGTCGCGATCGAGGACGCGCGCTTCTACCAGCACGGAGCGATCGACCTCAAGGGCGTCCTGCGCGCCCTGAACAAGAACGCGCAGGAAGGCGGCGTCGCCCAGGGCGCCTCCACGCTCACCCAGCAGCTGGTGAAGAACTACTTCATCGAGGAGGCCGGCGACGACCCGACGAAGGTCGCCGAAGCCACCCAGCAGACCCTCGGTCGCAAGATCAAGGAGCTGAAGTACGCGATCCAGACCGAGGAGAAGCTCGGCAAGAAGAAGATCCTCGAGAACTACCTGAACATCACGTTCTTCGGTGAGCAGGCCTACGGAGTCGAGGCCGCCTCCCAGCGCTACTTCTCCAAGCACGCCAAGGACCTGAACCTCCAGGAGTCGGCGCTGCTGGCCGGCATCGTGCAGTCCCCGAGCCGCTACGACCCGGTCAACGACGAGGCGGAGGCCACCAAGCGGCGCAACACCGTGCTCCAGCGGATGGCGGACGTCGGCGACATCTCCCAGAAGGAGGCCGACCAGGCCAAGCAGACGCCGCTCGGCCTGCACCCGAGCCGGCCCAGGAACGGCTGCATCACCGCGGTCAGGGGCGCCGGCTTCTTCTGCGACTACGTCCGCGACGTCGTCCTGAACGACCCGGTCTTCGGCAGGACCAAGGAGTCCCGGGCCAAGCTGTGGAACCAGGGCGGCCTGACGATCCGTACGACGCTCGACCCGCAGGCGCAGGACTCGGTGCAGGCGTCCATCAAGAACCACGTCTACCAGTCCGACCCCGTGGCGACCGCCGCGACCATCGTGGAGCCGGGCACGGGCAAGATCCTCGCCATGGGCCAGTCCCGCCCGTACGGCTTCGGCACGAACGAGACGCAGATCAACCTCTCGGTCAACTCGGACATGGGCGGCGGCGCCGGCTACCAGCCCGGTTCGACGTTCAAGCCGATCGTCGCGGCGGCCGCGATCGAGGGCGGCAAGCCCCCGACGCAGAAGTACCCGTCGCCGTACGAGATGCCGTACCCGAGCCCCGTGCAGGCGTGCGACGGCAAGGTCTGGCGCAACGATCCGAACAACCCCGCCAAGCTGCAGAACGAGAACGAGTCGGAGCACGGCCCGTACGGCATGAAGGAGGCGACCGCCAAGTCGGTCAACACCTACTACGTGCAGCTGATCAGCGACATCGGCATCTGCCCCGTCACCGACATGGCGAACAGGATGGGCGTGCGGCGCGCGGACGGCCGGGCCATCGACCAGGCCCCCTCCATCGCGCTGGGCACCCAGGAGATGTCGCCGCTGACGATGGCGAACGCGTATGCCACCTTCGCCTCGCGCGGCATGTACTGCACCCCGATCGCCATAGAGTCGATCACGCAGAAGGTCGGCAGCGCGGAGAAGTCCCTCCAGGTGCCCAAGTCGACCTGCTCGCGCGCGATGTCGGAGAAGACCGCCGACACCATCAGCACGATCCTCAAGGGCGTGGTCGAGGACGGCACGGGTCAGCAGGCCGGCCTCGGCGACCGCCCGAGCGCGGGCAAGACGGGTACGACGGACGAGCGCTACGCGGCCTGGTTCGTCGGCTACACCCCCAACATGGCGGGCGCGGTCTGGGTCGGCGACCCGGCCCACAAGCGCCAGATGAAGAACATCACCATCGGCGGCGTCTACAACGAGAAGGTCTACGGCGGCCAGGTCCCCGGCCCCATCTGGCGCGACATGATGACCGGCGCGCTGACCGGCAAACCCGTGGAGGACTTCAACCTGATCAACATCCCCGACGACCACAAGAAGGGGGATGGTCAGGGAAAAGGACAAGGGGGGACCGACGGGGGCAACAACGGGACCAGCACGGGCGGGATCGGCGGACTGATCGGCGGACTGACGGACGGCGGCGCGGCTGACGGCGGCACGGTCAACGGCGGCACCACGGGTGGCACGATCGGCGGCGCCACCCCGGCACCGACCTTCTCCCTCCCGGGCAACTTCATCCAGGGGCAGACGAACGGCGGAACCAACGGGAACGGAAACGGGGGCTGGCGGGGGTGACCCCGTGACCCCGTGATGTGAGTACGGCGGCGGGGGGGGGGGGGGGGGGGGGGGGGGGGGGGGGGGGGGGGGGGCGCCCCCCTTCCTTTCGTGAGGGGGGAGGA